>CBINGV010000076.1:0-13358 GCA_966250255.1 uncultured Flavobacteriales bacterium | reverse complement strand
TCCGTCCGAAGCCATTGATGCCGATTTTCTTCATGTAAATGTTCGATTTAGTCTGTGTTCTGTTGTTTGTATGAAATATCAAATATAAACATATTCTGTGGACAAATATTCACAAATTCTTTTTATTTTCTCTCACATTTTAGCTATTTTTGGCACTTCTTTAACAAAATCAATGGAAAATCAGCAATTAGCGGAAATCGCGTCCCAGGTCAGAAGAGACATCGTCAGAATGGTAACCCAGGTCAACTCCGGTCACCCGGGCGGGTCGCTGGGATGCACGGACTTTTTAACCGTACTTTACTTTCACCACATGAAGCACCAGCCCAAACCTTTTTCAATGGACGGTGTCAACGAAGACGTGTTTTACCTTTCCAACGGGCATATTTCACCGGTTTGGTACAGCGTACTGGCGCGCAGCGGCTATTTCCCGTTGGAAGACCTCGGTTCTTTCCGTCGCCTCGGTTCCAAATTGCAGGGCCATCCGAGCACAGACAAAAAACTGCCGGGCGTGCGCATGGCTTCCGGCTCGCTCGGGCAAGGACTTTCCTGCGCGATCGGTACAGCGCAGGTGAAAAAGCTGAACAACGACGATCGCATTGTATACACTTTACATGGTGACGGCGAGCTGCAGGAAGGCCAGATCTGGGAAGCAGCGATCTATGCAGCAGCCAAGAAGGTCGATAACCTGATTGCCACCATTGATTTCAACGGCCGCCAGATCGACGGTGACGTGGAAGACGTGATGTCGCTCGGAAACCTGGCACAGAAATGGATAGCGTTTGGCTGGGAGGTACTCGAAATGGACGGGCATAATATCGAAGAAATCAAACAAACACTCGATCAGGCGAAGTCCATGACCGGAAAAGGAAAACCCATTGTGATCATTATGAGAACCGAGATGGGCCAGGGCGTTGACTACATGATGGGCACGCACAAATGGCACGGATCGGCACCGAATGAAGAACAGCTCCAGGCGGCCCTGATCCAGTTGACGGAAACGCTCGGAGATTATTAAACCGGAATGATGAATGTTGAGTGATGAATCATGAATTGTAACCAAATTCAACTCATTTCATTCATAATTCAACATTCATAACTCATCGTTAGATTGAAAAAATTACTCTACATAGTGTTCCTCGTTCTTCCTTTGGGGGTCTTTTCCCAGGAAAAGCTGACGCGCATCCTCTTTGTGCTTGATGCATCAAACAGTATGAACGCGGAATGGGGTAACGGGCAAACACGGATTGAAGCAGCGAAAGAAATCCTTGCAAAGCACGTAGACAGCCTCCGCGATGTGCCGAACCTCGAGATAGCCTTGCGGGTTTACGGTCACCAGTCACCCATTACGGCCACCTACCAGGATTGCAACGACACGAAGCTGGAAGTGCCTTTTGCGAAAGACAATTTCACCCAGGTCAAAAACCGGATCAAATCGATCATGGCGAAGGGAACCACGCCGATTGCCCGCTCGCTTGAAGCTTCTGCAGGGGATTTCCCCGATATGAACTCGCGCAACATCATCATTCTCATTACGGATGGAATTGAGGCCTGCGACAACGATCCTTGTGTAATTGCCAAAAAGCTGAAGGACAAGAACATCAATGTGACACCTTTTGTGATCGGTTTGGGACTGGATTTGAGCTACCTCGAAAAATTCAAATGCATCGGGAGCTATGCCGAAGCCGAAACCAAAGACGCATTCAGCAATGTGCTGAAAACGGTAACCAACAAGGTTTTGGTCAATACAACGGCCCAGATCAACATCAACGATGTCAACAAAAGCCCGCGCGAAACGGATGTAACGATGTTCCTCTACCAGGCCGGCACTAACAAGCTGATCTATACCTTTACCCACACGATGAACCGCTACGGCAACCCTGACACGCTGGTGATCGATCCGGGCATGAAATACGACCTCGTGGTGAATACCATCCCAGTCATCGAAAAGAAAAACATTGAGCTCAAACGCAACACCCACAACATCATCGAGGTGGACGGGCCGCAGGGCTACATCAAATTCCGCCTGCAGAATTCTGTGCGCGATTACCCGATTGAAGTGCGCATCATGCAAAACGGCAAAACCCAAACGCTCAACGTACAGCAGGTGAATTCCATTGACAAATACATTATCGGTAAATACGACGTGGAGGTGCTTTGCCTGCCGCGGATCTACAAAACCATCGAGGTGTCGCAGAGCACAACCACCAACCTGGAGATCCCGGCGCCGGGAACGTTCAATTACCGCCTCGGCGCAGCGATTGTCGGGCAGATTTTTATACAGGACGAAAACGGAAAATGGGAATGGGTCTACAACCTGAGCCAGACCTCGCTCAGCGGCTATGTCGACCTGCAGCCTGGGAATTACCGCCTCGTTTACCGCCAGAAAAACCTGGCTTCCACCTCCTATACGTTTACGAAGGACTTTAGGATATTGTCAAACAAAACAACAACTATAAATTTATAAGCAAATGATTGAATTTGAAATTTTTGGTAACAAGGACACCCGTTCAGGCTTCGGGGAAGGATTACACGAGCTGGGAAAACAAAACCCGGACGTCGTTGCCCTTTGCGCGGATCTTATCGGCTCATTGAAAATGGATGCCTTTAAAAAGGATTTCCCGGAGCGTTTTTTCCAGGTGGGGATCGCGGAAGCCAATATGATGGGGATCGCTGCCGGGATGACCGTGGGCGGAAAAATTCCCTTCACCGGGACTTTTGCCAACTTTTCAACCGGGCGCGTCTATGACCAGATTCGTCAATCGATCGCTTATTCGCATAAAAACGTAAAAATCTGTGCTTCACACGCCGGTTTGACCCTCGGTGAAGACGGAGCTACCCACCAGATCCTCGAAGACATCGGGATGATGAAAATGCTGCCGAATATGACGGTTGTTGTTCCGGCGGATTTCAACCAGACAAAACAGGCTACGATTGCGATCGCCGGCCACGAAGGACCGGTTTACCTGCGTTTCGGACGCCCGGTAATGCCGATTTTCATCAAGCCGGACGCCCAGTTTGTGATCGGGAAGGCCGATGTGCTCGTAGAAGGTTCCGACGTAACGATCGTTGCCTGCGGACACCTCGTCTGGAAATCCATCGAAGCAGCCAAAGTACTTGAGAAAAAAGGCATCAAGGCGGAAGTGATCAACATGCATACGATCAAACCGCTCGACGAAGAAACCCTCCTGAAATCCATCGCCAAAACGAAATGCGTGGTAACTGCCGAAGAACACATGATCAATGGCGGTTTGGGCGACTCCGTTGCACAGGTCCTGACCCAGAAAATGCTCGTCCCACAGGAATATGTGGGCGTAAACGACAGCTTCGGCGAATCCGGAACACCGATGGAACTCATGACCAAATACGGCATTGATACGTCCAATATCGTGGATGCAGCTCATAAGGCGATTACGAGAAAAGGATAAATCTATATAAAAATGATGGGCCAGGGGGGGCGTAAGATCTTATGCCCCTCTTCATTGGCCCATTTTTTATTTTGTATTATATGAACGATTTTCTAACATACCAGGGCCAAACCAATCCATCGCCTTACCTGATTGACGTAGAGCGCGCTTCGGGGATTTACATTTACGATAAATCCGGGAAAGCTTATCTGGATATGATTGCCGGTGTTGCGGTGAATAATATCGGGCATCGCCATCCGCGCGTGGTGGAAGCGATCAAAGAACAAGTTGACAGGCACCTGCATGTGATGGTTTACGGCGAATTTATCCAGGATACCCAGGTGAATTTTGCCAAAAAACTGGCTTCCCTCCTGCCCGACTCCTTAAATTGTGTGTATACCGTCAATTCGGGTACAGAAGCCAATGAAGCTGCTTTGAAACTAGCCAAGCGCGTCACCGGGAGAACAGAGCTGATAAGCTTTCGCGGCTCGTATCACGGACGTACCCATGGATCGATGAGCGTTTCGGGCAACGAAGTCAAAAAACAGGCTTTCCGCCCGCTGTTGGCTGATGTGAAATTCCTGCAGTTCAACCGGATCGAAGACCTCTAACAAATTACCGAAAAAACGGCCGGCGTGATCATCGAAACGGTGCAGGGCGATGCCGGTGTCCGCGTTCCCGATCTCAGCTTTTTATGGGCTTTGCGCAAAAGATGTACGGAAACAGGCGCCCAGCTGATTTTTGATGAAATCCAGTGCGGGATTGGCCGGACCGGAAAACTATTTGCCTTTGAGCATTTTAATGTTGTTCCCGATATCCTGACTTTAGGAAAAGCGCTGGGCGGCGGACTGTCGATCGGTGCCCTGGTTTCCTCGCGCGAAAAGCTGCACGCATTTACCTACAACCCGATGTTGGGCCACATTACCACTTTCGGCGGACACCCGATCAATTGTGCCGCAGCCCTCGCCTGCCTTGAAGTGATGGAAACAGAAATCAATTACCACGAAGTGGAGCGCCTGGGCAAATTGCTGGAAGAAATCGTGGCTCAAAGCCCGGAAATCAAAGAAATTCGCCGCATCGGGATGATGTTCGCCTTCGATATGGAAAGTTTCGAACGCGTCGAAAGAGTGGTAAAACGCTGCCTGGAAAAGGGACTGATCTCCTTTTGGTTTCTTTCCCATCCCTATAGTTTCCGCCTTTCACCGCCTTTGAATATTACGGAAGATGAGATCCGGAAAGCCGGGTATATTATTTTGGATGCGATCCGGGAAACGGCTTAATTAGCACGGAAAATTAAACGTGAAGTATTATCTTCCCCCTTTGGAGGGGGACCGAGGGGGAGGACATACGAATAACTTGACCAAAAAAACTTACTTCATTATCATCCTGATTTTTTAAGGAGAATAAATCAAACTTAAAAGTTAGGGAGACTTTATCACCTCCCTCAATCCCTCCTCAAGGAGGGAAGTCATCCCCTCATAAAAGCAAGAATTCTTAATTCTCAATTTTCAACTTTTCATTCTTCACCACCGACATATATAAGTCTTCGTACATCGGCAGGACTTTTTCGATGCTGAAATCTTTGGCGCGTTTGAGGGCCTGTTCTTTGAACTGGTGCAATTTCTTTTCATTGGTCAGCAGGTCGATGGCGTTGCGCGCCATATCATCCGTATCACCTACATAGGAAAGATAGCCCGAATAATTGTGGATATTTACTTCCGGAATTCCCCCGGTATTGGATGAAATCACGGGAACACCTACCGCCATCGCTTCGAGGGCTGCGAGACCAAAGCTTTCTGTTTCGGAGGGGAGGACAAACAAATCGCTGATTTCGAGCACATGGCTGGTGTCGCGCACTTTCCCGACAAAAATCACGTTTTCGCAGATCTCAAGGTCGCGGGCCATACGTTCGGCCACGTTCCGCTCCGGTCCGTCACCGGCAAGCAATAATTTAGCGGGAACTTCTTTCGAAATTTTGTGAAATACCGTCACCACGTCTTCAATACGCTTCACCTTCCGGAAGTTGGAGGTGTGGGTGATGATCTTCACATCATCGTCGGCATATTTGCGGCGGAGTTCCATGTTCACCTGCCCGAGCTCTTCCTTCGATTCAATGAAATTGGGGATCACCTGGATCTCACGATCGGTACCGAAATGATTGTAGGTGTCTTTACGCAAGCTTTCCGAAACAGCCGTTACGGCGTTGGACTGGTTTAAGCAAAAGGTAATCACAGGCTCAAAGCTCTGGTCTCGGCCAACGAGCGTGATGTCGGTCCCGTGCAGGGTGGTGATGAAAGGAATATCGATTCCCTGGGTTTTTAAAATCTGCTGGGCCATGTAAGCTGCCGAAGCATGCGGGATGGCGTAATGCACATGCAGGAGGTCCAGTTTTTCATATTTCACAACGTCCACCAGCTTACTGGCAAGCACGGTTTCATAAGGCTGGAACTCGAAGAGCGGGTAATCGCTCACGGAGACTTCGTGGTAATATACTTTTTCGCGGAAACTGCCCAGGCGAACCGGTTGCGAATAGGTTACGAAATGGATCTCGTGGCCTTTTTCCGCCAGGGCTTTTCCTAATTCTGTTGCTACAACGCCACTACCTCCATACGTCGGGTATAATACAATTCCAATTTTCATTTTTTGCAAGAGGTTATTTTATGCTACAAAAATAAGAAGGATTTTCGCTCATCGTTCGTTTTTCAAACAATTTTCCAGGGTATCTTTTTTCCGGGTGGGCATGTTAAAAATCCAAGAATGACGAAATTAATGAGGAGCGATAAACGATGAATGATAAACTAGAGATCATGATTGAATCATGAAGCAAAATTCATCTCTCATCATTCATAATTTTCAAATTTCAGTTTTCAGTTTTCCAATTTATGTTTACATTTGCAGCGATGGAAAAGCAAGTCATATTAAATTCCAAACAATTTGAATTGACCATTAACCGGCTTTGCCACCAACTCATTGAAAATCACCCCAATTTTGACGAAACAGTACTGATCGGCCTGCAGCCGCGCGGTGTTCATGTGCTCGACCGGCTGAAAAAACAGCTCGAAAGCATCCTGGAAAGACCCGTTACCTGCGGCAAGCTCGACATTACCTTTTACCGCGACGATTTCCGCCGCCGTGAAAAAGCGATCATTCCCAGTGTGACGAACATCGATTTTGTGATCGAAAACAAAAAAGTCATCCTGATTGATGATGTCCTGTTTACCGGCCGCACGATCCGCTCGGGAATTGATGCCCTGATGGCTTTCGGACGACCGGAAAAGGTAGAATTGCTGGCGCTGATAGACCGCCGCTTTACGCGTCACCTGCCAATCCAGGCCGACTACATCGGGAAATCGATCGATACGCTGACCACCGAGCGCGTCAATGTGGAATGGAAAGAAATTGAAGGCACAGACCAGGTTGTATTATACTCACAGGAAACACATGGATAATTTAAGCGTTGAACATTTGATCGGGATCAGGGACCTTACTGAAAAAGACATCCAGTTGATTTTTCAGACAGCCGACAGCTTCAAGCAGGTCATCAACCGGCCGATCAAAAAAGTGCCTTCGCTGCGCGACATTACCATTGCCAACCTCTTTTTCGAAAATTCTACCCGCACCCGCCTTTCCTTTGAGCTGGCCCAAAAACGCCTATCTGCTGACATCGTGAATTTCAGCGCAGCCAGCAGCTCCGTGAAAAAGGGCGAAACGCTGATCGATACCGTAAACAATATCCTGTCGATGAAAGTCGACATGGTGGTGATGCGCCATCCGAACCCCGGAGCAGCGCAATTCCTCTCGACCAAAGTGAAAGCGAAAATCGTGAATGCCGGCGACGGCACGCACGAGCACCCGACGCAAGCCTTGCTGGATGCCTATTCCATCCGGGAAAGACTCGGCGATGTGGCCGGAAAAAAAGTGGTGATCGTCGGCGATATCCTGCATTCGCGTGTGGCGCTGTCAAACATTTACTGCCTCCAGAAACTCGGCGCCGAGGTGATGGTTTGCGGACCAACGACGCTCATTCCGAAACACATCGAACAACTCGGTGTCAAAGTGGAGCACAACCTCCGCCAGGCGCTGAACTGGTGTGATGTGGCGAATATGCTCCGCATCCAGCTGGAACGCCAGGACATCAAGTATTTCCCTTCCCTGCGCGAGTATTCCATGCAATTCGGACTAGACAAAGAGCTGCTTGATTCACTCGACAAGGAAATCGTGGTGATGCACCCGGGCCCGATCAACCGGGGAGTCGAAATTACCTCCGATGTCGCCGATTCCAAACAATCCATCATCCTCAACCAGGTGGAAAACGGCGTGGCCGTTCGCATGGCGGTGATTTACCTGCTGGCAGCAAAGATTGACCGGTAGAGAGTTAATTAGTTTCGGAGTTAGTAGTTATGGAGTTTTATGCAAACTCGTCACTCACGAACTTCTAACTCATAACTCATAACTCATAACTTAGCAACTCACAACTTAACAACTCTTTTTTTTTTTGTAACGTTTTCACTCCACGCAGTTATAGAGAGCAAAAACTGCTTATGAAAAACATCATCCTATTCCTGGTTATTTCCTGCAATTGCTTTGCGCAACAAAACATCGACTTCAACAGCGATCCCAACCTCATCTGGCGGAACATCCACCGGAGATACAACTACATCAGCTACAATTATTTCAATTCAAACTATGACTTTTATTACGACTATGCCCCTTTTGACGTCCGCAAAAAAGCCAATATCAAAGGCGTAAAACAAACCTACATCAACAAAAAAGGCAAAAAAGGAGTAACGGAAATGGAATTCAACCGCAAAGGTTTTCTGATTTCTTCCAAAAACCCAAGCCGCAAATATGAGTTTAAAGCCGATTATTTGCACGACAGCCTGCAGGTATACAGCTTATCAAAAAGTAAAAAAAGCAAGACCGAGTACAAACGGGAGTTTGTCAACGGCAAAAAAACCAGCGAGATAAAAACGGATGACGGCAAGCAGGACTACCTGATGCTGATCGATTACAACGCCTCCGGAAAAGTCAATGAAAGCAAAGTAAAGCAAGGTAAAAACGAATACAAAATGCTCTATGAATATGGCAATACGGGCAAGGTGACGAAAAATACCTACTTGAAAAACAACAAGATCAAAAAGATCTGGAATTACGAATGTAAGCCTGAAGGGGCTCTCGAAGCGAGCAATAAAACTGAAATCATTTCCAGCAAATGTGAATACCGGGAAGAGAACAGCGACGGTTCCTACATTGTTTTCGAGCGCATTCTGCGCGAAGGAAAGCCTTACCTCACGGAAAGCAAATTTACGCGCGACTCCATTGCCTACGAAATCAACACCTATGAAAAGGATTCTATTCTCACCCAATCCTGGACCAGGAACGGCCTCGTTGAAACCCGGACGTATTTCAAGAAAGGCAAAGTGCAGTACCAATACCGCTATACCTACAATGACAAAAAACAAATGCTGTTGAACGAGCATTTCAAAAAAGGTAAAAAGACCTATGTTTACAAAAACACGTATGATGAAAAAGGGAACCGCGTCCTGGAAGAAAACCTGTCACCGGAGGATCTGAGCGTAAGATCCAGCCACCGGCGCGAATTCAATGAGAACGGGACCCTGAAATCCGAAATCGTCCATTACCGCGGAAAACTCTGGTATCAATTTTCGTTCGAGTATACTTTCCAGGATTAAATCTTTTATCTTTGCCGCATGTACGATGACGAATTTTACATGCGGCGCTGCATTGAACTGGCCCAGCTCGGGGCTGGCCATGTAGCACCCAACCCGATGGTGGGGGCGGTGATTGTTTACCGCGACCGGATCATCGGGGAAGGCTACCACCGGCATTATGGTGAAGCGCATGCTGAAGTAAACGCCGTTAACTCTGTTAAAGACAAAGGCTTACTCCCGGAAAGTACAATTTATGTCAGCCTGGAGCCTTGCGCCCATTTCGGCAAAACACCGCCTTGCGCCGACCTGATCATTGAGCAGCGGATTTGCCGCGTTGTGATCGGCTGCCGCGACAGTTTTGAGCAGGTGGACGGCAAAGGTATTCAAAAACTGAAAGCCGCCGGGATCGAAGTCATTGTGGGCGTATTAGAGCAGGAATGCCGAAAACTGAACAAGCGCTTTTTTACTTTTCATGAGAAAAAGCGGCCTTATGTGATCCTGAAATGGGCGCAAAGCCCCGATGGTTTTATCGATAAGCCGCGTACCGGAAATACAACAGGGATCAACTGGATCAGTTCGCCGGAAACCCAAAGCCTGGTGCATCAATGGCGCAGTCATGAACCGGCCATTCTTGTGGGGCGCAAAACCATCCAGAACGATAACCCAAGCTTAACCGTTCGCGAAGTTACGGGGAAAAATCCGCTACGCATCATTATTGACAGCCAGTTACAGCTTCCAGCTGAATCAACCATTTTCAAAGACGGGCTTAAAACACTCGTTTTCAACCGAATTAAACACGACATCCAGGGGAACGTTACTTTTCACAAACTGGAATCGATTGATACACAGCCTATTTTGGAGGCCTTATATCAATTAAACATTCAATCGGTGTTCGTGGAAGGCGGGAGCCGCACCCTCCAGTATTTCCTCGTAAACCAGGCCTGGGATGAAGCGCGGATCATTGTCGGGAAAAACAAATTCCTCGATGGTGTAAAGGCACCGGTGATGCAGGGGGTACCGCGATTTTATGAGCGTTTTTCGGAGGATGATATTTATTATTACTTCCGGAAATAGATTTGGGATCGCTGTACCTACGCTAAAGCTACGGCTTAAGCGTAAAGAACGCAAAGAAAGTAAGCACACAAATATTAGCATATTAGCATATTAACACATTAGCACATTAAAACCCCGTTTACAGTCAATAAATCCCGTCTATATAAATTCTTCGTTTTCAAACACCAAAGCGTTTATTTTTGATTAGATAAAACAGCTTTTATGAAAACAACACGTACTCTACTCTTTTTTGCCTTACTGATTCTTCCCTTCTTCAGGCTTTGGGCACAAACTCCCGTTGACCCTTATACCGCCGGAGTGCTACAGGAAAAACTCGACAGCTGCGTCAATGCCTACAATGTACCCGGGATCTCCGCAACGCTTCTGCTTCCCGGTAACCGCTACTGGAATGGCGCTTCGGGACTTTCGCATATTTACAGCAACGCGCCGATGGACACCACCCTTTTGTTCCAGGAAGCCAGTGTAACCAAGCTTTTTGTGGCCACCATCGTGTTCCAGCTCATCGAGGAAGGCTCGCTGACGCTGGATGATGAAATCGGTACGCACCTCTCTCCTATTGCGACCATTCCTTCCAATACCAAAATCCGTTACCTGCTCAACCAGCGCAGCGGTATTTACAATTTCATCGGCCAGAACCCGAATGCCGGCAATACCTGGTTCAGCCACCCCGACAGTATCTGGACGCCCCAGCTGGCGATCGAAACCTACAATGATGACCCGGTTTTTACCCAAAATACCGCTTTTTCCTACTGCAATACAAATTACATCCTACTCGGTATGCTGATCGAGCACATCACCGGGAATACGTTTGCCGAAGAGCTCCGGGAACGCATCCTGGAACCTTACGGGCTGAACCAGACTTTTTTCCCGCCAACGGAAGAGATCAACGGGCCGATGACGACCGGCTGGACGAGCTTTACTTCCACCACCGGGCCTTTTACTACGGATGCTTCTGTGATGCTGAACGATTGCTTTGCGAGCATGGTCTTTACCTCCGGCGCACTGGTGTCGTACCCGAAAGATGTGGCCAAATTTACCCGCCTGCTGTTTTCGGGCCAGATTTTGAGCGAGGCAACACTGACCCAAATGAAAAGCTGCACAAACGTCAACTTTAGCGATGGTTGCAACGGCTACGGTTACGGCACAATGCGTTATACCTTCAATAACAAAAGCTGGTTCGGACACGGCGGCGATATCAGCGGATATACCCAGCTAACGATTCACCAGCAACAGGACAGCATTACACTGGCGCTGTCCATCAACCGGAATAATGCCCCGCGCAACCCGATTACTGCCGCCTTGCTGAACGCCTTAAACCAGGCCCTGGAAGTGGAAAACATTGCTGCTGATGAAAGCGCTTTCCGGATCAGCCCCAATCCGGCCGATGAAACGCTAAGCATTCATTTTAGTGGAATGGCAGAAGAAAAAGAGCTTGTGCTCCATAACCAGCTCGGCCAGGTTGTTTATAACCGGAAAATCGCGCCGGGACTTGTTTCGTATTCCCTCCCCGTGGACCAGCTGCCCAACGGCCTTTATTTCGTAAGCAGTTGCGGCGAAAGAAGCAGCGAAACCCAAAAATTGCTTGTGCAGCACTAAAAGGGAAAGATAAAAATCAAGCTGAATCGATTTAAGCGCAGCAAAAAACCGAAAATCCCGGAAAACATTTCCGGATAAAAAAAATTCATCTTACATTCGCGGATGATCTTTTTAATCGCCAGTATTTTAGCCTCTTCTTTGATCTTTGTGATCTTCCGGCTTTTCCCGAAATTCAAGGTGGACACCTTCCAGGCGATCGTATTCAATTATTTCACGGCCTGCGCCTGCGGTTTCCTGCTCTACGGCGGCGAGCTTAAAGAAGAAGCCTTCCAGCATCCCGAGTGGGTTCCGGCGGTAATTGTCTGCGGTGTCCTGTTCATTTCGCTATTCCTGGTGATGGGGATCAGCTCGCAGCGCAATGGCGTAGCGATCACTTCTGTTTCCGTCAAAATGAGCATGGCGATGACGATGCTGCTGATGATCGTTCTTTATGGTGAAGCCCTGACTTTTTTGCGGGCGCTGGGCATTATGCTGGCTATTTCCGGCGTATTGCTGATGTCCTGGCCGAAGAAAACGGAAGATATTTCGCATATTTTGGATGATGAAGGGACAACTTCCCTTGAAAAACCGGTGATCTGGATGCTCGCTTTGCTCTTTGTGGGCAGCGGCGCCCTGGATTTCAGCCTCAACTATGTGCAGAACAAATTGCTTACCTATCTTCCTTCCTCGCTTTTCAGTGCCATCGGTTTCGGCATTGCGGGAACGATCGGTATATGCATCCTGCTGATCCAGCTTGTCCGCAAAAAGACACAGTTTCACCCGCGCAACATCCTGGCAGGAATTGTCCTCGGAGTTCCGAACTATTTTTCAATTTTCCTGCTGATGAAATCCTACTCGGAGATGAAGCCCTGGTCGGACTCGACGGTGCTGGCAATTACCAATGTATCGATTGTTGTGCTTTCAGCCTTCTACGGTTTTATGTTGTTCAGGGAAAAATTTTCCTGGCTGAAAGCGCTCGGATTGACAGCTTCGATCAGCGCAATTTTGGTGCTGTACCTGGCGAGTATGTAAATAAACACAGCACCATAAGTGTGAGTTGGAGTGTGAGTATTGAGCTTGTCTAAACTCGTTCCTCAAACTCAAAACCGGTAAATGGAAAATTTCAAACGCTCATGCTGCTATGTGAGCTATTTAAAAACCTTGGTGCCTGTAAACAAAACGATGTGCCTAATGCTTACGCCGTAGCTCCAGCATAGGCGCTATGTGTTTAAAATTATCGCATAAAGCACTTAATTGTACTTACTATTATTAAACGATAAATTCAATTACTATGAAATTCGGAGGCGTAGCACATGTAGAAGGGCTCGATTTATCCCTGCCAAAGGATCATCCGGACACGCTCAGGACATTCGGCGGTAAGGAAGCCAAACAGTTTAATGTATCGGTCGGCTGCGCCAAATGGAACAAAACCGACCTGAAAAATTTTTACCCCAAAGGCACCAAAGACGAGCTGGCCTATTATTCCACCCAGTTTAACAGCATTGAGCTGAACGCAACTTTTTACCAGCCTTACGGACGGGAACAATTTATTAAATGGCGCGAAAAAACGCCGGAAGGTTTCCACTTTTTCCCAAAAATCCCGCAAACGATCAGCCATTTAAAGCGCCTCAAT
>CBINGV010000075.1:0-13420 GCA_966250255.1 uncultured Flavobacteriales bacterium | reverse complement strand
TCGAGAACCCGATCCTTTCCAACTTTAAGGAAGGTCTTTCGATCCTTGAGTACTTTATCTCCACGCACGGTGCCCGTAAAGGTTTGGCGGATACGGCTTTGAAAACGGCAGATGCGGGTTACCTGACCCGTCGTCTTGTAGACGTTTCCCAGGACGTGATCATTAACTCCCCGGATTGTGGAACACTGCGCGGCTTGCTGGCAACAGCGCTTAAGAAAAACGACGAAATCGTTGAACCGTTATACGACCGGATCCTCGGAAGAACATCCGTACACGATGTTTACCACCCGGACACCGATCAGCTGATTGTTTCTGCCGGAGAACTGATCTCCGAAAATATTGCGGAAGGCATCGAAAAAGCAGGAATTGACGAAGTAGAAATCCGTTCCGTACTCACTTGTGAGATGAGAAGAGGAGTTTGTGCGAAGTGCTACGGACGTAACCTGTCCACGCACCGCCTGGCACAAGAAGGTGACGCAGTAGGTGTAATCGCTGCGCAATCCATCGGTGAGCCGGGTACACAGCTGACACTACGTACCTTCCACGTCGGTGGTACCGCTTCCGGTTCTGCAGATGATTCCGATTTGAAAGCAAAATCAAACGGTTTGCTCGAAATCGAGGAATTGCGTACAATTACCCTGAAAACAGCTGAAGGCCCAACAGAAATCGTAATCGGACGTTCTGCCGAGCTCAAAATTACCGACGAGAAATCCGGTATTACGCTCATGACGGCAAACATTCCTTACGGTGCGGTGATGCTCGCTAAAAATAATACGAAAGTGAAAAAAGGCGATGTGATCTGTAAGTGGGACCCTTATAACGCGGTGATCGTTTCCGAGGTAAAGGGTAAAGTGGTATTCGACAACATCATTGACGGTGTAACTTACCGTGAAGAAGTCGATGAACAAACCGGGTTTACCGAAAAAGTAATTACAGAATCCAGGGATAAGAAGAAAAACCCTGCGATCCATATCATTGACGCGAAAACCAAAGAAGTGCTCCGTGAGTACAGCTTACCGGTTGACGCACACATCTCCGTAAACGAAGGAGAAACGGTAGAAGCGGGTGTTACCCTCGTGAAAATCCCACGGGTATCCGGAAGGACGGGGGATATCACCGGAGGTCTTCCGCGTGTAACCGAGCTCTTCGAAGCACGTAACCCATCCAACCCGGCAGTGGTTTCCGAAATTGACGGTATCGCCGAATTCGGTAAGATCAAACGCGGTAACCGCGAGATCCAGATCACTTCCAAATCGGGTGAAGTGCGCAAGTACCTGGTTCCGCTTTCCAAGCACATCCTCGTGCAGGAAAATGACTTCGTACGTGCCGGTAAGCCGTTATCCGACGGTGCGGTTACGCCGAACGATATCCTGAACATCGAAGGACCGACCAAAGTACAGGAGTACATCGTAAACGAGATCCAGGAAGTTTATCGCTTACAAGGGGTAAAAATCAACGACAAACACTTCGAGGTGATTGTTCGCCAGATGATGCTCAAAGTGGAGATTGTGGATCCGGGAGATACGAAATTCCTCGAAGGCCAGTCCGTACACAAGGCTGACTTCATGGAAGAAAATGACTCTATCTACGGAATGATGGTGGTAGAAGATGCCGGTGAATCCGATGCGATCCGTCCGGGACAGATCATCTCTTCCCGTAAGCTGCGCGATGAGAACGCCCAGCTGAAGCGTGCCGACAAGCAACTGATCGTTGCCCGTGAAGCGCGCCCTGCAACATCCACTCCATTGCTCCAGGGAATCACCAGGGCTTCCCTCCAGACACAATCGTTCATTTCTGCGGCTTCCTTCCAGGAAACAACGAAAGTACTGAATGAAGCAGCAATTTCCGGTAAGGAAGACCACCTGCTCGGTCTGAAGGAAAACGTGATCGTCGGACATTTGATCCCGGCGGGAACAGGAACCCGGAGATTCCAGAAGATGGTTGTCGCTTCCAAAGAAGCGTTAGAAGAATTAACCGTAAACTAAATAAGAAAAGGGCTGCTTTTGGTAGCCCTTTTTTTTGAATCAATAATTTGGCCCCGGCCATCAAATCAACTAGTATGGACAACAAATCAGAAAACCAGATCAATATCGAACTGAACGAAGAAGTGGCTGCCGGGATTTATTCCAACCTGGCAATCATCACGCATTCCAATGCCGAGTTTGTTTGTGATTTTGTGCAGATGCTCCCGGGCCTGCCGAAGGCACAGGTGAAATCCCGCATTATTATGACCCCGGTGAATGCCAAGCGGCTCATGCGTGCGCTGATGGAAAATGTGCAGAAATACGAACAACATATTGGCGTCATCAATGAAAACGATCTGCCGGGAACACCGCCGATGAACTTCGGTACACCGACAACGCAGGCCTAGGACGGAGAATATAATTTCGCAAAATTTTTTATTTCAAGTTTTATTCTTAATATTGTGCTTTGTATAAAAACAAACGCTATGAAAAAAATAGTTTTTCTTTTGCTTGTTGCGTTCACGGTACTTGTTGCCTGTGGTAAATACACCACTCCGAACAAGGTAAACCGCATGATCGTGAAAGGCAGTTGGAATATGGCTGAATTCATCGATAATGGCAATTCAATTTTAAGTAAATATGCCGGTGTGGCGCTGACTTTTTCCGAAGGCGGGCAGTTGGCTACCACTAGTGAACATACGGTTTACGGATCCTGGGAAACAGGCAGCAACCGTAACCCGGCCCTGTTGTACATCAACTTTACGGACGAAACGGATAGCCTTCATGTGCTTTCTGATGACTGGGTTGTTTACAAATTGACCAAGAATGAGTGCATCCTGAAACGTAACATGGGTGAAAGCTTTGATTATGACGGCTCTATGGACCGCTTAACCTTGAGAAAAGTACAGTAAACCAATGACGGAAAAAATTTCAAATATTATTCTCGAAATCGAGACGAAATTTTTTGCATTAAAGGAAAAACTGGATGCCGAAACCAATCGCAATGCGCAATTAAAAAGTGAATTGGAAGGGTTAACGGCAAAAAATGATTCCTTGTCCGAAACAATTAGCGGGCTGGAATCAGACATTGTTAAATTGAAAGAAGAAAACAAAGAACTACAGGAACAAAACCAACAACAGGTTCCGGTCTTGTCAACGGGCGACAAAGACACGGAAATTGATTTTTTAGTGAGGGAAATTGATCAATGCATTAGTCAGATAAAAAGCAATTTATGAGCAAGGTATCATTGAAAATAGTTGTAGCAGGACGTACTTACCCGCTTACCGTAAATGAAGGTGAGCAGGCAAAGGTGTTGAAGGCTGCCGATGATATCAACAAATCGATTAAATTGCTGCAGGACAATTATGCAGTTAAAGATATGCAGGATTTGCTGGCAATGACAGCCTTACAGCTGGCTACCAAATCCCCGACGTCAAATGCTTCGAAAGGCGCTGAGCCTGATTATTCGGAGCTCGAAGGTTCATTGGAAAGATTATTGAGTAAAATCAGTCAATAAAACGGACCTTCATAGTATCATTTGCCCACTTTGACATCGCCTGGTGTTGAGTGGGTTTTTATTTATATACACAAACAAAAAAAACATGGAATTACTAATAGGAAGTTTGATTGGAGTTTTGGCAGGAGGGGCAGTTGCCTTTGTCATTCAGAATGTCATCTTAAAAAACAAAAAACAACAGATTTTAAAAGAAGCTGAACTTGAAGGGGAAAACCTCAAAAAAGATAAATTGCTCCAGGCAAAGGAAAAATTCCTGAAGCTCAAAGAGGAGCATGAAGATAATGTAAAAGAGCGCGAGCGCCGTTTGCAGTCCGGTGAAGATAAGTTCAAAGCGCGTGAAAAAACGCTTTCCCAGAAAATGGAGGAAGTGACCCGCAAGGAAAAAGATTTCGAAAAACAACAAGCTGATCTCGACCACAAAGTGGCAGCCATCGAGGTGAAAAACCAGGAGCTGGAAAAAATCCAGCAGAAGCGCGTGGCCGAGCTTTCCCGCATCAGCGGTTTGTCGGTTGACGAAGCCAAAAATATGATGATGGAAGCCCTCGTGGACGAAGCCCGAACCGGCGCAATGGCACACATCAAAGAAATTACCGAAGAAGCGAAACTGAACGCCAACAAGGAAGCCCGTAAAATTGTGGTACAAACCATCCAGCGTGTGGCGACCGAGCAGGCGGTGGAAAATGCGGTTTCCGTGTTCAACATCGAATCCGACGAAGTAAAAGGACGCATCATCGGCCGCGAAGGACGAAACATCCGCGCGATCGAAGCCGCGACCGGTGTGGAAATCATCGTAGACGATACCCCGGAAGCGATCATTCTTTCCTGTTTCGACCCGGTAAGACGTGAGATTGCCCGTTTGTCGCTTCACCAGCTTGTAACCGATGGCCGGATCCACCCGGCGCGCATCGAAGAAGTGGTGGCGAAAACCAAAAAATCCCTTGAGGAAGAAATCGCCGAAACCGGCCGCAGAACGTGTATCGACCTTGGAATTCACGGCTTACACCCGGAACTGATGCGTATGGTAGGTCGTATGAAATACCGTTCCTCCTACGGGCAGAACCTCTTGCAGCACAGCCGCGAAGTTGCGAATATGTGTGCGATCATGGCTGCTGAGCTTGGTTTGAATGTAAAGCTTGCCAAACGCGCCGGCTTGCTCCACGATATCGGTAAGGTGCCGGATGAAGAGCCGGAATTGCCGCATGCGATCCTCGGGATGAAGCTTGCCGAAAAGTATGGCGAAAAACCGGATGTGTGCAACGCGATCGGTGCTCACCACGACGAAATTGAAATGACAACCCTGATCTCGCCGATCATCCAGGTATGTGACGCCATCTCCGGTGCACGTCCGGGAGCACGCCGCGAAATCGTAGAATCGTATATCAAACGGATCAAAGAACTCGAAAACCTGGCCCTGTCTTACGAAGGTGTTTCCAATGCCTACGCCATCCAGGCCGGAAGAGAGCTGCGCGTCCTGGTAGAAAGCGAAAAAGTCAGCGATTTAAAAGCCGATGAATTGTCCTTCACCATTTCCCAGCGCATCCAAACCGAGATGACATACCCGGGACAGGTGAAAGTGACTGTCATCCGCGAAAAACGTTCGGTGAATTACGCCAAGTAAAAATCAGTATACAAAAACAATCGGTACGCTTCACCCGAAAGGTGGGGCGTATTGTGTGAAAAGGAAGCAGAAATTTCGAGCACATGACAACAGCAGACAGCATAGAAAATCCGAATGGGACAGCTTACCGGCTGAATCGTTTCCTGCTGCTTGCCTGGCTGCTGACCCTGCCTTTTGGCGCCTGGCTGCTCCCGCTTTCACTCGGTAGTTTCACCATTTATCCCAACCTGGTGCTTACGGTGCTGCTGAGCGGCTTCGCACTTTTGACCGTCCGTCGCTGGAATAGGTTCACCTGGATTTATTTCGCTTTTTGCAGCCTTTGGTTCCTGGCAGCTTTAGGCTTCGCCTGGCGGAGCGGTTTCGACACCTGGGCCAAATTCGATTTGCGCTCGCTTTTCCTGCAGGCAGGTTTTTTCCTGGTGCTGGTCAATGCATACTATTCCTTTCCGCCGAAAGAACTGTTTCGCTGGCTGAACCGGGGCCTGCATGTTTACCTGGTTTTGCTGCTGGCTTTCGGCTTGTTTGAAAGCTTTACCGGCATTCATATCCAGGGAACCTTTACCGGGAAATTGCTCAACCTGCCGATCAGCGCCTTGCATTATATGCCGGTTTTCATTTACGACAATCCGAATGATTACCTGTGCTACTGCCTCTTTTTTTATGTGCTTTGCACCGCTTTCAATGCCGCTTACTACCGCGATAAACCCGGCCTAAAAATCGGCTTGCTGTTGCTGCTGTATTATTTTGCTTTCCTGGGCGACGGTAATTTTGCCAAATTGCTGATCCTTGTCTTGCTTGTGTATGAGCTTTTGCTGGTCGTGAAAAATACGCTTCGCCTCAAGTCTGTTCAATCGGCCTGGTATTATATTGCCGGAGTTGTTCTGCTTGGGATCGTCTTGTCACAGCAAAATTTCCACCTGGGGCCAAAGCTGGGCGACAGTTACATCTACCGCCTGAACGGCATCAAAATCCTGGAACAAAGGGAAAAAGGCGCCAAATTACTGGAAGCAAAAACCATGTTCACACCGAAGGAACAGGAAAAGCTGATGCTGGAACTGGACCGCTGGGAGCGTGAAAATCCCGAAGGCTCTCAAAACATCCGGAAAAATTTAATTTTCAACGGGATTGCTTTCATCAAAGAGCAGCCCCTTTTGGGAATCGGGCCGGGAGCTTACCAGAACCGGCATTTACAGCACAAAGTAGCAAACTTTGCCGGTACGCTGACAACACCACATAATTTCCCGATCGAAATCATTAGCCAGTTCGGGATTTTTGCCTGGGCGTATTTCGGCTTTTTGCTGTGGTTTTTTATCCGCTTCGTCAAACGTTTCCTGGCAGACAAAACCCGCGAAAATTTTGCTCCCCTGCTCATTTTTGGGGCGCTTCCTTTCCTGTGGATGATGCCTTCGGCTTATCTTTACCTCGATTTACACTGGCTGCTGGTGCCGCTGCTTTTTATTCTGCTCGTACTCCCAAAAACAGGAACGGATGTCGGCAACTAAAGGATACACGCGCAATTTCATCACAATGCTTTCCGGGAATACCTTCAGCCAGGTCATCCCTTTTTTGCTGGCGCCCCTGCTGGCGCGCTTCATTACCCGCGAAGAATTTGCCGATTTTTCCAATTTCATGGCCATTGTCGGAATTTTCGGGATTGTAGCCACGGGTCGCCTCGAAATGGCGGTGACTTTACCCAAAGAACAAACAAAAGCACAAAAAATTGTGTATACCGGCTTGGTCATTGCACTCGTCCTGACACTAATCAGCGCCCTGCTTTTCTTTTTCCGCGAACAAATTGCCGGGTGGTATAACAGCGCTTCGCTTTCGGGCTTTATCTGGCTCATTCCCTTGTCGGTGCTCAGCATGGGCTTACTGGCGCTCAACAGCAACATTGCGCTCCGCCTCAAAAAATTCCGGGTGCTCTCCATCGGGAAAGTCACCCAGTCCCTGGTGAATAACGGGAATGCCGTTTTGTTTGCTTATTTCGGAATGGGCGTTTACGGGCTGATCTTGAGCTGGCTGCTTTCCCAGTATATTCACATCCTGTACCTGTATTTCAGTTTTTACAAGGAATTTGCCCTGCAATGGTTTGATCGCAAGGTGATGAAACAAACCCTGGTGGAATACAAAGATTTCCCCTTGGTGAACTCCTTTCACGCCTTCATGGACATGTTTGCCACCCAGTTTGTGCTGTTTTGGCTCATTACCGGCTATTACGGGAAAGTAGAACTCGGTTTGTTTGCGATGATGGTGAAATATGTCAAGGCGCCGATTGTGCTCGTTTCCAGCTCGGTTTCCCAGCTTTATTTCGTGGAGGCCAGCAATGCGGTCAATGAACAGAAAAGCCTGATGCCTATTACGTTGAAAACCCTCCGGACGAGTGCCCTTTTTGCCATTCCTTTTGCTTTGGTATTGTGGTTTTTCGCCCCGTGGATCTTTAAGGTCTATCTCGGACCAGATTGGGAAATGGCCGGCGAATATGCCAAATGCCTCATCCCGATGTTTTTCCTGTACTTCATTGCTTCGCCGATTTCCAGCACCCCGATCATTTTTAATCGTCAGAAAAGAGCGTTTGTCATCAGTCTTGTCGGTTATATTGTAACTTTGTTGTCACTGGTGCTCGGGGTTTACCTCCAATGGGATTTCCTGAGCGCGCTTTGGCTCTACGGAGCTGCTTTCGGCTTATATTACCTCGTTTTGCTGCTCTGGTATTTAAAACTGATCCAATCAACCAACACATGAAAGTAATCGTAACAGGACTGAATTATTTTGCACAGCAACTGGTTGCCGACCTGTCGGAATTTGACCGGGAAAATAGTTACGTCCACATCAACACCTATACTTCGTTTTGGGGAAAAGTAAAATTTATGCTGCTTTTGCCTTTTACGCGGGTGGTGATTTCGCTCAACGGCCCGACCGACCAGAGCGGAAGCCTCGATTGGGTGCTCCGCCTGCGCAAAAAACTGATGATCCAGTGGATGGGGACCGATGCCCAGCATGCCGTGCAGCGTTTTGAAAATAAGACCATTCTCCGGAAATACATCGATTATGCGTCCGCCCACCTGGTGGATTTCGAAATCCTGCGCCAGGATGTGATCCGGCTGGGTCTTGAGCCGCAATGGCAGGATTACAAATCGCTTGAAAGTTACGAAGCCGAAAAAAATTACGACGACCTGATGGTGCTCAGCTATGTGCCTCAAGGGCGCCAGGCTTATTACGGCATGCACTGGATTTGTGAGCTGGCCGCTGAAAACCCCGATACGATTTTTACCTTGATCGGCCTGACCGAATGCGAGTTCGATACCACACCGAACATGCGTTTCCTGGGCTGGACCCCGGAAGAAGAAACTATTGAGCTGATGAAAACGCATGCTGTGTTTTTACGCCTCACGGAACACGACGGCTGCTCGCTTTCGGTGTTGAAAGCCATGAGCCTGGGTGCCGAAGTGTGCTGGACCTACCCGTATCAGTATACGCATCACACACCGACTTTGGAAAACCTGAAAAACAAATTTGCAGAAATTTCAGAACAAATTCAGCAGCGGAAACTCCAGCCCAATGAAGAAGTCCGTAACTTTATTCTCTCTGCTTTCCGGCGGGAAGAAGTGTTTCCGGCCTACATCCGTAAAATAAAAGAAGTTGCCCGAAAATAA
Organism: uncultured Flavobacteriales bacterium; assembly: GCA_966250255.1. Lineage (GTDB taxonomy): Bacteria > Bacteroidota > Bacteroidia > Flavobacteriales_D > Crocinitomicaceae > M2408. The sequence goes on along the minus strand of CBINGV010000075.1, from coordinate 4,668 downwards.
ACGCATAGCGCTCATTACGACCTGGTTTCCGCCGAATCAAAGCGTGGCGACCAACCGGATGCTGGCTTTCGTCAGCTACCTCGGTGCGGAATTCAGCATCGATGTGTTCAGCCTGGGCGAGCAAGACGGAGAAGAACAATTCGATCAGCGTACGCGGGTCTTCCGTTCGGCATCGGGCGCTTTGACACAACGCTTGAAAAGCCGCCAGTCGGATCGCAAGCTTGTCCACAAGTTCAAAACCCTCAGCCGGATATTGCTGGGCTATGTGCAGCGAAACCCGCTGGCGCGCTGGCATGAACAAACACTCAAAAAATTAGTAGCCGAACACCGCAAACGACCTTACGACATCATCATTAGCTCTTACGCACCGCACGAAGCCCATTGTGTCGTGATTGCCTTCAAGCAGTTTTTCCCGGAAATCCCCTGGGTGGCCGATATGCGCGATGAAATGTCCAAAAACCCGGGACTTTCTCCGCAATTGCTCAAAGAAGCCCGCAAAGTGGAACAGGACGTCAATCGTTTGGCACAGGTGTTAAGTACGGTCAGCTCCCCGATTTTAAACGATTTCAAAAAATTATGTCCTGATGTACCGGCCTTCCTGGAGATCCGGAATGGTTTTGATCACGATTTTCAGCGCGACCTGGCACAGCAGGAAAAAGGAGAATGCTTCAAACTGGGTTATTTCGGGATTTTTTATGGGGAGCGTAAACCCGGGATCCTGTTTGATGCCATTGAAAGCCTGCAGCAGAGCGGCGAGCTGGGCCCGATTGAGCTGAATATTTACGGTGCCCACCAGAATTTTACCATCCCCGCAGGATTGAAATCCTGTGTCAACTTACATCCGCCCCTGCCTTACCGTGAAGCAATCCGGGCAATGTCGGAGCAGGACCTCAACGTGCAGATTGACCCGCGGAGCCAGCGTAAAGGCGTTTTCACCGGCAAAATCTTTGATTACATTTCCGTTCAGCGCCCGGTGCTGTCACTTGTGGATACGGAGGATGTGGCGGCACAGCTCGTCCGTGAATTCGATTGCGGCTACCTGGCCGAATGCGATCGCCCGGATGAAATCCGCGAGGCTTTGAAACAGGCTTACCGCGATTGGCAAAACGGCAAGGAAAAATATGCGTCCACGGAACAGAAAAATTCACTTCACCGGAAGTTCCAGGTCGATAAGCTGAACCGGTTGATCCGCGAAACTCTGATCAATCCGTAGGAAAAGAGCATAAAAAGTCATATTTTTGCAGGAATGAAAACGCTTCAGGTAGGACCGAATTCAATACATGTTTCCGCTTACATCCGGGCTTTGTCCCAATTTGAGCCGGAGATTTTCCTGTTGTCCGAAGAAGCCTGTGATTTTGAAGGTGCGCAAGGTAATTTCCTGGTCGATTTCCGCAAATTGAGCCCGGTTTCTGTCAAACGGAATATGAAGCGGCTCAAAACCATCCTGCAGGAATTAAGACCGGATATCATCCACATTCATCAAATCAACCGCCTGGCTTTTTTTACAACAAAAGTAGCTCACAAGCTCGGGATTCCCTGTGTTGCTACGGCCTGGGGCAGTGATGTGCTCCTGATTCCGAAACAAAATACCTTTTTTCGGCACCTGGTAAAAAAGAGCCTCGAACGTTCCGAAACCGTAACGGCTGATGCGCAGGTGATGATCGATGAAATGCAGCAGCTGTGTCCTTCCGCAAGCAAATATGTTCACCTGCAATATGGTGTACGGCTGGTGGAAAGTGCTCCGAAAGAAAAATTGATTTACTCCAATCGCCTGCACGAAAAGCTTTACCGCATCGACCGGGTGATAGCCTATTTTGCCGATTTTAACCAGTTTTATCCCGATTGGAAACTGGTCATAGCGGGGAGTGGTTCCGAAACGGAAAAACTGAAAGAACTGGTTGCCGATTTTGGCCTCACTGACCGGGTGGAGTTCGTTGGCTGGCTGAAACCCGAACAAAATGCTTCCTGGTACGGCCGTGCTAAAATGTACGTTTCCATCCCGGAAAGCGATGGTACGTCAGTCAGTGTGCTCGAAGCCATGTCTGCCGGTTGCATTCCGGTGGTGAGTGACCTCCCGGTGAGCCACGAATGGATCGAAAATAAAGTAAACGGCATCATCGAAAGCCAGAATATCAATCCTTTCCTGGAAGGCTTGAACATGGAACAGGGTAATTTTGAACAGATGAACCGTGAGCTTGTCCGGGAAAAAGCCGGTAAAGAAGCCTGCACCCAAAAATTCATTGCGATTTATCATAGGCATGTCCGTTAAAATCACGAGCTATTATTCGGGTTTACTGGGGATTTTTGCTTTCCTGATGCTGGTTTTCCCAAAAATGATCGCGTTGGGCTTCATCCTGTTTTTACCTTTTATCGTGTGGGGGCTCATCCGGAAAAGTATCCGCTTTGAATGGAGCTGGCTCAATACGGCTTTTGTATCCCTGTACCTGGTTTACGCCGTTTACGTCTTGTTCACCCGCCACACCGACTGGGCGAATACTTACCTCGAGAACAAGCTTTCCTTTTTCCTGCTGCCTTTGTTATTGGCCTTCCGCCCGAAAGAAAAATTCGACTTCTCCCTGCCGATCGGGTTATACCTTCTCGGGGCCATCGTTTTGCTGGTGCAGGGCTATGCAGCCTCCCTTTCGAAATATAACACCGGTTTGGGGATCAATTCCTTTTTAACCAGTGAATTTTCGATTGTGCACCACCCGACTTATTTTTCGGTCTACCTGCTGCTTGCCATTATCCTCTGCATATATGCCCTGCGGAACAAATTACCGGGATTTAAGCCGTTTTGGGTCTATCCGCTCTGCCTGGTGTTTTTTATTGCCTATTTCCAGTGCCTGAGCCTGGCCGGGATGCTTTTCGGGATGGCCTTGTCCGGCTTCCTGTTTATCCGTTTCATTTATCTCCAATGGGGAAAAGCGATTTCGGCCTTATCCCTTGTTTTTGTTTTCCTGGCCTCTTACCTCGCGGTGAATTATGTGCCACAAATTGAGGGTGAATGGAGCGGCGCCATGTGGTATGCCAAAGAATACATGAAAGATCCCGAAACCTACGTCCGGACACAAACAACACCCGAATCCGGTTCGCAGGAACGTTTGATTATGTGGACAGTAGCCGGAAAAGCCATTGCCGCCTATCCGATGGGCGTCGGAACAGGAAACGTGGACGAAGTGCTGGGCGGTTTTTTGCGTCGCTTCAATCAACACCAACTTGCCGAAAAAGAGCTCAATCCTCACAACCAGTATTTGCAAACAGCGGTTGAAACCGGGATTTTCGGCTTGCTCATTCTGCTGGCGGTTTTATTTACGGCTTTCCGTGCCGGCTTGCGCAGGCGCAACTGGATTTTACTGATCATGACCGCCGGACTGGCTTTCAACATGTTGTTTGAATCCATGCTTCAGCGACAAAGCGGGATTGTTTTTTATACATTCATACTGGTTTTGCTCGCCTATTATCCCTTTCAAAAACAAGAACAACATTGAAACTGCTGATCCTTACCCAATATTATCCGCCCGAAATCGGTGCGCCGCAGAACAGGCTGCATGAGCTGGCTATCCGACTTCAGAAAAGCGAAGTGGAAGTAGAGGTACTCACAGCCCTGCCGAATTACCCTAAAATGGAAATTTTCCCGGAATATCGTGAAAAAAAGATCCGGCACGAGTTCATCGATGGGATTGAAGTGCACCGCGCCGGTATTTATGTTTCCCATTCCAAAGGCATCATGGCCCGCCTGCTCAATTATTTCAGCTTTGTGTGGACATCCTATCGGAAAGGCCGCAAACTGAAAGGAAAATATGATTTCCTGCTGGTGGAATCCCCGCCTTTGTTCCTTGGATATGCTGCGATGGCGCTCGCCCGGAAACATAAAGCAAAATTGATTTTTAACGTCTCGGACCTCTGGCCGGAAAGTGCGGAAAAGTTGGGAATTGTCACCAACAAAACGATGCTGGGTTTTGCCTATCGCCTGGAGCGTAAATGTTATGAGCGTTCGGCGCTGATCACCGGTCAGACCGGCGGGATCGTAGCCAATATCCGTGAACGTTTTCCGCACAAAAAAGTGCATTGGCTGCCCAATGGCGTTGACCTGGATTTTTACGACCCGCAACGTTTCCCGGAATCCGCTTTCCGGCAAAAGAATGGCTTCGGGGAAGACGATGTGCTGTTTTTTTATGGTGGAATCATCGGCCATGCGCAGGGCCTGGAAGTGATCCTCGAGGCAGCGCGTATCTGCAGCAATCCGAAGGCGCAATTTATTTTACAAGGGGCCGGCCCGGAAAAAGAAAAACTACTTCGTTTAAAAGCGGATTACGGCCTGACGAATGTCCATTTCCTCGAACCGGTGCCCAAATCCGAAATGCCTTTTGTACTCAAAGCGGTGGACGTTGCCCTCGTTCCGCTCAAAAAGCTCGAGCTTTTCCAGGGCGCCATTCCTTCCAAGATCTTTGAAGCACTGGCGATGGAAAAAGCCTTGCTGCTTGGGGTTGACGGCGAGGCGAGACAACATTTTATTGACCGGGGCGAAGCAGGATTGTTCTTCGAGCCCGAAAATAGCGGTGACTTGGCCGAAAAAGCCCAAAAACTGGCCGATAAGCCGGAGTTGATCCGGGAAATGGGGCGCAAGGGCCGGGCCTATGTCGAGTTCGGGCTGGCCCACCCGGAGCA
>CBINGV010000074.1:0-13497 GCA_966250255.1 uncultured Flavobacteriales bacterium | reverse complement strand
GACATCGACCGGCTTTATTCCGGTTGGATGGAAGGATTGGGGCACCTGCTGCGAAATTTTAGTTTCAGGCATCTCCGGAGCTTTATACCTATTTTTCTTAAGAGGACCAACAAAACAAATGATCCTTATTTCCGGAGCATGCAGGATTTATTGACCATCGAACGAAAAAATAACATCCGGGCACTTTACTTTTTCCTGGCATCCAAAAATAAAAAGGACGCAGATTACCATATTGACAGTCCGGTCATCCTCCGTTTGTTGAAACAGGTCAAAACGGATGGTCATAGCATTGGCCTGCATCCGGGCCTCGGGACATTTAAGGACAAAACAAAACTTGCAGGCCAAAAACAAGCGCTGGAACGGGCTTTAGGCAATCAAACGGATATTTTACGACAGCATTTCCTGCAATACGACAGCACTCAAACACCTGAAATTCAAAAACAATGCGGCTTTGCTACGGACTATAGCCTGGGTTTTGCAGAGTTTCCAGGCTTCCGGAATGGCAGCTGTCTACCTTTTTATACCTTTAATTTTGAAAAAGGTGAAAAAAACCAACTACTGGAAATCCCCTTATTTTTCATGGACGGTACCCTTTCTCATTACCTGAAAAATGACCGGCAGCAAAATTTTGATTTCGTAATGAATGAGCTGGATAAGATCCGGAAGCATTTCAGTTTCGATTTTTCAATCCTGTTCCACAATACGGTTTTTACGGAGTATAAGTACAAAGGATTTACTGCTTTTTACCTGCGTTTATTGAGCTGGGTGAAAGAGAAAGAAGTAACAACTGAAATTTAAAGCAAAACGGACAACAGCCTTTCTTCAAAAAGCGCGCGGCGATAGTGCAATTGATAGTAATCCAGGGCATTGGCCGATAAAACCCGGTAAGTTTCCCGATCCGGCAAAGCATCCGTAATTTCCGAAAGCATCAAACCGCAGCCCGCATCAATTTTGGCTTTGGTCGGCTGGCGCTCATTGCCTATCAGGGGAATTCCCATAGCGAGGTAATCCATGTCTTTATTCGCTTCCTGGGTAGCGTAGCTGTAATGCACGGCTTTGATCAGGCTCAGGCCAAAAAGAGCATAGTTTTTACTCAAGTCCTGTAAAGCGATTTTCATTTCCGGCACGGCCTTTTTACCCAGATCATGTACCAGTGGCTTTTTTGCCAGTTCACTTTTCAAGCTCTCCGGGCGTATTTTCCCCATCACAAACAGGGGCAACTGCAAACGCTCCGACAATTCCAGCGATTCATAAAACCCTTTGTTCACATCAAAAAGCCCGAGGTAAAGCAAAGCATATTCTTTTCCCGGATCAGTGGGTACTGCTTCTTCCAAAGGAGACGCATAATAATTCAGCACAACTTCCTGCGGTGCAAAATAACGTTTCAAGGCCTCCGAATTTACAATTACCTGATCACAATATTTCCGGGACCATTTTTTTTCAAGCCTTGAGAAAAAGGAGATAAAAACAGCCTTGAAAATTTTGAGAAAACTCCATTTTTTGCAAAGGTTGTAAAAAGTCAGGTGTACATTGTTGTCAATCGTTTCATAGATCAGCCTGCTTCCGCCTTTTTTAAAAGAACGGCACAAAGGCAACAAGCTCAGATCGTAAAAGATTACGTTCTGCCCTTTGACCTTTTCTTTGAACTGCTTTTTGAAATGAAAAACCAGGTGCCACTTGAAGTATTTGAAACAAAGCAGGTTCAGGATCTGGCTGCCGATTGTTTCCGGGATATCGTCGCTTCCTGTAACGTGTACCGTATACCCGTGCTTTTCCAGAATTTCCCGTTCGAGATGTACCCGCGCATGGTCCAGTTTAACCGAAAAGGGCAAAAAGATATACACGGTTTTTCCCCCAATCATTTTTAATGCAGCCTGATGGTCAGTAAATAATCTTTTTTACGCTGGAAAAACAGCTTAAATAATTCAAAAAACAAGTTCTTTGCTCCGCCTTTGTAATTGGCCCTTTTTCGGTGCGGAAAGAGCAGCTTGACTTCATAGCAGGGGTTTACCTGTAAATTACGCACCAGCTCTTTCAATTCGCTGCGCGTGTGGTAATACCACCCGGTTGGGGCTTTTCCGCTAAAATCCGTAAACGAATACAAAACAAAAAGCCCCCCTGATGCCAATAACTTTGCAAGCGTTTCCCGGATTTCTTCTGAAAGATGCTTTACGTCACTTACATTGAAATTCGAAAGGCCGAAAGCCGTCACCATCTCATACTTTTTTTCGGGTGAAAAGCCTTCCAGTTCCGTACAGATAAACTCCAACTTCGGATTATCGTTCAGCGTATCCGAGATCAGAATGGCTTTGGAAGAAATATCAATTCCGGTCACCTCCCCGACTTTTTTGGAAAGTGCATAAGTCTTAAATCCAAAGCCGCTTCCGAGGTCAAGCAAATTTGAGCTCTTATTATTCAGTACACCTGAAGCAGCCAATACCCGCCAGATCCGGTTGATAAAAGCCAGCTCATACTGGTAACCCGGTACAAAGCTAAAGGTGGAATAACGCTGGTCGTATTCCTGTTTCGCCTTTTCCTTATTGTACGTGATCATTGCTTTTCCGGGATTTCATCCACTCATACACCAGGGCGCCACCCATTCCCAGTAAAAGGATCAGGGAGAAAATCAGGGCCATTTTGTTTGAGCTGTGGAATTTCGGGATGTCAAAGGAAAGCTCGATTTTGTGTTTCCCGGACGGAATCTCAATACCGCGCAGCAGGTAATCTGTTTTGCGGATTTCCACCTCTTTCCCATCGATTGTAGCTTTCCAGCCTTCCGGGTAATAAATTTCGGAGAACACCGCAAACTGTTTTCCATTTGCTTCCGCATCATAAGTGATCTTATCCGGTGCGTAACTGGTCATGGCGATCCGGCCTTCCCCACTGAATTGTTTTGTGCTCAGCTTACCGGCTTCGGATTTCAGCATGACGGCTTCTTCGCGTGGCTTAAACTCGTTGGTCACTTTGAGCTCCGTCAATTTCAGGAAGGATTTGGCCGTATCCAGTTCGAGGGTCATTTTCGGAACGAGGTTCGTTTTTCCATTGACATCCATCACGAAAACAGCCTCCATTCCTTCACTCATGCCATTGCTCATCGGCACATTGATGCTATCGCCCTGGAGCACATATTTCAGGTTTTCGGAACCGTATACTCTGGCTGTTTGCTTCACTTCACCGTTGACGATCAACTGGCCCTGACCGATGTTTTTTACCTCGAACTGGTTCCCCAGGGCTCGGATTTCGTCATTCGGAGTTTCGTAGCCCTCCACGTTTTTCACAAACCAGGCGACACCGAGAGTGGTCATGTTTGGAGAAGCCATTTCATTGCCTTTATCATCACGTTGGATGAAGTATTTGACATTGAGGATGTCATACACTTTGTTGTTGTTCTTCGACAGGTGATATTCGAATACGTTCTGGATATTACGCAGTTTTGCACCATGATATCCTCCCAGTGATTTGTGGAAGTAAGACGCATGGGCACTGCTGAAGTTTCCGTTGACATCAAATACACGATAATTGGTCGCTTTGTTGAGCGCCGCAAATTTATAGGAATCGATCACGCGGTTTTTCTCTTTTCCGGAGAAACCGAGCTCATTCGCTTTCGCGCGGCCTTCTTTTTCAGCCTGCGCCACCTTGCTTTTTAATGAAGAATTGAGGGAAGTTTCAATTTCCAGGATTTGCAGGTCGGCCGCACCGGCGCTGATCGGGTACATGGTGTTTGCCTTTGTGTCCCAATATTTGTAACCGGCACCCAATTCCTGCTTGCCGAGGTAATTGTTTGCCACCGGGATGAGGTCGAGCGCTACGAGCACCGTCAAACCACCCACTACCGCGAGGGAAGGCAGCTTCGTCAGGAACAGCAGAGCCAACACCGCAATGGCAAGTACCGTAAAGAGCAGGGAACGGTTCATACTGGAATTAAAAATCGATTCGCGTACGGTCTTGATCTCGCTTTCGGAGATTTTCAGCTGCTGCAGGTTATTTTGCGTGATGTACTGCTCATATTGCGCTTCAACGAATTGCTCCATTTGGACTGCATCGGCGGTATTCACACCGTATTGCTGTTGCTGGGCAGGATCCATCTGCATGATCTGGGCCTTGATGCCTTCTTTAATGTTCTGCTTTGCCTGCTCAATTTGTGCAAACTGGGCCTTGTCGTTTTCCGACATGAAGTTATCGCCCAGACCGACTACTTTCAACAACAAAAGAAAAGCGAAAAAAGCCCCGGAGGCGATGAAGAATTTCTTTTTTTCCGCCGCCAGGTTTTCACGCTCTTTTACGATATAATTCAGGAACAAAACACCCAGGATCGGGATGCAGAGCTCCACGATTACGAGGATAATCGTTACGGCACGGAACTTATTGTAACCCGGTACATTTTCGAGGAAGAAATCCGTCAATCCCATAAAATTTTTACCCCAGGAAAGAGCAAGTGTCAGCAGGGTTACGGCCAGCAAAGCCCATTTTATCGGGTTCCTGACAAAGATCATCGCCAGGAAAGCCAGGAAAGCAACGATGATCCCGACATAAACCGGTCCGGAAGTCATCGGCTGGTCGCCCCAGTATACCGGGTAATTCATGACACCATTCAGCTGATCGCGCGTCAAATCGAGCTTTTCGGCATCTTCGGCAAAAGGGCTGTCGGCCAGGGTCATTGTACCTCCCCCTTTCACATAAGGCGAAAGCAGGGTAAAAGACTCGCCAACCCCGTAGCTCCAGCGGGTAACGTCGTCTTTGTCCAAACCGGTGGTTGAATTGGTCTGGTTGGAGCTTCCGTCAGGATTGAGGGTAATGTCGTTGCCTCCCCGGATGGAGTGCTTCGCGTAATCGTTGGTCAGTGTGATGTTTCCGTAATTGATCATCACCCCCAGGATGTAAGCGCCGAGCACTCCGGCCGAAGCCAGGAAAAAGCGCCTGAAGGCTTTTTTGCGGATCGCGTCAATGAGCATGACGATACCAAGCCCCAGCATCAGGATCCCGAGGTAATAGGTCACCTGCAGGTGATTCATGGAAATCTCCAGGGTCATGAAAAAGGCCGAGAGGATAATTCCCCAGAGCAGGTTGCGCTGATAGGCCATGATGAAAGCCCCGACCACCGGCGCCATAAACGCTACAGCAAGAGCCTTGGAATTGTGACCAGCCTGAATGATAATGATATCGTAGGAGGAGAAACCAAAGGCAATGCCCCCCAAGAGCCCGATCCACGGGTTGATGCGTAAACAAAGGGCAAAAATGTAAAAACAGATCATGTAAAGAAAAACAAGACCGGCCGGGGGCGGAATACTTTTAAGGTAGGCCGATACCATTTCCCCAACCAGGTTGCCTTCATATTTGACAAGAATCTGGAAACTGGGCATGCCACCAAAGGTGGAATTGGTCCAAAGGGAATACTCGCCGCTTTGTTCATGGTAGTCCTTCAACTCTTTGGACATCCCGATATATTGTTCAATATCGTGCTGCCGGAGACCGTATCCGTTAAACTGGGGACCGAAATAGAAATAGGTCAGGATAAAAAACAGGACAATGACTGCTGCGTGCACCCAATTTTTACGGAAAAAAGTATTCATGAATTTCTTTATTAAAAAACGGGATGAAATTAAGAATTTCTGTCGAATCAGGAAATTAATGGGAAAATAAATTCAAAAAAATAATGTTAAAAATTGGTATTGTAAAAATTATTTTTTTATTTTTATCGGACATTAGATGCAATGAACACAAAAGTAACTGAAGGAATCCGGATCACGGTCAACGCCAAATATAATGAGAAACTATCTTATTTAGAGGAAAACTCCTTCGTGTTCGAATATCACATCAATATCCAGAATTCCAACCCCGAAAAAGTACAGCTGCTTTCGCGCGAATGGCATGTTTTCGACAGCCTCGACGACCCGCATACGGTAGAAGGTTTGGGTGTTGTGGGCGAGCAGCCTTCGCTTAATTTCAACGAATCGCACTCATACACGAGCTACTGCGAACTAAAAAGCGAGCTGGGTTACATGGAAGGGAACTATACTTTCATCAATACACTCAGCAACAAAAAATTCAAAGTAACGATTCCCCGTTTCTACCTCGTTTACCCGGGGAAACTGAATTGATTTTATTTCATGGAGTTCGCTGATTCAAGCTACGAATTTGGATGAATCTCTTTTGTTTTCCTTTCCCGCTGATCATGCAGATTCAAAACCGCGTGTTTTAATGAATTTGTTTTTCCTGAAAGCTTAAGGCTTCAATTTTGCCTTCCGGAAAAGCAGTCCGATTGAAACGGCACAGATCAGCACTGTCAGGATCAATAACCAGCGTGCATTCGCTTCGGCTTTATCAATCCGTTTCTGCAATTCCCGCTCCCGGATGCTTTGCCGGAGCCTAAGCTCGCCCGGGCGGAATTTTTCCAGGTCTTTCTCCAAAACATAGGCGTCTTTCTTGGCCTGGCTGAGCAATTCATTTTGGGCTGTTGCATATTGCTCCAAGTAAGCATAGGCCTGCCTGATATTTCCGTTGAGCTTATAGCACTCCCCTATCCTCCCGAGCGCATCGGATTTCTCCGCCAGAAAGCTGTTTTGCCCGGCCAGTTGCACACAGGAATCAAAATAAATGATCGCAGCGGGGTAATTTGTTTCGGAAAAGTAATATTCACCCAGGTTGTAATAGCTTTCGCACACCTGGGCCGGTTTGTTAATAGCTTTCCGGAGTTGGAGGCTTTCTTCGAATGCCTGTTTTGCTTTCAGTGGGTCTCCTAATTGAAAATAAGCGATCGCCAGGTCATTTTTTGCAAAGGAAAGCCCCAGTTTATCCCCATTTTCATATGCCAGCCGAACGGATTTCAGGCAGTAATCCAATCCATCGACAGCCTGGTCCTTAGCGAAGCAAATTTTCCCCATCAGGCTGTAAGCGCGCCGCAAGCCTTTGTTCAGTTTTTGTTTTTTGACTTTTGCAATGAATGAAGCGAGCTCTTTTTCCGCAGAGACATAGTCTTCCAGGCGGTAAAAAGCTTCCGCCAAATTGAATTGCGCCATGTAGGACTCGCTTTCTTCGGGTAATTCACCTGCTGTTTTGAGCGATTCCACGAACCAATGAACCGCCTGCTTTTCCTGCTGGCGGTACAAATAGGCCAGTCCCGTCATATTCTGTGCATCAGCAAGGTTTTTCAGATCGCCGCGACGTTCGTAATAAGCCCGTGCTTCCCCCAGGTTTTGCAGCGCTACATCTGTTTTCCCATGTTCAAAATAGTAACGCGAAATGATGTGTTTCCCATAATTCAAATAAGCCAGGTTTTCGGACGCAAGACCTTTTTTGATCAGGAAGCTCCCGATATTATAAATCGAATCCGGGCTTTCATCGAGGTAGAAATCACGGAGGATCGCCGCATGTTTCAAGCGGTCCTTATCATCAGAATAAAAAGCTATCCGGCTTTCCCGGATACTTTGGGCCTGGAACGAAAAAAAGGAAGAAAAAGTAAATAGTAAGGTAAAGGTTTTGTGTATCATAGGCTTTAACGCATTAGGATAACATGGCCCCGTTTGATGATTTCCTGCCCATTACCGTCCTTAACCTGGACGACGTAGGAATAGCTTCCCATCGGGGCTGATTTGCCGGAAAGCGGAATTTTGCCATCCCAGCCATCATCGAACTGATCGGTTTGGAACACCACCTGGCCCCAGCGATCAAAAACGGTGAAGTGATAATCGGTTTTATCGAAAATATCAAGTACCGGCATAAAGAGCTGGTTGAACTCGTCGTCGTTTGGCGTGAAGGCCGTGGGCACATAAATCAGCGGGGCGATCACCGGGCACACGATGTTGGAATAGCTGACCTCGCGGTAACCATACATATTATCCCCTTCAACGGCTTCCACATAATAGCAGATGCGGCCGTTGAAATCGAGCTCGGAAATCAGCGTGTCTTCATAAAAACGAAGATCGGGACCGACTACAGCCACCGGTACAGGAGAAAAAACACCTTCAACGCCCCGGTAGAGGTTGTAGTAAAGAACCGAACCGTTGAAGCCTTCGTAGGGTGACCAGCTCAGGAAATTGCGCATGCGGACCTGGTCTGTGCTCACTTGCAGCAAGACGGTGCGGGCTGTATTGGAAAGGCCGCCTGGATTGCCGCAGCTGTCAATGATGCGTACCCGGTAAGCATAAGAACGATCGGAAACGGAAACCCCATTGTCATAAAACAAGCCGTTTGCGACCGCACTTACCCGCTCAATTTCTTCAAAGTTACCTTGCTCATTCATGCGCTCGAGGGCAAGCTCAGCAACTCCGGAAACGAGATCGACCTCGTGGTGCACCTCGATGAAATCGGTGTTGACCGTTGCGACGCGGATGTAATTGAAGGCAGGCTTGCTGGTGGAGGTGGTGAAGACCTGTATTTTATTGGAAAAGGAACTGTCACTGCCGTTCGCTTCCAGGGCGAGCACAGCAAAGGTGTACGCCGTAAATTCTTCCAACTCGATATTAAACTCGCGGCTACCGACTACGAAACCGTAATTTTCCCAGGGACCCGTTTCCTTCCGGCCGTACACGAAAAAGGTATCTACAATTGCCCAGCCCAGGTAATCGGTCCATTCGAGGGTGGCCGTTCGGGAACAGACGTCGTAGCTATGGGAAAGAAAAATGCTGGTATGCGGCTCACTGCGGCCGGAAGTCTGGTTGAAGAGTGGATTGAACTGCGAAGTGCAGGAATCAAAGGCCGCCACACTGAAGACGAGGGGGGCACTATTATTGATTAGCTCGTAAGTATAACTGGTATTCCCGATGCCGAAAACCGTGTCGTATTCCACATTATTGAGGTAAATCACATAGCCCTCGATGTCGGTATTGTTAGGCTGGTTCCAGTTGAGGGTAGCAAAACCGGTCAGGGTATCAATCGTCACCGAATTAATTACCGGGGCAAAGGGAGCGATGCGATCGGAAAGCAGGTCGCCGTCAATGGATGAGGTATGCGGACAGGAACCGCCCGTGAGCGCGACTGAATAATTCAGGTTGACGGAGCAGATATCGATGGTATCGATGTACTGGTTGGTCCCGTAAGGCACGCTTCCCATCTGGGTCCAGACGCCCAAGGGATATTCGCGGAAAATTTTGTAGGTGCCGGGAAAATCCACACCCGGGCCGTAAGGCGCATTCCAGGTCAGGACAGCCGTTCCGTCAGTTGGATTGAAAAGCGTTAGCTGCATATTGCTCACCGTATCGCTGGAAAGCCCCACGGCGCAAGGCGAACCGGAACGGGTTTTGAGGTAAAAATCATGTTCGGCATTGATCGCCGGAACGAGAAAAGAAATTGTCGTGATTGCCGGGAAAGTGCCCAGTAAGCCATTCTGCACAGAATAAAGCTCGTAGGCCACAAAATCGCCCGCCGGATCGGCCACCTGGTTCCAGTTGATTTGCAAATCCCCCGTGGTGAGGGTCTGAATGCACTGGATCTCCGCCGGAATGATCTGTACATCTGTCGTCAATTCGATCCGGAAACGCTGGTAAGAAACTTTCGGGATCCGGCAATAATCATCGCTTACTTTGACTACAAAGTCATAGACGGCGCTGGTGTATTCATTGCCAAAGGCATTGCTTAAATCCGTGCAGCTGGTAGGCCAGTTGAGCATCATGCCGCTGCCTTGAACTCCCGAAACGTTTATCGAAGAAAACGCACTGGTAATCGTCATGAAATTTTGCTGCGCCGTTGTCCCATCCTGTAAAAATTCGGGATCAGAAGAGCTCAGCATGAAATTAATGGATGTACCAGCCGGAAAAGAAGCCTGGAAACCTCCCAATTCGGGACTGGGATTGATAACAGGCGCCGTGTTGTTATCCGCACACTGTACCACAAAAACGACCATTTCGCGTTCCACTTCGGCGATTTTACGCCCGTTGCGGAAGGAGCTCGCTGTAAATTTGACGACAAACTCTCCCGGCGAAACCGAAGTAAAGGCCATATCACCGGTCAGGGGATCAATCGTAAAATTGGAATTGGAGCCGTTGATGGTGACGCCGGGCGTGGGTGACAAATAGGAAAACGCAGCATTGTAGACCGATTCTACCGGGTTTACCGGCGGATTGAAAGTCCCGGCCGGAAAATTATCCAGGGGGCGGGACAAGGCAAAAGACAGGGAATCCAAATCGCCATCGGTTACATTGGGCATGTAGAGGTACGGTGTTCCGGTACAAATTACCAGGTAGGGATCCTGGCGGAATTGCGGGGAATTGTCGAGGCAGCTGTTCTGCACTTCGCCCACCGCAAACATTTTGGCAACAAGGGTCATTCCATTGGCCGCCGGGTTGGCGATGTTTGTGAGCGTTGATTTCCGTGCCGAAGTTTCGTAAGTAAAAATCCAGCCGGCTGCCGGCGGGACTCCATTCAAGGCCACCGGGCCACTTTCAAACACTAATTTTTCAACAGCGCCGAGGCCATTCCCGCCGTTATCACCCGAACCGCAGTCGAGCGGTGTGGGAGAAGTAGAATTTTGGGTACAGACCGGCGTAATCGGTGTGCGGCTCACGAGGTTAAGCGAAATAGCCGTGATCGTATTGTGGTTCCAAACACGGATGTTTTCACCGGTGCTGTTAATTTCGGCGGAATTGCAATCGCGGTACAATACGAGCTGAAAATTAAAACTGCTGCCTCCGGCGCATTTCCAGGTAATTTCACCCCCAAGCGCCTCCAGGGCCGAAAGCCCCTTCGGGAACAGGCTTACCAAAAGGAAGGTAACAAGGAATATGTATTTGCTGCGATTCACTTTTTATTAAAACGTAGGGGTTCCGGATTAGTTGCGTTCTCCGGCTGTGACCAGGCTAAAACGCTCCCAGTCGAGGCAGCGGATCGCAATTTCTTTCAGGTCTTCCGGCGTTACCGTTTTTATCTTTTCAATGTATTTGTTATAAAAATCCAGGGTCATCTGGTGCTGCTCCACCCCCAGGAAAAGATCCATCATGGCATTCGGACCGTCAGCGCTTTTGAGCAATTGTCCGAGGAGATAGTTTTTCACCAGGTCGAGTTCATCTTGCGGAATCAGCTCATTTTTCAAACGCTCAATTTCGTATTTTATTTCGCGGATGGTCGCTTCGGTGACATCTTTGGCCACTTCGGTCGCAATGACGAAATAGCCGGTGCGTTTGAGCTCAACCAGGGCACAGCCGATGCCGTAAGTATACCCTTTATCCTCGCGGATATTGGACATCAGGCGGCTGCCAAAATAATCGCCCAGGATGGTTTGCAAAATGAGAAAATCGAGGTAATCAGCGTGCTGTTTGTTGAACATCGGGATTCCTATGCGGATTGCTGTTTGCAGCGCCCCTTTTTTCTGCACATGAAACTCACCGGCTTCGTTGGTAAAACCGGGGATAAAATCAAATGATTCGGGTTGCGACCAGGCGGAAATCTTGTTGCTCAGGAAGGGAATGATTTCAGCACCAAGATCACCTACCACCACTACTTTCCGCAGGCTCTGCAAATAAAATTTACGGTGAAAATCAAGCAGGTCGGCGCGTTTTACGTCCACAAAATCTTCGAGCTCCAACTGGCGGGCATAAGCCCCGGCATTGGCAAATAATTGCTTCTGGAATTCTTTGCGGGCCAGGAAATTGACTTTTTCATTAGACACAAGGAAACGCTGTCTTTTTTCCTGGAGCATGTCCTGGATCTCCTGTTCCGGGAAAGCGGCATTTTCAAGCGCATCTACCAGAATTTCCAGGGCGGCGTAAACATTTTTCCGGAGGCAGAACAAATGAATGAAAGCGCTTTCCATCGATATTTCATGATCCACGTAAGCCCCCAGGAAATCGAGCTCTTCATGGATTTGTACGCTGCTTTTTTCTGCTGTTCCTGCCAGGAGGAGCGCCGAAACGAAACCGGCGACGTTTTTTTGCCCGTGAATTTGTCCGGCATTGAAATTCAGCTCAATGCGCACGGTTTCGTCCTTTACCTGGTCGAGGTAAAAAATCGAAGTATGCGGACCTATATTGATCGCCTGCGGCTGAACGAAGTGGATTTTCTCCCCGTCTTTGATTTCAGGTTGTAGGGAACGGTTAAGCATTGAGTGTGGATTTTACTTTTAACAAGGAACAATTTTCTTTGCGGAACATGCTGCCGGAAACGCGCTGTAAATCCCCGGTCGTGATCATGGAATACAAGCCCATTTCGAGGTTGATCCCGTTGGCATCGCCCAACAATTCGTAAAAGCTCAGGTTCATTGCCCGGTTGAGCAAGCCCTGATCCTGGAATTCGCGGGCGGTTTGGATTTTATTCTTCAAACGGGTAAGCTCCTTATCGCCCACCAAAGTAGATTTGATTTTTTCCAATTCTTCCCAAAGGGCATTGTCCAATTCGGAAAAGCTCTTTTCGGGTGCCAGTTTCCCGGAAATCAGGAACAAGCCTTCGTCCAGTGAACCCAGCACATAGGCCTGAATTTCGGTGACGAGCTTGAGTTGTTTCTGGATGCGGTTGTATAAACGCGACGATTTATCCCCACCCAGGGCATCGGAAAGGATGTCGGCCACCTGGTAATCGGGTGATTTGCGCTCCGGCATGCGGAACGCGTAATAGAACGCATCGGAAGGCACATCGCGAACCATGGTTTCCTCACGAAACTCAAGCTGTTCGGCCTCTTCCGGTAGCTGGCGCAGCGGTTTTATGCCCGAAGGAATATCGCCATACCATTTATGGACGAGGTCTTTGACTTCTTCGAGGTCAAAATCGCCGGCTATGCACAAAATCGCGTTGGCCGGGCAATAATAGCGTTGAAAGAAGTCTTTAACATCTTCCATCGTAGCATCTTCGATGTGCTTGATTTCCTTGCCGATCGTTGCCCAAAGGTAAGGGTGCGTTTTATAAACCAGCGGCCTCAGCTTGAGCCAAACATCACCATAAGGCTGGTTGAGGTAGCGCTGCTTGAATTCTTCGATCACGACACTGCGCTGGGTTTCGAGGCTTTTAGGCGTGAAAGCCAGGGAAAGCATGCGATCGGACTCGAGCCACAAAGCGGTTTCGATATTGTAGGCAGGCAACACGTCGTAATAATTCGTAATGTCGTTGGAAGTAAAGGCATTCGATTCCCCACCCGCACGCTGCAAAGGCGCATCGAAATCGGGGATGTTGACCGAACCGCCGAACATGAGGTGCTCGAACAGGTGGGCAAAGCCGGTTTTTTCGGGATTTTCGTCCCGGGCTCCCACATCGTAAAGGGTATTCACCACGGCCATTGGTGTTGTTTCGTCCTGGTGAAAAATGACCCGTAAGCCGTTTTCAAGCGTAAAGCGTTCAAATTTGACCATTAAAACTGAAATTTATCCTGTTCTTTTTTTGCATTGTGGAATTCGTCTATAATTTCCCGGATGATATCGCCAGCGGGCATGATGCGATCAATCATACCGGAGACCTGGCCGATTTCGAGCTCCCCTTCATCCAGGTCGCCTTCAAACATGCCGCGTTTTGCCCGGCCCCGTCCCAGCAACATGCTTAATTCTTCTACGCTGGCATCGCGCTGGTAGGCCTTCATGACCA
>CBINGV010000073.1:0-13552 GCA_966250255.1 uncultured Flavobacteriales bacterium | reverse complement strand
GCCAGCTCAAAACCGGTCCACAAAGCGTTCACCAGGGCAATCATCGATCCGCGGAATTTCACGGCATACATGCCTGTGCGGCGTTCTTCGCGCAATTCAGAAACCGTGCCTTCGAGTATTTTCCTGGAATGGTGGATCAAGGCCACGCGATCGCAGATTTCTTCCACGCTTTTCATATTGTGACTGGAAAGCAGGATGGTTTTGCCTTTGGCACGCATTTCCTTGAGTTCCTGTTGAATGAGCTCAACATTGACCGGGTCAAAACCGCTGAAAGGCTCATCCAGGATCAGCAATTCGGGCTGGTGAAGCACGGTACAGATAAACTGGACCTTCTGGGCCATTCCTTTGGATAATTCTTCGATGCGTTTTTTCTTCCAGTCGGCGATCCCAAAACGTTCGAGCCAGTGATTCAGCTGAATGTTGACGTCCTGGCGCGACATTCCGCGCAAACGGCCCAGGAAAAGAGCATGGTCTTCCACGGTCATCGTCCGGTACAGGCCGCGTTCTTCCGGCAAATACCCGATATGCGCCAAATGGCGGTCAAGCATCAGCTCTTTTTTAAACTTCACGCTCCCGCGTTCCGGCTCAATGATTTTGTTGATTACCCGGATCAGGGTCGTTTTACCGGCGCCATTCGGCCCGAGCAAACCGAAAATTTCCCCTTCGTTGAGGCTCAGCGAAACATCATTCAAAGCCAGCTTCTGGTAAAACGATTTGGAAATATGTTGCAGTTCGAGTATCATTCCGGGTAAAATTAGGAAAAAATCAGGAAGTTTGCACTCCGCTGCAGAATTTATCTGTCCGACAGCGGGTGATCGCAAATAAAGTATTCTTCTTACTTTAGCGAGGTGGAAAAACAGCAAGAAGAAATAGCGCGTTTGCTGCGCTGCATTGAGCTGGAAGACCTGGAACAGGAAAAACGTTACCGGCTCGACCAGCAGCATAGTTTAAAACAGCTCAAGGCAGAAGGCGTTGCCCTTCACCCGATCCATGTGGTCCGGAAATCCTTTGGCTTTGCCGATTACCCGGAAATCAGTTTCAGAATTCCGTTTAATTGTGATACCGGACTTTTTAAGGACAACAGCGCTATCGAATGTTTCCTGGAAGGCGAAGAGGCCGTGAAAGGAATTTTACTCGGCCTGGACGGCCAGAAGGGTGAATTTCGTCTTTTTGCACCGGATTTCCCGGACTGGATCGAGGAAAAAGGCGTGGGAATTAAGCTCAGCCCGGATCAGCACACCAGCGAATGCATGAAAAACGGCCTGAAGGAAATTGAAAAACACGCCGGCCTGGTGCAGCTCTTTGAGGCCATCCATGGCAGCGAGGCTTTCGGTGAAAAGCCCGCCAAGCTCCCGGAAACGGATTTTCAGAATCCGGGCCTGAACCCCAGCCAGCAGGAAGCCGTAAAATCCATTCTTGCCTCCGAAGGACTATCGATTGTACACGGTCCCCCGGGAACAGGAAAAAGCACCACGCTTTGTGAAGCAGTTGTCCAATTACTGCGGAAAGGCGAACGCGTATTGGTTTCAGCTGCCGGCAATGCCGCGATCGACCACCTGGCGAAAAATCTGCTCCGCAATGGAGTCAAAATCCTGCGCGTGGGCAACAGTCCGAAAATTGATGCCGAAATCCTGCCTTTTACGCTGGAAGGAAAAATCCTCGAATCGAAAGAAAGCAAAGAGATCAAAAAACTTAAAATCCGTGCTGAAGAATTGCGCCGGATGGCTTTCCAGTATAAACGGAATTTTGGAAAGGATGAACGCGAACAGCGAGGACTTTTGCTGAAAGAAGTCAAGCTGATCCGCCAGGAGATCCGTAAAATCCGGACGCACTTTAACGAAACGGCTTACGACCAGGCTGAAGTGGTTTTGGGTACGCCGGTCGGACTGGTCGATTTCCTGCCCAAAAACGCTTCCTTCGACACCTTGCTGATCGATGAGGCGGGGCAGATGCTCGAGCCGCTTGCCTGGCTGATTTTTCCTTATGCCTGGAAATGGGTGCTGGCCGGCGATCCGCTGCAGTTGCCGCCAACGGTTTTATCCCAGGAAGCTGCAAAGGCCGGTTTTTCGGTTTCGATCCTCGAAAGGGCGGCCCGGAATTGCCGTTCGCTTTATTTCCTCGATACGCAATACCGCATGCGGGAGCATATTGCGGCTTTTTCCAGCGCTTATTTTTATGAAAACCGCCTGCTGACACCGCCTCACCTGGAAAACACGGGAGAGCACCTGCTTTTTTACGATACGGCCGGTACGGGATTCGAGGAAGAATTTGGCGAGGATGGCGCCAGCCTGATCAACCGCGGCGAAATCAAGCTGATCCAGGCGATGCTCGAACAGGAAAAAGACTTATCCGGAACAGCGGTCATTTCGCCTTACGCCGCCCAGGTCGAATTGGCACGAAATGAATTGCCCAAAGGTCTTCGCATCAGCACGATCGACAGTTTCCAGGGCCAGGAAATGGAACGCGTCATTCTTTCGCTGGTACGCTCCAACAGCGAAGCTGTAATTGGCTTCCTGAACGATTACCGGCGTATGAATGTAGCGATTACCCGGGCAAAGGAACAACTGATCATCCTGGGTGATAGCTCTACCATCGGCAGTGATCCTTTTTATAACCGTTTTTTGAGTTACGTAGAAGGGATTGAGGCTTACCGGAGCGCCTGGGAATTTATTTCCTGATTTTCATGCACCGATCAGTTCAGTAGTAGAGATTTTCAATTTTATGGGTGAAAACTTGGGCCAACTCCGTTTCGAATTCAGTAATGACGCTTTTTTTAAGTTTGACGGGCCCCCGGTGTTTACCTGGTAAAAATCCTTTCCCGGGATCAATTGATCGGAAACGAAAAAGCTTGTGATTTTATGACAGGTGCCCTGAGCTCTCGCCTGAAAAGACAGTTCAAACTAAATCATTAAGTTTTATATATCCCTTACTGACAAACGAATTTTATTTGTATTTCCGGATAATTTTATTCATATTTGTAAGAACCCGCTTACAAGAATGAACCAATTGCCTATGAGAACTTATCTCGATAATACGACGCTTGATAACCTGCTCGAAGGTTTCCAGCTGATCGATTTCAACTGGCGTTATGTGTACGTCAACGAAACAGCTGCCAAACACGGGCAATCCATGAAAGATATTCTTTTTAACCGCACGATGATGGAGGTCTACCCCGGCATCGAAAATACAGGTATGTTTAAAACACTGGAAAAGTGCATGCAGGAGCGCACATCGGCCAAAATTGAGAACGAATTCGTTTATCCCAACGGCAGCAAGGCCTGGTTTGAGCTGCGGATCGAACCCGTTTCCGAAGGCCTGTTCATTCTTTCCGTAGACATTACTGCCCGTAAAAAGGCCGAAGAAGAATTGCGCAACATCAACGAATCGCTCGAAAAACTGGTGGAGGAGCGCACCGCAGAGCTTCATATCCGCAACAAAGATTTGATGGACAGCATTGTGTATGCCAAGCGGATCCAGGATGCACAATTGCCGCCCATGGAAGATATTTTGAAAGCGCTTCCCGACTGTTTTGTGCTCCACAAGCCCAAAGATATCGTGAGCGGCGATTTTTATTTCTTTCACCAGAATAGCAAATCGACCTATATTGCTTCCGTAGATTGCACGGGGCACGGGGTCCCGGGAGCTTTGATGAGCGTTTTAGGCGCCGAAAAACTGGACGACGCGATCACTAAAGTTTCCGATACGGCAAGTATTTTACAGCAGTTGAACAAAAGCGTTAAATTTTCGCTCCGCCAGTCGAACAGCGAGGACCCCACCCGCGACGGGATGGAAGTGGCACTCTGTTCTGTGAACCGGGAAAAGCAATTGCTTGAATTTTCCGGGGCCAACCGCCCGCTGTGGATCATCCGCCGGGAAGAAGATTTCCTGGATGAAGTGGAGCCTACCAAACACGGCATCGGGGGCTTCACGGATGAGGAACAGGTGTTTGACCGCTATGAAATTCCTTTTTCCCCAGGTGATTGCTTTTATATTTTTTCAGACGGCTATGCGCATACCTTTAGCGGGCTGGAAGGCAAAAAACTGAAAAGCAAAAAATTCAAGGAACTGTTGCTACAAATCCGGAACGAACCGATGAAAGAACAAGGCCGCCTGCTCGAAGAGTTTATCGATCATTACAAAAAAGAAACCGGGCAGGTGGACGACATCCTTGTAATCGGGTTCCGGCTTTAAAGCAATCGATGATGTTTTAAACCGTTAAAATAATAAGAACTTATTGACCATCGCCAAACAAAAAAACCGGGGTGGATCAACCCCGGTTTCCTGCAAAAAAATGAATTTGAATTAATGCTGAATGACCACTTTCAATACGCGGGTATTGTCGCCGGATCTAAGGCTTAGATTATAGATTCCCGGGGCAATTGTTCCCAGGAACAGCATATTCTGTCCGGGTGCCAGGATTTCTTCCGCAACCAGCTTTCCGTGCGCGTCAAACAATTCCAGCTGACCGCCCTCTTCGAGTCCGCTCACCAGGAGCTGGTCATCCGCCGGGTTCGGGTAAACCCGGATGAATGCTGCCGGGTCCGGGTGATCCAGGGAGGCGCAATCATCTACCGTAATATCAATCGTTGATGTAACCGTACAGGCCCCGTTGGTATAGGTGTAAGAAATGGTATGTGTACCCAATCCGACCTGCGAAGGATTGAAGCTACTGCCACTCATCCCGTTTCCGCTAAACGTTCCCCCGGAAGGACTGGCGGAAAAATTGTAAGCCGCTCCTGAGTTACAGAATGTTGTCACCGGATTTGTAAAGCTAACCATTGGTAAAGGCGTTACGACGATATTCACGGAGGCCGTATTCTGACAATTGAAACTATTGGTTCCCGTAACAATATAGGTGGTATTTGAAGCCGGTGAAACGGAAATAGCTGCCGTAGTCTGACCATTATTCCAGCTATATGAATCTGCGCCGTCAGCTGTCAGTGTGATGGCAGAACCTGCGCATACGGAGTTTCCATTGCTTTGAATATCGATTTCAGGAAGCGGGTCCACGTTGATCGTTCTGCTAAACGTTGCCTGACAGCCTGAAGCATTTGCGCCCGTAACCGTATAAGTGGTGTTAACTGCCGGACTTACGCTAATCGCATTGGTGGTTTGACCGCTTCCCCAGAGATAAACCGAACCGCCAACTGCCGTCAGGGTAATTGTTGAACCGGCGCATGGCGTAGCGTTGGAAGCCGTAATGTTGATATTGGGACTCGTTCCGACGGTAATTGTCTGAGAATCGGAATTCTCACAGCCATACAAATTAAGCCCGCTGAGTGAATAGGTCGTCGCTGAGCCCGGGGAAACGCTAATGCTGCTCGTGGTTTCGCCGGTGCTCCACAAGTAGGAAACCCCGCCACTTGCCGTCAGGGTAATGCTTTCGCCATCACAGGATACATTGTCTGAACTTTGAATAGCAATATTCGGCAGGTCGCTCACGTAGATTGTTTGATTGGCAGAACTGTTACAGCCATCTATTGACCCGGTGACCGAATAAGCTGCAAAATCAGTCGGGCTTACGGTAATGCTGGAACCGAGACTTCCGTCACTCCAAACATAATCCTCAGCGCCGTCAGCTGTCAGCGTAACGGATTCTCCCACACAAATCGAATCCGAACTAACCGTAATGGTGACGTCGGGTTGGCTTACTACCTCAATCAGCTGGCTGGCTGTTGCATAACAACCATTTGAGGCTGTAAGTGTTGCCGTATATGTTGTGGTAACTGTTGGCGATACGGTGATCATACTGACAACCTGACCACTGCTCCACCGCACAGAACCGCTTCCCGTTACCCAGATTGTGGTAGAACTGCTCGTACAAAGAATCTCCGGCGATGCTTCTATTTCAATCTCCGGGTTGGTATTCACATTGACGGTTTGCGTTTTGACCGTTGTTCCCTGGTCACTCGTAACGGTCAGGGTAATGGTATAAATACCGCTTTGATCGAAAGTAATAGAAGTAAACGGAGCAGTCGGATCCTCAATTGTGCCACCTGTAGCTGTCCAAAGCCAGGAACTTTGAAGCGCTGAATTGGTACTGGCCAAACCTACCGGGCGGTCTACACATACGGAATTAGACGCTAAAGCAAAAGAGGCTTCGGATGTCGGCGGATCGAGCCTCAGAACCAATCCCTGGTAAAACTCATGATTCAGATTATGGACACCGGTACCCGGATCCACATCACACACTCCTTCTGTATACCCGCCAATATAATAACTACCGGAATCGTCTATCTCAATGACAGTAGCTTCCGCCATCGCTAAATCAAAGCCCATGTCAAAATTGAAGGCGTAGTTAAATGCACCGAAGGTATTCAAACCACACACAAAGACATTCCTGTTTCCACTCGTATTGATGTTGAACACGCCTGATCCGGGATCAAAATCGATCTCATCGTAAAAAAAGCCTGCAATCGTTACATTTCCACTTGGATCGGCCGCGATATCATTGGCACATTCTTCTGTAAAATCCCCTTCTTCGCTTCCGATTTGCTTGGCCCAGTAAAAATCTCCTGTTGCCGAATATTTGGCAACGAAAATATCATCTATGGTTGAACCGGATGTTTGAAGGACGAATGAATTCACACCCGGATCAAAATCGACGTAATTCCTGAAAGTCCCCGTTACAAAAATATTTCCTGCGTTGTCCAGGTCCAAGCCTTTCATCTGGTCTGAATTTGTCCCGCCTATTCTTTTGGCCCATAAGTAATTTCCGTTCATGTTTAATTCGCACAGGTACATATCCTGGGAGCTTCCATTCGTTGTAAGCTGGGCCGTTCCTCCGTTGGGATCAAAGTCTGTGGCGCCTGAGAAATTTCCAGCCAAAAGCATGTCCCCATTGGCCTTCATGGTGATATCTTCAATGGTATTAGCCGATCCCGACGCAAAATGCTTGACATAGACAAAATCACCGTTCGGATCTAATTTCAAAACAAAAGCGTTTGAATTTCCCGTTAAGGAAACAACGCCCGCATTCGGGTCAAAGTCGGCGGCTCCAGAAAAGAGTCCGGTCCATACCGGATAGCCGTTCGGGTCAATTACAACCTGTCCGGGATGAATGTTACTTGCGCCCGTTAATTTTTTAGCCCAGAGAAAATCACCGTTTGCGTCCAGCTTTTCCATGTAAGCATCGTAGCTCAAACTTGAGGTCATCTCAAAAAGGCCGCTGCCCGGATCAAAATCAACCGTTTCGCTGAACCTTCCCATAAAGTATACGTTACCCAGGGCATCGACTCTTACGGACCGGGCATCAGCGGTTCCTTCTCCCTGCAGGGCTCTTGCCCAGATCAAGGTTCCGGCTGCATCGGTTTTGATGATAAAGGCCCTTATCCCGCTTTCCATCGCGTCCAGGCTTGTTGTTCCAGCCCCTGGATTGGCATCTATCGAGCCATAGAAGAAGCCTACTGAATAAATATTTCCGCCTGCATCGGTCGTTATATCGGATGTCCCGCTTGAACAGCTCAATGAAAAACTACTTGTCAGGCCCCTTAAGGTATTTGCCCATTCAAATTGAGGCAACTGGGCAAACAGGTGGGTCGAGGCAAAGCACAAGGCTACTATAAAAAGCAGTTTGTGCTTCTTACCCGGGGCTTTTGTTTTATGTACCGAATGCTTCATTTTTTTATTTTTTGAAGGTTAAATGCAATCAAATCCGTATTACTTCCCGGTATAGTTTTTAAACAGATCCATTAAGACCAGCTCGTCCGTAATGCCTTTCATTTTTTTGTTTAACGGTTTTAAGGCCGCTGCCGAGCTGCTTTTTTCGTTCACCATCAGGAATGTATAATCTTTGTTCCAGGCGGCCAGCAGGTCCAGCGCTTTTTGTTTGTCGGTTTCATCTTTAATTTGTTTTTCCCTGCTGGAAATGATCAGCTCCATGGCCCTGGCGACTTCTGCAAAGGTATGAACTTCACCCAACACCGGAACATTTTGTTTCACGCTTTTTATGGCCCTGACTTCTTCTTCCAGTTTCTTGTGCAGGTTATACATCCCGATTAATTCTTTGGATTCTGCGTAGCCCGGATCAACATAGGATTTGTATTTCTCCTCGAGCAATTTAGAAGCGGGGATGGAATAAGAAATGATAGGTGACTTCGGGTTGGGGACATATTCCCGCTTGGAGAACACATCCCGTTCTTTGTAAGCATTGTTTTCAAAATATGTTTCTGTCCCGGTTTTATAGGCTGCCTCCAGGTCAAAATAGATGGTGTCGTCCGCATTATCCATCGTAATAAAATCTTTGTAATAATACATGTTCTTCGGATTTTTGCGCACTTCTTCCGTTCCGAATAAATAATAGCTCAGGGTTTTATCCGTTCCGTGTTTGGATTTGAATAGCTCGGATCCCATGTTCCAATCGATTTTATCCTTGACAAAGGCCTTTCCACCGGATTTATACGCCATGGTAGCGGAAATCAATTGATAAGTATAAGCTTTTTTAAAAGCCACCAGGTCAACTTCCAGTAAAATATTCACATCGGATTCCATTTTTTCATTCAAAGGGATAATAATTCTTTCCCCTTCTTTCAAAAGTGTTTTGGCACCGTTCTGAAGCTTGTAGTATTTTACCTGGGCCTGTGCCGGTTTCAAAACCGCTAAAGCGATCAGTATGAGGACAATTAGCTTTCTTGTTTTCATGTTGCGTTATTTGTTCAGGCCAAAGGTAAGACATAGAAAACTTTTAAAAAGGAGAGATTTAAAAGTGCCAGGAGCAAAACAACAAACGTTTATATATTATACTGATACGCTATTCAAAATTAAATTTCATGGATCAGGGATAAAACATATTCTTTTCTGCGAACTGAAACAGGAACAAGGGATTCATCCTTCATTACCAACACACAGTCAGCTCGCTCAAAACAAAAAACGAAGTCGAGGTTGATCAGGTGGGATTGATGGACCCGGATCAGGTGGGCAAGGGCAGGTAGTTTTTCAAAATCCCTGATGGGTTTCGAAACAACGATCTTGTGACCGTTACTCAAAAAAAAGGTCGTGTAACTTCCGTCCGATTCCAGGCGGACAATGTCTCCGACCTTCACCTTATAAATGCGTTTAAATGTCTTTAACAGAATTTTCTTTTCGGGTGAATTGAGGGCAATTTCTGACAGCAGTTTTTTGACCCGCTCATTCAGCTCCTCAAAATTGATCACCTTTTTAGCTTTTTTTACTGCGTTGATCATGGACGCGGGGGAAACCGGTTTTAAGATATAATCGATGGCCGAAATTTTAAAGGCATCAATCGCATATTGCAAATGAGCGCTGATAAATATGACCTCGAAGTCAATTTTTTCGAAACATTCCAGCAGGTCGAAGCCTGTTCCGTCACCTAAGTGCACATCCAAAAAAACCAGGTCCGGTTTAAGCTCCCTGATTTGGTGATACCCATCCGAAACACTTTCAGCCGTTCCCAATACGTTCACCTCCGGGCAAAACATGTTCAGCAAATTGGAAACCAATTGCGTATTGGTGCTTTCATCGTCTACAATAAGTGCATTTATCATACTTCAAGTTCCTGTATTGGTAATTTAAAGCGGACACACACACCTGTATCGTCCGAACCATCTTTTCCCAGGTCTTCGATGGACAAAACCAGGTCTTCCCTGTTGTAAAATAAATTATCGATCCGCTCCCGCGTGATATTTAATGCACGGGATTCATGTTTTTTGAAATCCTTTTTCTGATACGTCAGGCCCACTCCGTTATCCCTGATTTCATAGAGTAAATAGCTTCCTTCTCCCGTAATACTCAAACGGAGTAAGCCCTGTTTTTTTAATGGCGCCAGTCCATGCTCAATGGCATTTTCGACAAAAGGCTGGGCCAACATCGGTGGAACGCCAATTTGTGAAGTGTCCAGGGACGGGGCTACGTTTATTTCGAAATCAAATTTGTATTCAAAGCGGAAACGCTGCAAATCCATATAACTTTCCAGGAAATGAATTTCATCGGCCAGGGAAATGCGGTTTTCAAACGAATAGTCGAGGATCATGCGCATTAAATCGGCAAAGCGGGACAGGTAATTGCCGGCGCTTTTCGGATCGCTTTTAAAAATACAATTCTGGATGGCGTTCAGGGAATTAAAAATAAAATGCGGGTTCATTTGGGAAACGAGCAGCTTTTGCTTCAGGATATTGTTTTTTTGCTGTTCGATCAGGGTATTCTGCCGGTTTCTTTTCCATATATTCCAAAAACTCAGGCTAAGCAGAAGCAGGACTGCTGACAAAACAATCAACCAGGTAGTCCTTTTGGCGGATTCCAGTTTCACCCCGGCGATTTTCTTTTCGTACCGGGCTTTGTTGATCAGCTCCTTTTTTTCAAAATCAAATTTCAACTGTTTTTCATTGATTTTATCTGCTACCTGTCTGGAATAATCTTCCTGGATAATGGAATCATAAATTTCAAGCATTTCCAAGGCCTTGGCCGGATTTTTTTTCCTTTTATAAATTCTATGTAACATGAAGGTGACGTCTTCCATCTTCGTATTCAGTTTGTACTTTTTACTGATTTCCCAGGCTTCCAGCGCATATTTTTCCGCCAGTTCATACTGCTGACGCTTCATATATGTTTCTGCCAGGATAGTATTTACATTGCATACATTGTTCAGGTCACCCGTTAGCCGGGCAT
The DNA here is from genome assembly GCA_966250255.1 of uncultured Flavobacteriales bacterium. Lineage (GTDB taxonomy): Bacteria > Bacteroidota > Bacteroidia > Flavobacteriales_D > Crocinitomicaceae > M2408. Next base: position 2,929 of record CBINGV010000073.1, on the reverse strand, counting down.
AAACCATGGCTTTTTCAAGTGCCCCGATTGCTTCTACATTCTTTTTCTGATGCCGGAAAATGGCCCCAAGGGTTTGGTACAAGGAAGTTGATGTACCAAAATACACGTTTTCACCCATAGTTTCAATTCCCGAGTGGATATGTTTTTCAGCTTGTTCATACTTTCTTAAACGAATATATGATGCTCCTATTTTGTGCTCCAGGTTACATATACCTTCATTGTGTTTAGCCTGTCTAAATTCGGCCATGGATTTTTGGAAATAAGCAAGCGCTTTTTCGGATTTATTGTTCCAGTAATAAATATCACCTATACTGGAATACGTTCCTCCAAGTCCCTCTTTATCCTTCCGCTTTTCATAAATTTTAAGGTTCCTGAACAAAATATCAATGGCTTCCTTGTATTTTCCCTGAGACGAAAGGAGATTCGCCAATTCACTGTAAGGATAAACCATATTCTTTTCATCCTTAATTTCCTGACACACTTCAATACTTTTTCTAAAATATTTCTCTGCTGCCAGCTTATCCGATCTTTCGTTGGCAATAATGCCCATATTGTGTAGGGATGTTGAATAATGGCGTGAGTATACAAGGTACAATTTTGAGTTTTTCGGAACCTCCCGGCGGCGCTTTAAAGATAAACTGTACAATTCATGGTTAAATTTTTTCCATTCAAAAACATCTGCATATTGGGCAAGTTCCCCCAACACATACAAGCGTGTGGTATCATGTATTTTCGTTTTCAAAAGCTGCTTGAGTGAATCCACATTTTGCCCGAAGGAGAGCTGAGCAAAACAACATAACATAAAAAAAGGAAAGATGTATTTACCCATGGACTATAATTTACCCTTGAGACAAATATAATCACTTTTCATACTAAAACTTAGTTTAAATACCCGGATACATGACTTAAATTCAACGAATTCACGATTTTTGTGAACGAATCGAAAAAAGAGCGTCCCGGATTTAAAAAACAGGGGCATATTCAAAAGAAAGGTAAATTATAATGTATTTTTACAGACAGGGCTATCAATCTATTTTAGCCTGAGTTTAAAGATCAGATGAAAGCATATTTTGCATTACAGTATACAATGACCAACAGGAAACTTAATGAACTGGGAATTCCTCCTCCTGTTGCTTATTTCCTCGTCCTCGTAACTTTCGTTTGCTTATGTGAGTATTTATTTTACAAAACGGAATTTGCAAAATCCCTGCTGCTTTTTGCTGTCTTAAGTGTTTTACTTCGTACATCGGAAAGCAAGCGGAATGAATTTTTACTGCTCCTTTTCGGAACGAAGAAATATCACCTCGTCCGGATCATCGAAAACCTGGTCCTGAGCCTGCCTTTTGCAATCGTATTGGCATTTCATCATGCTTTTTTAGAAGCAGTCTGCTTGTTTCCGGCAAGCACTGCTTTAAGCTTGGTTTCTTTTAAAAACAACTTTAATTATTCGTTTCCGACACCATTTTATAAAAAACCTTTTGAGTTTGCGGTGGGTTTCAGGAATACCTTTTATCTTTTTATCCTGGCTTACTTTGTCACTGTTATGGCCATACTCGTTGATAACCTGAATCTCGGACTTGGATCGATACTTCTTGCTTTCCTGGTTTCACTCAGCTATTATCTCAAACCGGAAGATGAATATATTGTTTGGTCACATGCCATGAGCCCGGCCCGCTTTCTTTTTGAGAAACTAAAAACCGCCACTCTGTACATCAGTTTTTTAGCCTTGCCTATAATCCTCGGCCTTGCTTCATTTTACCCTGAAAAAATTACACTCGTTCTTTTATTCTCCCTCATCGGTTTTGCTTATTTATGGTGTACGATTTTAGCTAAATACGCCGCCTATCCGCATGAAATGAATTTGCCGGAAGGCTTACCACTTGCTTTTAGCATTTTTTTCCCGCCGTTATTACTTGCCGTTATTCCTTTTTTTTACACGAAATCCCTCCAAAAACTCAATCGTCTCCTGTCATGATCAAAGTCAGCAATTTAAGCAAACATTATGGAAACCGAGAGGTTTTGAAAAACATCCACCTGGAGTTTTCGCCAGGTAAAGTATATGGAATTGTAGGTGAAAATGGCGCAGGAAAAACAACTTTGTTCAGATGTATTGCAGGGTTAGAGGATTTTGGGGGAGAAATAAGTTCCGGATTAAGTCCACTGAAAAATTACCTGGGACTACTGCTGACCGATCCTTTTTTCTTTGCTAAAATTACCGGTGAGGAATACATCAGGCTGTTGTCCAATGCCCGGGGAATTGAACTGAAGAACCTGGAACAACGCAACATTTTCGATTTACCTTTGAAGCAATACGCTTCGACCTATTCCACCGGAATGAAAAAAAAACTGGCACTTACGGCGATCCTTATGCAGGAAAACAACTATTTTATCCTGGATGAACCTTTTAACGGAGTTGATATCCAGAGCAATATCATCATTACGGAAATCATACATCAATTGCGGAAATTGAATAAAACCGTAATCCTTTCATCACATATTTTCTCCACGCTGAGTGACACCTGTGATGAAATCCATTTACTTAAAAACGGTAAAATTATCCGTTCTGTTGAAAAAGAAGGGTTTAATCAACTGGAATCCGAGATGAAAGAAATTTTGATGGGAGATAAAATTGAGCAACTCGGATTGAAATAAAATCCCTGGAAAACCACCCGAGCATTTCACACAAGGTTTATCTGAAATTGAATGAAGAATCGAAGTAAAATAAAAATGAACACTTCAGTTAATAATCTAAACATCAATCACATATCCGTTTACTAACCGATAAGTAACGTTACCTGAAAAATTCTATCGTCCTGAAATTGACCTTTATCCCGACTTGTCGGGATTTGGCTTCGGAAGAAAGTTTCATGTAAAAAAAAACCCTGATTACATCTGTAACCAGGGTTTTAAAAAAGCGGCGTCGTCTTAC
>CBINGV010000072.1:0-13556 GCA_966250255.1 uncultured Flavobacteriales bacterium | reverse complement strand
GAATCGGAAAAGCAGCAGCAGTCGAACTTGCAGAAAACGGTGCCAATATCGTTTTAGTTGCCCGGAACGAAGAAAAGTTGAAAAAAATTCTAGGCGAGCTTAGCAATTCATCCGGTCAAAAGCACACTTACCTGGCGGTGGATTTTTCCAACCCGGCTGATCTTGCCTCCAAATTGGATGCTTATGTTGCACAGGGAGGCGATTGTCATATTTTAGTCAATAACAGCGGGGGGCCAAAAGGCGGTCCGGTGATTGACGCTGCGCCTGAGGAGTTTCTCAGTGCTTTTAACCAGCACCTGATCTGTAATCACATTCTTGTTCAGAAACTGGTGCCGCTGATGAAACGTAATGGTTTCGGGCGGATTATCAATGTGATTTCCACCAGTGTGAAGCAGCCCCTGCCTAACCTGGGGGTTTCGAATACGATCCGCGGGGCGGTAGCCAATTGGAGTAAAACCCTGGCCATGGAGCTCGGCAAATTCAACATTACGGTAAATAACGTGCTTCCCGGCGCGACGAATACCATCCGCTTGCAAAGCATTGCCGAAGCAAAATCGGAAAAAACCGGCGAAAGAGTGGAAGATATCCTGGCCGAAATGGCTTCCGAATCCCCGATGCAGCGTATAGCTCAACCGGAAGAAGTATCAAACGCAATTGCTTTCCTGGCCTCGCCGGCTGCCAGTTACATCAACGGGATCAACGTTCCGGTGGACGGCGGACGCACCAAATCGCTTTGATGGAAAAAGTTGCCGTTGTTGGTCTTGGATGGCTTGGGCTGCCTTTAGGGAAAGCTTTGCAGCAGGATGGCTTGCAGGTGACAGGCACCACCACCCGGCCCGAAAAACTTCCCTTGCTTGAAAAAGAAGGCTTTGAGCTTTCGCTGCTCGATCTAAATAAGGCCATCGATCAATCGTCTTTGCGGTCTTTTTTACAGGGAACGGCCATTGCCGTGATCAATATTCCGCCCGGAAAAGCGAATTTTCAATCGTATAAAAGCCAGTGCCTGGCGCTTGTTGCCCTATTCCCGGGACCAACGCGTTTTGTGTTTACAAGCTCCACCAGTGTTTACGGAGACCAGGTAGCCGAAGCAACGGAAGATACACCGGTATTGACGGATTACAATTTCACTTCGCAATTGTTTCTTGCCGAAAAGGCACTTCGCTCAGAGTTAGGTGAACGCCTGACCATTTTGCGCCTGGCCGGGCTTTTTGGTGAAAACAGGAACCCGGCCCGTCACCTGGCCGGAAAAACAGGGGTCAAAAACCCGGATTCGCCGGTTAACCTGGTACATCGCGACGATTGCATCGCTTTTATCCGGGAGGTGATTCGTCAAGAGACCTGGGGGGAATGTTTCAATGTTTGTGCTTCGGAACACCCGTCCCGTGAAGCATTTTATGCCTTTATGTGTGAGCGCGAAAAACTGGAAGCTCCGCAGTTTGAACAGGAAGATCAAAGTTCTGTTCGCAAAATCGTTTCCAACGAAAAAGGAAAACGGGCGCTGAATTTCAGCTACCGCTACGATTCTCCCTTTGATTTTTGACTTGTTTATAGAAAGGACTCCGGATTCTGCGAAGTAATCTGCGCCACCTGCCTGCCGGTAGGCGGGTCAGCGGGAAAGAATTTTAATAAGTCGTAATCTCGTATTCTCCCAGTTTCAGGATTTTTTCGCCGGCTTCCAGAGCAGTTACCTGCACTGTATTGATCAGGCGGCCTTCCTCATCATACTGGTTGAATTCCATCACGAAACCATTCGGATCGGGGTTCATCGAGTTGATTCCCACCAGCAGCTGATCGCTGATTTCCTTGGGATTGAGCTGGCTTTTGACAAGCGGGTTTTCAACGGCCGACCAAATGGTTGAAATGACGGTGTTTTCGCGCAGCAAACTGTATTCTTCGCAAAGATGGCCCAGGATGCTTTTTGTATTTCCTGTTTTTTTGTAGGCATAAATCGCCCGGTTCATATCGCCGATGGCTTCCGCGGAAGTTTCGGTGTACGGGGATGAAAAGCCGGTTTTAGCGTCCTCGCTCAGGATGAGCGTCATCTTGTCGCGCAGGTCGTTCAGCATCAGGTCGCCATCCGCCGATAAAAGCGAGCAGCTGTCGCCGAAGAAATACGTCATCTGTTTCCGGGTTGTTTCTCCTTCCGGGTTGTAATTGATCATTTCGTAGTTGAGCAGGAAGGTGAATACGTAGTCCCGTTCCATTTTTTTGGCATTCGGATCAGCTGGCTGCGGGCTGCTTTCCTCGTTGATATCCTCCGTTGCATTTTGTTCCGTGGCCTTTGAATTATTTTTATCAAGATCGTTTTTCTCTTTGTTGGAGCGGCTTCTGTTGAAATCAGCAGCTTTGGTTGTTGCACCATTTTTAATCGACGAGCCAACCTGATTGAGTACTTGTGCGTTTAGAGTCAGAATGCACGTACTAAAAATGAAAAAAAGAATCGCTTTCATAGGTCTTTGATTTTATTCAAAGGTAGGGTTTTTTTATTTGCCGGTAAATTTTTTGGTGCGTTTTTTGCTTACTTTTGCTATGAATATCATAATGAGGAAGTTTTTAACCACAGTTGTATTTCTGAAGCTCTGCTTATTTGCTTTTGCTTCCCACATTGTTGGGGGCGACCTCTATTATGACTACCTCGGCAACAACAACTACCGCATTACCCTGGTACTTTACCGCGATTGTGCTTCTACGGGGGCCGCTTACGACGACCCGATGTCGATCGGGGTGTTCGACATGAACAATAACCTGGTGCAGGATGTGCGGATCCCCTTCCCGGGAAGCGTCACACTGCCCGTTGTGTTAAGCAATCCCTGCGTTACACCGCCGGCCGGGATCTGTACCGAGCGCGCCATTTACCAGGAAATCATCAACCTGCCGCCAACTGCCGGGGGATACAACCTGGCTTACCAGCGCTGCTGCCGCGGCCCGAATGTGAGCAACCTGATCGTACCGGATGATACCGGACTTACTTTGGTCACGCACATTACCGGAACCGGTTCCAATGCCTTGGTGAACAGCTCACCGCGCTTCAACAATTACCCGCCGCTGGTCATTTGCAATAACGACTTGCTCAATTTTGACCACAGCGCTACCGATCCCGACGGCGACCAGCTGGTGTATGAATTGATTACTCCTTTTGCCGGTGCTTCGGATGTGGACCCGATGCCGCAGCCTCCGCCTTCACCGCCTTATTTCCCGGTCAACTTTTCGGGTGGATTCGGTCCCCTGAATCCACTTGGTCCCGGCGCTTCAATTTCCATTAATTCCACTACGGGGCAATTGCTGGCCGATCCGGAGCTGCTCGGTTTGTTTGTGGTGGGGATCCGCGTCAAGGAATACCGCAACGGGGTGCTTATCGGGCAGTCCGACCGCGATTTCCTCTTTAAAGTGGTGAACTGTGTCATCCAGCTCCAGGCGGAGGTGGTGCCGCAGGCCGAAGCTTCCAATTTTATTTCCTTTTGCCAGGGCTATGATGCCCAGTTTGAAAACAACAGTTTCGGTGGAACGAACTATTTCTGGGATTTTGGTGTGGATACCATGGATACCGATATCAGCACGGCTTTCGAGCCTTCGTTTACTTATCCGGGACCAGGCGAGTATAACGTGATGCTCGTGGTGAACCCGGGATGGCCATGCACCGATACTTCCTTCCAAACCTTTATTATCCAGGAACACCTGGATGTTTCCTTTACGGTGGAAGATTCGGTTTGTGTGACCGGCAATTCCCTCGATTTTGATGGCTTTTACGATGGGCCTGACAACCCGACGATCAGCTGGAACTTTGGACCCGATGCTTCCATTACTACGGCGAGCGTCCTGGATGTAGACGGTGTTTCCTTTAGCGAAGCAGGCTACATCCCGGTTTCGATTTATGCCGAAACAGGCCTTTGCTCAGGTAGCTACACCAGTGTCGTCTTTTTGTACGATGAACCCAAGATCAATTTCGGGATTGACCCGGAGCTGAAATGCGCCCCCTATACCGTTCATTTTCAAGATTCCAGCACCTCATATGCGTCACTCAGCTATTGGTGGGATTTCGGGGATGGTACCAATTCCGATGAAGCCGAGCCTGAGCATACTTACGAGACCCCCGGCTTTTATGATATCACACTTTCCATCCAATCCAGCGAAGGCTGTGTGGCTGCATTGACCTTAACTAAAAATGACCTGGTGAAGGTGTTTCCGTCGCCGGTAGCGGATTTTTCAGTGACCCCGCTGGAGCAGAGTGTTTACAGCCCGTTTTTCAGTGCCTTTGATGAATCGCTGGACGGAGACATCGCGTTTTACATCTACAACGATACGATGTATACCTTTGACCGCAACCCGCAATTCAATTTCGTGGAAAGCGGCGGGCACCTGATTCAGCAGGTCGTTGAAAACGAGTATGGCTGCCGCGATACCATTAGCCGCGTGGTGCGTGTGATCCCCGAAACAACGGTTTACATCCCAAATACCTTTACACCGGACCAGAACGACTTCAATAATGTATTTTACCCGGTGGTATACGATGCCCCGAATTATGAATTCAGCATTTACGACCGCTGGGGAGAGCTGATCTTTTATTCAACGGTTATCCGCCAGGGCTGGGATGGAACTTACAAAGACAAAATCTGCCAGGACGGAACCTATACCTACAAGCTCAGCTATACCGATATTACGACAAATGAGCGTGTTATTGTCACCGGGTTCGTGAATTTATTGAGATAAATTTATAACTTTGTTGGATTCTATACACAAAGTATGTCGAACCCAAACAAAAAGCTGAAAAGCATTCCTGATTTCCGTTTTACACCTACGATTGACAAAGTCGGTGTCGAAGAGCGGGTAGCCCGGATCCAGACCAGAAGTATCAAAGACGAAGCCAAAGTGCAGGGCATGAAAATGGTTTTGAATATGATCGACCTCACCACCCTGGAAGGGAAAGACACCCCCGGAAAAGTAAAACAAATGTGTTACAAGGCACGGCATCTCCATGACGCCTACCCGGATTGCCCGACTGTGGCGGCTGTATGTGTGTATCCTTCCATGGTGCGTATTGCCAAAAATGAACTGAAGGACTCCGGTATCAAAGTGGCCTCCGTTTCTACGGCTTTCCCAAGCGGGCAGGCGCCGCGCAACATCAAAATTGACGACACAAAATTTGCCGTTGACGAAGGGGCAGACGAAATTGATATGGTGATTTCCCGCGGGGAATTCCTGGCCGGTAACTACAATTTTGTATTTGACGAAATTGCCGCCATCAAGGAAGCCTGTGGTAAAGCCCGTTTAAAAGTGATTCTCGAAACCGGGGAATTGGTGACCCTTGACAACGTACGTCGCGCCAGCGAAATAGCGATGTATGCAGGAGCTGATTTTATCAAGACCTCAACCGGGAAAATCCAGCCGGCCGCCACGATGCAGGTAACTTACGTGATGCTGATGGCCATTAAGGATTTTTACCGGAAAACAGGCATTCAAATCGGGATGAAACCGGCCGGTGGGATCTCCACTTCCAAGCTGGCCCTGCATAATTTGCTGATGGTGAAGGAAACCCTGGGAGATCAATGGCTCACGAACGAATGGTTCCGTTTCGGGGCAAGTAGCCTGGCGAACGATGTGCTGATGCAGCTCATGAAATCCAAAACGGGGGCCTATCAATCGGCGGATTATTTTTCTATTGACTAACTTCCCCCTTCGGAGAGCCTGTCCCGGCGCTCCGTAAGGGACTGAGGGAAAGGACTCTCACCGAAATCATATTTTCACAGTCACCCTCCTTTCATTCTCCCTCAAGGGAGGAAATTAAATTTCATAACAAAGCTGAAAAGCATGAAAAAAGATAAAAACAAAAGTACTTCAAGCTGGGATTTGTCGCCGGCACCGGAAAGCAAAGGCCATATCAGCCTGAAAGCGAAATACGATTTGTTTATCAATGGAAAATGGGTCAAACCCTCTTCCGGTAAATATTTCGATTCGATCAACCCGGCGAACGAAGAAAAGCTGGCGCAGGTTGCCCATGCAAATGAGGCCGATGTGGACAAAGCGGTAAAAGCTGCCCGAGCGGCCTATACCAATGTTTGGTCCAAACTTTCGGGCCGGGAGCGCGGAAAGTATATTTTCCGTATTGCCCGCCTTATCCAGGAGCGCGCACGTGAATTTGCAGTGATCGAAACACTCGACGGCGGAAAAGCCATCCGCGAATCCCGCGATGTGGATGTTCCGCTGGCTGCCAATCATTTCTTTTACTATGCCGGTTGGGCCGATAAGCTGGAATACGCTTTCCCGAACCGCAAAGTGGAGCCGCTGGGTGTTGCCGGGCAAATTATCCCGTGGAATTTCCCGCTGCTAATGGCTGCCTGGAAAATTGCACCGGCACTGGCTTGCGGAAACACCGTGGTACTGAAACCTGCGGAAACGACTTCCCTGACGGCTTTGAAACTGGCGGAGATTATTGAAGAAAGTGGTTTACCGTCCGGTGTGGTGAACATCGTAACTGGTTACGGAGATACCGGCGCTGCCATTGTGAACCACCCGGATATTGATAAAATTGCGTTTACCGGCTCAACGAATGTGGGTAAAATCATCCAGCGTGCCGTGGCCGGAACGGATAAAAAACTGACGCTCGAGCTGGGCGGTAAATCGGCCAATATCATTTTCGAAGATGCACCGATTGACCAGGCGGTAGAAGGGATCATTAACGGGATTTTTTTCAACCAGGGCCATGTTTGCTGCGCCGGTTCACGTTTATTTGTGCAGGAAGGCGTTGCCGACGAGGTGATCCAAAAACTCAAAGACCGCATGGAGCATTTGTATATCGGCGATCCGATGGACAAAAACACCGACATTGGTGCCATCAACTCCAAAGAACAGTTTGAGACCATCCGGAAATACATCAAAATCGGGAAAGACGAAGGCAACGAAATTTACGAGAGCAGCTGCTCCATTCCTTCAAAAGGGTATTTCTGCCGCCCGACGCTAATCCTGAACGTGGCGCAATCCAGTACGCTCGTGCAGGAAGAAATTTTCGGGCCGGTGCTTACCATCCAGACCTTCCGGACGGTGGATGAGGTGATCCAGAAAGCGAACAACACGCCTTATGGCCTGGCTGCCGGGGTATGGACTGACAAGGGATCGAAAATTTTCAACCTGACCACAAAGCTGCGTGCCGGGGTAGTTTGGGCGAATACCTACAATAAATTCGATCCGACCTCGCCTTTTGGAGGTTACAAAGAAAGTGGTTTCGGCCGGGAAGGCGGAAAACATGGCCTGGAAGCTTATTTGAAAATTTGATATTTGAAAAAATGATATGTACCGGGCCTTGGTCCTGAGTCCTAAAATCTGAAAAAATGGAAAGATTGGAAGTTTTGAAAACATATAAGATATACATCGGCGGGCAATTCCCGAGAACGGAATCAGGCAGGTATTACGATCCGAAAACCGCCAAAGGCGAAGCGCTGGCAAACATTTGCCTTTCTTCGCGGAAAGACCTGCGTAATGCCGTAGGAGCTGCCCGCAAAGCCTTGGGCGGCTGGGCCGAACGGGCGCATTTCAACCGCGGGCAAATCCTGTATCGCATGGCGGAAATGCTCGAAGGCCGCAAGGCGCAATTCGTAGAGGAGCTGATGAAGCAAGGGGCAACAAAGGCTGCCGCTGAAAAAGAAGTGGATCAAAGCACCGATTTGCTGGTGTATTACAGCGGCTGGGCTGATAAATACCAGCAGCTGTTCAGCTCGGTTAACCCGGTTGCCAGCTCACATTTTAATTTTTCGGCCCTTGAGCCGGTAGGGGTTGTGGGGATTATCGCCCCGCCTGACTCGTCGCTGATCGGCCTCGTTTCAACGATTATTCCGGTGATTACTGGCGGAAATACGGTGGTTGTACTGGCTTCCGAAAAACTTCCTTTGTGTGCCGTAACCTTCGCCGAAGTACTCAATTCGTCCGATCTGCCGGGTGGGGTGGTGAACATCCTGACGGGAAAAGAAAGCGAGTTACTGGAGCATTTCGGGACCCACATGGACATCAACGCGGTGCTCTATGGCGGAAAAGAGGTCAAAAATTACGTCAAACTCAAAGAATTTGGAACGGACAATGTAAAACGCGTGAAGCAGCTGGATGCCGCGCAAATGGAAAATCCGTACCTGATTGCCGATTTTCAGGAAGTAAAAACCACTTGGCACCCGATTGAAAACATCGGCGGCAGCACTTCGAATTACTAAAAGCGGCAGCCATGCTGAGCATTACCGAAGAAAATTACATCAAACACATCCTGGCCCACCTGCTCGAAAGCAGTTTCCAGGGTGGCGTTGGAACGAACGAGCTTGCTTCCAGCCTGGAAGTGAAGCCTTCTTCGGTGAATGTGATGCTGAAACGCCTGCGCGAGAAAGAGCTGATCAGCTACGAGAAATACGGCAAAATTTTCCTGACGGAAGAAGGCCGGAAGATAGGAATGGAAGTCATCCGGAAGCACAGGCTCTGGGAAACTTTCCTTTATGAGAAACTGGACTTTACCTGGGATGAAGTCCACGAAGTGGCCGAACAGCTGGAACATATTCAATCCCGTAAGCTCGTTGAGAAGCTGGATAAATTTCTTGGCTTTCCGGCCTTTGATCCGCATGGTGACCCGATCCCGAACAGCAAAGGCGAAATCAAAATAGAACCGAAATTGCTCCTATCCGAAATCGAAGCCGGGAAAAAATGTAAAATGGTTGCCGTGAATGACAATTCTGCCGCTTTTTTAAAATACGTGCAGGAGCTTGGCCTGGCCATCAATCACGAAATCACCGTATTGTCCCGATTGAGTTTTGACGACTCGATGGAGATCAGCATCCAGGGGAAAGCTTCCCGGGTAAGTAAAAAATTTGCACAAAATATTTACGTCGTTTCGGATAAAAATCAATAAATTTACCCGAAGCTATGAAAAGAATTTGGAAGGGGTTTTGGTCGAAACCGCTGACGCATGTATTTGTTTTGACTTTAATTTTCAGTGGGTTTAATCAAATCTACGGGCAGGATGTGGATTCCCTGAAAAAAATCCTTAAATCCGACCAGCACGATACGATTAAGCTACAGGCCTTGACCGACCTGAACTGGTATTACAGCGGCAGTGATTTCGGAAAATCAAAATATTACGCGAAACAGGAAGTTGCACTGGCCAAAAAGATCAAAAACCAGAAATGGATTGCGCAGGGCTACAACGACATGGCAATTTCCTACTATTGGCTGGAGAATTTTGATTCCTCGCTACACTACAATTTCATGGCCCTCAAAATCCGGAAAAAGCTCAAAGATCAGCGACTGATTGCTTCGTCGTTGAGCAAAATCGGCTTGATGTACCAGGAAAAAGGGAATTACCTCAAAGCGATCGATTACCATTTCCAGGTGCTGGAAATTGCCGAAAAGCTGAACGACCGTCAAACGATCGGCCACACGCACAACAACATTGCGATCGTTTATGAAAAGCTGAAAAATTTTGAAAAAGCGACCCATCATGCCAAAAAAGCCATCAACTATTTTGACCCGGAAACGGAAGATTATTTCATAGCCAAGGCCTACGGAAACCTGGCAGGCAGCTATCACCAGCTCCGGAAATTTGAAATCAGCCGCGATTATTACCTGAAAGCACTGGCGATTTTCAAGAAATATGGGGATAAATCCAGTGAAGCGGGTGCGGAAAATGGCCTGGGAATGAACTACCGCCTGCAGGGAAAGCTCGAAGATGCGCTTCGTCACTATAAGCAGGCTTATGACTTGAGCAAGGAGATCAACGAAAAAAATTCGAAAGTTGTATACGCCCACAATATTGCGATTGTCCTTAAAAAAATGAAGCGCTATGCGGAAGCGGAAGAATTCCTGCGTGAAATCCTGAAAGAAACGGACAAAAACAATGCCGCCCAGCAATTGCTGATGTACCGCCAGCTGGCTTCGCTCTATGGTTACCTGAACAAGGGTGACAGTGTGGAAAGATACCTGAACAAATACACCGACCTGAAAGAGGAAGTTTTCAACGAGAATGTGGCAAATACCCTGGCCCGTTTGGAAACCAAATACATCACGGAGAAGGCCAAGCGCGAGCTTGCTGAAAAAGAAGTGAAGCTCGAATCCCGCAGGCGTTGGTTACTCTTCAGTATCGCGATGCTCGTGATCCTGGTGGCGACGCTTGTTTTTGTTTACCGCTATCAAAAGGTCAAACGTAAAAATGAGCGTAAGGAGCTTGAGCTGAACAAGGAGCTCGAGAAAACCCGCCTTGAAAAAGAATTCGGCGACGAAAAAATCCGGATTGCGCGTGAGCTGCACGACAATATTGGCTCTCACCTGACTTTTATGATCAGCTCGCTGGATAACCTGTCCTATATCGAAAACCCGGAGCAGAAACTCGGTAAAGTGGCCGATTTATCCAATTTCGGGCGCCTGACGATGAAAGACCTGCGGGATACGATTTGGGCGATGAACCACGACGGCGGTTCTTTTGAGCAGCTGATGGCCCGTGTTTCGGAGCTACGTTCGGTGCTGCCGTCCAATCTTTTTGTCAATATTCATTCCAATGTACAGCATAACAAGCCGCTCAATGGCCTGCAATTGCTGAACTGCTACCGCATTATCCAGGAATTTATCCAGAACACGATCAAATACGCCGAAGCGGAACAGATCGAAATTTTCTTCAAAGACAGGGGAGAAGATTTTGTCATCGAATTGCAGGATAACGGGAAAGGCTTTGACACAACGAACATCAATTTCGGAAACGGGATCCTGAACATGAAGCGCCGCTGCGAAGACCTCAACGGGGAATTTACCATCAGCTCGGGCAATAATAAGGGAACTTTCGTGGAATGTGGAATTCCTTATTAATTGAGTTGGTAAGTTAGGAGTTCGTGAATTAGTAGTTGTGAGTTGATGAGCCAGGAGTTTTTTGACCCATAAAAAAATCCCGGCATTGCTGACGGGATTTTCCAAAAAATTAATGATATATTTCGTAAAAATTAAGCTAATCTTACGTTTACTGCATTTAATCCTTTTTTTCCTTCCTGGAGCTCAAAGCTTACCTGGTCGTCCTGATTGATTTTGTCTACCAACCCGGAAACGTGCACAAAATACTCTTTGTTAGTCTCCTCCTCCTTAATAAAACCAAATCCCTTGGTTTCGTTAAAGAACTTTACTATTCCTTTATTCATGAAACAAGTATACAATAAAAAAAGAGAAAAATCCGTTTTTTTGAAAAATAATCTTATTTTTTTAACTTTACTACGGAATTATGCGCTGCAAAATATGAAAGAATCTATCAAAAAAATAAAAAAATTTCTGCCTTATTTCCTGGATGTTTGGCAGTACCTGGCAATCATCCTGGTCTTCATTATTGCCGCTATCTTTATTTTATGAAAAAAGGACTTTTTTTTCTCCTGTTTTGGTTTTTTTTGGGTCTTTTCCCTCTTTTTTCCCAAACAAATTTTGATTCGCTTTCACACATTTCCTATGTCACGGCACACAATACTTACCTGAATGATGTTTGGGGACATGTGGACGGTTCCGGGAATGAATATGCGCTGGTTGGCGCGCGGAAAGGCGTTTCGATTGTCGATGTCAGCGATCCGGCAAACCCGGAAGAAATTTATTGGGAAGAAGGCACGGAATCGGTTTGGCGGGATGTCAACACCTGGAATAATTATGCTTTTGTGACGACGGAAGCTGAGAGTGGCCTGCTGATTCTCGATCTCAGCACTTTGCCCGATGCTTCCGGGATCAACTCGACCTATTATACAGGCCCGGCGGGAAGCGAATGGCAGTCGGCGCATACGCTTTTTGTCGATTCGGCGGGTTATGCCTATATTTTTGGGGCGAACCGCGGCAATGGCGGGGTGATCATCCTCGATATTCATACCGATCCGATGAACCCGGTTGAGGTAGGGGTGTTTGACAACTGGTATTGCCACGATGGCTATGTGCTGGGCGACACGATGTACCTCGCGCATATTTCGGAAGGCTTTATCAGTATCGTGGATATCAGCGACCGCTCGAACCCGCAGCTCTTGGGCACCAAGATTACGCACAATACATTTTCACACAATATTTGGACGACTCCCGACGGGCAATTCGGCTTTACAACGGATGAAGTTTCGGGCGCCTATGTCGGATCCTATGACCTGAGTGATCCCGGCAATATCGCGGAGCTTGACCTGGTGCAGAGCTCGCAGGGCTTGGGAGTGATCCCGCACAATGTCCACTACCTTAACGATTACCTGGTAACGAGTTATTATTCGGATGGTGTGGTGATTTTTGATGCACAGCGCCCCGGAAACCTGGTGCAGGTAGGAAATTACGATACTTACCCGGGACAAACCATGGGCTTCGATGGCTGCTGGGCCTCATATCCGTTTTTACCCTCGGGAATTGTACTCGCGGCAGATATTACCCAGGGTTTATTTATCATCCGGCCGGAGTATCATCGAGCTTCCTACCTGGAAGGAATTGTGACTGACCAGTCCAACGGAAATGCGCTTACGGGGGTAAAAATTGATTTTGAAGCAGGTATTTACACCGAATTTTCCAAAAGTGACGGCAGTTATGCGACCGGGATCCTGGCCAGCGGGAATAAAAATGTGACTTTTTTCAAAGTAGGTTATTATCCGCAGACCATTTCCGTCAGCCTGAATGAAGGCCAGCTGACGAGCTTAAATGTTGCCCTGGTGCCGATCCCGAAATACAACCTGAAAGTGCTTGTCAAAGACCATGTAAGCCAGGCGGAAATTTTTGATGCACAGGTAAAATTATCTGGAAGCCTCACGGAAGACCTCCTGCTGACCAATGGCTTGGGCGAAGCGGATTTCCAGTTGTACTACGAAGAAAATTACAAAATCACGATCGGAAAATGGGGCTACCGTCTTGCCTGCTTCGAACAGGAGCTGGATGCAACGACCGGGACCGTACTCGTTTACCTCGAGCCGGGTTATGAAGATGATTTTAGCCTCGATTACGGCTGGGCGACCGCTTTTATCGGGGCTACCGCCGGGTATTGGGAGCGCGCCGAGCCAAACCCGAGCACGATCAATTCTGCGCCGGGAAGCGATGCAGCCGATGATTGCGGCGATCAGGCCTTTGTGACCGGGAATTCCGAAAACCCGACCCCGGATTTCGATGATGTGAAAAAAGGCCTGGTGCTGCTCTATTCGCCTATTTTTGACCTGTCGGGTGGTGGAACGCCTTACATTCATTACGAGCGCTGGTTTTACAATTATTTTGGGGCACAGCCTTTTGATGATACGCTGCAAATTTACATATCCAACGGGGACTCAACGGTTTTACTGGATTCACAGCACTCCGATACGAATGCCTTTTACCATTGGAACAAAAAAAGCTTTTACCTGCCGGATTACATCGGATTGAATGTCAGCATGCAGCTGATTATCAAACTCAGTGATTACGATCCCGGTGTAAACGTAACCGAAGGCGGCTTCGATCGCTTTTTTATGGATAGTTTCGATCATTTTAAGATCGTGGAAGACACACTGGTGGCGGATTTAAAATTATTCCCGAATCCTTTTACCAATCAGCTTGAAATCCATATCCCCGGACATGCGGAGCAGCAAGTG
>CBINGV010000071.1:0-13559 GCA_966250255.1 uncultured Flavobacteriales bacterium | reverse complement strand
GAGCAGGATTTTTTTTCCGCTGTAAAATTTGTGGAGGTAAGCCGGCAATTTGTCCAGCTGGTCCTTGCCGAAAACAATCTGCGTTGGGTTATGAATTTCGAAGTTGAGCATAATATTAAAAATCTGAACGTTAAAATTAAGCAAAAAGCGGGTGGAATTTGCGTTTTCCGCTGTATTTTTATGCACGAAAATCAAGGCATGCAGTCAAATAAATTATTCATCACCGGGATCGGGACCAACGTCGGAAAAACCGTCGTGAGCGCCATTTTGTGCAAAGCCACGGGCGCCGCTTACTGGAAACCGGTGCAGGCCGGCGACCTGGACGACACCGATTCCGACAAAGTCCGTGCCTTGAGCGGAAGTGAGATCCTCCCGGAGCAATTTCGCCTCAATACACCCGCCTCTCCGCATTTGGCCGCGAAACTGGATGGAATCACGATTCAAAAAGAAAACTTAAGCATCCCTGAAAGCACAGGGAATTTACTGATCGAAGGCGCCGGCGGACTGATGGTCCCCTTGAACGAGGAAGGCTTGCTTTACCTGGATGTGATTCAAAACTGGAAGATCCCCGTAGTACTCGTTTCCCGTCATTATCTGGGAAGCATCAACCACACTTTGCTCAGCCTCGAGCTCCTGGAAAAGTCTGAAATTGAAGTAAAAGCCCTTGTTTTCGTCGGGGAGGAAAACCCGGCGACAGAAACGGCGATCCTGCAGCGGTTCCCCATAAATTTGGTGATCCGGATCCCGGAAAGGGATGCAATCGACGCGGAGTTTGTGGCCCGTGAAGCCGCCAAAATCAACACCGGATTACTTTTCTAACAACAATTGATCGATCAGCTCTTTGAGCTTGCCCGGTTCCGGGTCGCGCGAAACCAGTTTTTTATTCCGGTCGAACACCAGCACGGTCGGTAATTTGGTGATGTTGTAATTCGTTTGCATGCATTGCTCACTGTCGTTGAAAAAGCCCAGGCTGCTGAAAAATTCCGGGTGATCTTCATAATAGCGGTAAGCTTTCATTAAATCATCTTCGGAAGTGATGGCATCGAAATAAACCGGGCTATCGGCATAATAGTTTTTATTTAATTCATTCAGTTGTTGGGCCAGGGGTTTGCAGGGACCGCACCAGGTGGCCCAAAAAATCAGGACATGAATGCTGCTATCTGCGATTTCCAGGTCCATGTGCGACTTTTCAGATTGGAAAATCAGGCTGTCGGGTTGATCATCGATGCAAGTTTTATTTTCGACGCGCTCCACCCGCTCTTTCAAAATAGCATAATAGTAACCCTTATTGCGGACAGCAATCCGGGCAAGTTCTTCCGGGAAATAGTTTTTCAGCTCGTTTTGCAGGTACAAGTAATGATACCCGATGATTTGTGCATTCCGGAATTTCTGTTCGAAACCGATCATTTTTGAAATAAGTTCGCGGGCATATTTTTCCCGTTCATCTTCCCGCATGTTGTCCATTTCAGGATTCACGCTGACCAGTTTGTTGTACGCTTCCAAATACGTATTGCCCTCAAAAACCAGGAATTTTTGCGGCTCGCCGGTGAGGTAAAATGGAAAATAAGAGTTCCCCTTTACCAAACGGTAGATGTTCGGTTTCCCCTCCTGCGCAGGAACATGTAAGGCGAATGATCCCTGTGAATTGCTTTTTTGCAGGATCACCACATCGTATTTGTGCTTCAGTTTTTTGGGCTCAAAAGAAATCAGCTCCTGGTTTTCTTCCAGCTCGCTGACAAAAAGGGTGTCGAGGGTCTCGGGCTCGAAAAAAATGACCCTGGATTTTTCCTGCTGCGTGTGAGCAAGCAATGGAAAAAGTACCGGGAGCATCATTGCACCGGCTCCCGGTAGTTGTTTAACCATGAATTCTATAAATCTCGTACACATATTGCAGCCCTGTTAAGTAAATGCGAACGCAGGTAATTGGCGTCATCGATTTCAATATCGGCCAGGTCATCTACGAAGCGGTTGAACTTTTCCGCCCGGATTTGCCCGTTTGGGTTTTCCGCAGCATGAATAAGCGCATTTAACGAGCCTTTCAGCCGGTTCATTTTTGCGTTATCAATGCCTTCGGTTAAGCCGTTTAAAAACACGAAATTTTCGATATTGGTTTCGTCAAAGATGATTTCCGGGCCAACATGGAATGCGCGAACATTTACAGCCAGGTGACCACAGGTACAGGAGGCCGTTGAGCCAAGCATTCCTGCCGGCCCGAGACCGATACAAATGCAGTTCGCAACACCAGCGCTTCCGTGCCTGCCTCCGCGGCAGGTAACAGAGCACGAACCCCAGAAACAACTAATTACACAAGACGAGCTCCCATCGGATTTGTCGTGAATTTCGGGGTTGGGTTTGGACATCTTGGACTCTTCAAACCTGTCCGGAGTAGAATACGTAGGGTTTTCTTTTTGGCAACCCTGGAAAATAAGTGTGCTCAAACTGAGTAAAGCGACACTACCTAAAACTAACTTTTTCATGATGATAGTAAAAAACTCCACACTTTTCTGATGCCGTAGCGTGAAATAACGGTTAAGTCGGCCAACTTATACACGAAAAACGCCCTTTAAAACCGAAAAGTTGGTGAATTTCCTGTAAAACAGGTATTTATACTTATGAAAAAGCGTATTTTTACCGTGAAAATAACGAGAAAAATTTCACAAAAACGAGAAAAATTTTGATTTAACGGGAATCAGCCTGTTTTTCCAGGTGCTTTTTCTTAATTTTTCGGAAAATATGCGTTGAAGGAGATTCACGCGAGAAATAAACAAATACAAAATAGCATTTCCATAAATCGGAATAGTACGGATCAAGTCCCGTAAAACCAAGCGCATTATCCGTGTTTAACTTTAAAAATGCTTCTTTCGTTATGATTTTGTTTTTTACAATAAAATAAAGATTTTCTCCCTGTATATCAATTAAAGAATCATTTTTATAGATCATTTCGATAGAAGCAGGGTAAGCTGGAATTGAAAAATCGTAAAAAAAACGCCCGTTCCGGGTATCATCCAGGTATTCGGCTTGATAGCTCAATTTTCGCTGACCATCCGGCAAGTATACAAAACCAAACTCTTTTTGGTGTTCTCTATCTCCTTCAAGCCAAACCAGGCTGCTGTCCAGGGACTCTACTTGTCCATTCAGGTCAAAATAAAAAAGCACAATTGAATTTTCCCTTTTCACCCGTAACATGGTGCCTGTTAATTGTGGATTATGCATAGAATCGTTTTGATGGCCGAACAAATCGTATTTGTAATACTTTGTTCGTGATTCTACAAGTTTTCCGTCAATAAATAGTTCCTCAAGCTCATAAAAGGGTTTTTTATAAGTGATCCAGGAGCAGGTAACATGCGCAACGATCTTCCCGGTAAAATTTTGCTGAGCTCCCGCTAGTTTAGCAATGGTATCCCGGAAAAGATTTTCGTAAAAATCGAATTGCGTCTTTCCTCCGCTAAACGATTCCGGGCATTTTAATTTAAGCTGTTCATGCTGGCTCTTTGCCTCAAATTGAAGGAAAATGGAATCTTGCTGTGAAAAAAGAAAGTGACAATTAAGCAGATAAACCAAGAGTAGATATCGCATAACCCCAGGTTGAGAAAATAAATTACCCCACTTTTTCGGAAACAGAAGAAGGATTCTCCTGGTAACCAACGGCTTTTTTGATCGCCTCACGGATGCCGTTCAGGTCGAAGCCGCATTCGGCATGCAGCTCATCCTGTGTTCCGTGGTGGATGTATTTGTCCGGGATGCCGAGGCGAATCACCTGGGCGCTGTAATTGTTGTCGGCCATGAATTCGAGCACCGCGCTTCCCATACCACCCATGAGGCAGCCGTCTTCCACGGTGATGATTTTATCGAATTTGGCAAACACTTCGTGCAGCAGAACTTCATCGATCGGTTTTACGAAACGCATGTCGTAGTGGGCAGCAGAAATGCCTTTTTCTTTGAGCTCTTCGATGGCTTTTTGGGCTACATTGCCGAGGTGACCGATCGTCAGTACGGCCACGTCCGAGCCATTGGTCAGTTTACGCCCGGTTCCGGGCTTGATCGCCTTGAAAGGAGTTTTCCATTCAAGCATGACGCCGTTTCCGCGCGGGTAACGGATACTGAACGGGCCCATATTTTCCTGCTGGGCAGTAAACATCAGGTTGCGCAGCTCTTCTTCATTCATCGGGGCGGCCACCGTCATATTCGGGATCGAACGCATGTAAGCGAGATCGTAAGCACCATGGTGGGTTGCTCCGTCAGCGCCAACCAGTCCGCCGCGATCCAGGCAAAACACTACGTTGAGGTTTTGTAGTGCCACATCGTGCAGCACCTGGTCGTAGGCGCGCTGCATGAACGACGAATAAATATTGCAGAAAGGAACAAGTCCCTGTGTTGCCAGTCCGGCAGAGAAAGTTACGGCATGCTGCTCGGCGATCCCCACGTCGAAGGAACGGTCCGGCATGGCCTCCATCATGAAGGTCAGTGAACAGCCCGAAGGCATGGCCGGGGTAACGCCCATGATTTTTGGGTTTTTCTCGGCAAGCTCCACGATGCTGTGGCCGAAAACATCCTGGTATTTCGGTGGTTCCGGGGATTTCGGCACCACTTTGATGATTTCGCCCGTTTCCTTGTTGAACACGCCCGGGGCATGCCATTTGGTGGGGTTTCCTTCTTCGGAAAACTTGTAGCCCTTGCCTTTCACCGTGATGCAGTGCAGCAGTTTCGGGCCGGGAATGTCTTTGAGGTCCTCGAGGATCTTGGCCAGTCCCACCACATCGTGTCCGTCAACCGGGCCGAAATAGCGGAAATTCAAGGATTCGAAGAGGTTACTTTGCTTCAGCAGCGAAGATTTCAGAGCCGTGGACACTTTGGAGGCGACCGCCTGGGCGTCCGGCCCGAATTTGGAAATTTTCCCGAGGAGCTTCCACACTTCGTCTTTCACCTTGTTATACGTATGCGAAGTGGTGATGTCCGTTAAATATTCTTTGAGTGCACCGACGTTGGGGTCGATGGACATGCAGTTGTCGTTGAGAATTACCAGCAGGTTGGCGTCTTTTTCAAAACCGGCGTGGTTGAGCCCTTCAAAAGCAAGGCCTGCGGTCATGGCTCCGTCACCGATCACGGCGATGTGCTGGCGGTCTTTTTCGCCTTTGTATTTATTGGCAACTGCCATGCCCAAAGCGGCGGAGATCGACGTGGAAGAGTGGCCCACGCCAAAGGTATCGTATGCGCTTTCGGAACGTTTCGGGAAACCGGAAATTCCTCCCTTGAGGCGGTTCGTATGAAAACGCTCGCGGCGCCCGGTCAGGATTTTGTGCCCGTAAGCCTGGTGGCCCACGTCCCACACCAGCTGGTCCTGCGGCGTATTGAACACATAATGGAGAGCAACGCTAAGCTCCACCACACCGAGGCTGGCACCGAAATGCGAGTTCCCGATCTCGGAAATAACATCAACGATATACTGGCGCAATTCGTCGGAAACCTGCGGAAGGTCTTCCAATTTGAATTTGGACCGTAAATCTTCCGGAAATTCGATCTGGCTTAAAAATGGCCCGGCATTGTAAGGAGTCATGCAGTCAATTATTGTCACAAAGTTATAAAAAAGGAAGTTCCTATACAACAGCGTTTCAGGTATTTTATTGCCTGCCATAAAAAAAGGCCCCGTTACTGAGGCCTTCAACTGTGTTTAAATGATCGGATCAATTACCGTTGTCAATAAAAATCCAGGCGAATTGAATGTTTTTGAGGGTAAAGTTTTTCATGGGTTTCATAATAAGTTTCAATGCTAATTTACCAGCTTGCCGGGAATTAAAAATTAAAAAAACTTAAAGCGTGAAAGCCGTTTATTAAACGGTTGTTAATTTTTGGTAAAATGTTTTTTAATTCACTTGATCGTGGGCGGATGGAAAATAAATATTAATTTTAATTTCTAAATTTAGACTACATACTTATTAAAACTATTTTATGAATCTCAGAGCACTGATCATCGACGATGAAGAATTCGCGCGTAAGAATCTCCACATGCTCCTCAACGAATACTGTCCCGACATCGAGGTGATCGGCGAAGCTTCCGGGAAGGAACAGGCGAAAGCCATCATCGAAACGTCGAAACCCGATGTAGTTTTTCTCGATATCCGGATGCCAAGCGGCGCGGAAGGATTTGAATTGCTGGAAGAAGTTGAAAACAAGGATTTCCTGGTGGTTTTCGTGACCGCCTTCAAGGATTACGCCATCAAGGCCTTTAACGCCAGCGCCGTTTACTATTTGCTGAAACCGATCGACATTGACGACCTCAAAACCGCCGTTGAAAAAATCGTAGAGGCCAAAAAGCTCTTTACAGACGATCCGCAGAATTTTGTGACCTATTTCCGTTCGCTGAAGGATTTGTCGCAGACTTTGCTGCACAACAAAAAAACCAACCGCATTGCCATCAGCCACACGAAAGGACTGAAGATCGTGGAAGACAACACAATCACTCACCTGGAAGCCAGCGGTAACTGTACGACCATTTATTTCGAGGACGGCAGTCGTTACCTCGATACGCGCACGCTGAAAATTTACGAGCATATCCTCGACCCGCACAAGTTTTTCCGGGTCCATAAATCGCATATCATCAATCTCAACCGCTTAACCGAATATTTAAACGAAGACGGGCATTTTGCCGTTCTGAAAGGCGGACAACGGATTCCTGTAGCCCGCAATCGGGTAACGGAATTTGTTAAAATGCTCAAAGAAAATTCGTAAAATGAGGTTTTTTGCTGTTTGCTTTTTTTTACTTTTTACCCGATTTCTCAACGCCCAGAGCTATACGTTTACCAATTATTCCATCCCGGAAGGGCTCGCACAAACCCAGGTAAAAGTCATTGCGGAAGACCAGGACGGTTATTTATGGGTGGGTACCCGGGGAGGGTTGAGCCGCTTTAACGGATCGGCCTTTACGAATTTTTCATCCGAAGACGGTTTACTGAACAACAATATTACAGCGCTTTTTTCGCATGGAAGGGAACTGTGGATCGGTCACCAGGGAGGAATCTCCCTTTACAAGGGCCGTACGTTTAAGCATTGGTCTTTCGGTGAAAGCGGTAAGGACCTATCGGTAACCAAAATCCTTTATTTCAAAAACAAGCTGGTGATTGCCACCAACGGAAAAGGACTTTTCCAGCTGGAAGGGAAAAAAATGAAGGCCCTGCCGCTGGCGAGCAGCGACCAGAACCGGGTGCGGGGCCTCGAAAGTTTTGACAATAAGCTTTATCTGGCTACCCGGGAAGGACTTTTTGTAAGCTCTGATCTCAAGAATTTTAATCCGGTCCGGAGCAAATTTGAGCTCAACCTGACGGGAATCTGCCAGTATCGCGGGCATCTTTACCTTTCGGATACCGATGGAAAAATTTACGATTATTACCCGGGAAACGGTTCTTTGGAGCTGGAAATTGATATCAACCAGGAAGTGTTCCTGAATTCCTGTTTCATTGATTCGAAAGGAAACCTGTGGAGTGCCTTCCTGAATGGGATTATCTTTAAGCGCCCCGGAGGCAGGGCGGAAATCATCAACAACGCGATGGGCCTGCCTTTCAATGCCTGTAACGTGGTTTACGAAGACCGCAACGGTACCATTTGGGTGGGTTCTGACGGGATGGGGCTTTTCCGTTTTGCCGGCTCGCAAATGGTTTATTTCAATAAAGGGCATGGGATGCCGAGCGAATTGATCACCGCTTCCCTGGAATACGATTATAAAACACAGGTTTTCGGTTCATACGATAATGGGCTTGTAATTTACCGCGACCGGCAATTCGAAAATATCCCTTTGAAAAAAGCCATCGTCTGGGCCTGTGTCCAGGACAGCCGCAAAAACCTGTGGGTCGGCACGGACGACGGGATTTACAAGATTATCAACCTCAGGCAAACCCAGGAATTCGATGAAGAAAGCGGCTCCCCGGGCGCCAAAGTCACCTGTTTTTACAAATTAAGCGCGGATAAGATCCTGGTTGGTGGAGCCGGCGGCCTTTCCATCATTGAAAACGGGCAATTGCGCCCGCTGGAATCGGATTTTGAACGTGTACCCGCCACGGGAACGATCCGGAACATTGTGCAATACAAAGGTAAAATCATCTGCGCGGCTGACGGCGGCTTGTTTGAATTTAAAGACGGGCATTTTCTCCGCTACCTGAACCATCGCCTGTCGAGCTATTCACTGAAAGTAGATTCAGAAAATGCACTTTGGGTGGGTACGGAGGATGGTTTATTCCGTACCGAAGGCAAAAGCCTGAAAAAAGTGTTTTTATCCGATCAGCCGGCCTCGAATTTCATCAATTTTATTGTTTACCATGACCAGAAAATTTTTGCAGGGACCAATAACGGCTTGTACGTGCTCCGCAACCTGAAACTGAAAGAAAAAGCCCAGGTGATGCACTTCGGAATCGAGGAAGGCGTCGTGAATCTCGAAACGAACCTCAATTCCGGGATGGTCGACAGCCGCGGCCGCCTGTGGTTCGGTACGGCTTCGGGCCTGGTGCGCTTTGACACCGAAACGATCGACGAGATGAAGCTCGTGAAACCCTTCCTCAATATTTCGGGGATCAAAATCAATTTCCAGGCGGTGGACTACGGCGATTATTCGAGCAAGCTGGATGCCGACGGCCTGCCTGCCGACCTGAACCTGCCGCACACGAAAAACAACCTGATCGTGGAGCTTGACGGCGCACAGCTGAAAAACTACGCCGACCTCAAATACGAATACCGGCTCGAAGGCCTGGATACTTTGTGGACCCCAACCTTTAACTCGCCGCTGGTGAATATTACCAACCTGCCTTCGGGTTCGTATACACTGCGTATCCGCGCTAAAAATGCGGCCCGTTCTTTTTCCAAAGAATACCGGATCCCGATCGAAATAGCGCCGGTATTTTACAAAACCTGGTGGTTTATCCTGCTTTGCCTGCTGGCTTTTTCGGGCTTGCTGTACAGTTATTTCCAATTCCGGATCAACCGCGAGCGCGCCAAACGCTACCAGGAATCGCTCGAGTTCAAAACCAAGTTGCTTGCCCTGGAACAGCAGTCGCTGAATGCCAGCATGAACCGGCACTTTATTTTCAATTCCCTCAACTCGATCCAGTATTTTATCAATACGCAGGATAAGTATTCGGCCAATAAATACCTGACGAATTTCGCCAAGCTGATCCGTAAAAACCTCGACGCATCGACGGAAAACAATAACCAGGTGACGCTTCAGCAGGAGATCGAACGCCTGGAGCTGTATCTCTCGCTGGAGTCCATGCGTTTCAAAGACCGCTTCGATTACCGGATTGATACCGGGGATATCGACCTGGAATCGGTGGAAGTGCCGGCCATGCTTTTCCAGCCTTTCGTGGAGAATAGCATCATGCACGGAATTTTGCCGAACATGGAGGTAAAAGGATTAATTACCATCAAATTGAGCCTCGAAAATAACAAGATCGTGGTATGCATCGAAGATAACGGGATCGGGATCGAAAACAGCATGGCGAAAAAGGGCCTGCTGGAAGGCGATCACAAGTCGCAGGGCATGCAGATAACGGCCCGCAGAATTAGTCTCCTGAACAAAATTTCACGCGAAGATTATGAACTGGACGGGCCTTACCAAATCCATGATGAGAACCGTTCACTCAACGGACCGCGCGTTTTAATCAAAATACCGTATAAAAATTTGGTAGATTGAAAAAGAATATATATATTTGTTTTGTAGATTGTTATCTCGTATACATGAAAAAAGTAAGTTATATCGTTTTTGGAGTTGTCTTTTTGGCGCTCGCTTCTTGTCAAAAAGAGGTGATTCAGCCGAACGATCCGGCGCGTAACAACGCTTCTGATATCGAGTGGAAATCAGCTGGGTTCGTGATGGATAAAGGAAATACCAAAGGTTCTGTTTCGCAGGACAAAGTTGTGGCTGACCCGAACGCAGCCAATTCCGGAAATAGCAACGGCTCCGCGAATTCAAGTGATGGAAGTACCGATGATTCCGGTATTACCGATCCGAACAATGATCCGGATGCAGCTAAGAAAAAAGGAAAAAAATAAAGCAAAGCTTTTATAAAACCCCAGGCAAAAGTCCGGGAAAATATTTAAAAGGTGGATTTTTAATCCGCCTTTTTTTATGCCTTAAAAGTTACAGGTCTTTTTGCATATCCCGAGCCGGCAACAGATCACTCAATAATTCGCATAGTTCCCATTTTTAGCAGGATCTCATTTGAAAATTAAGTTAACTTAGTTGCAGGAACGTGAAATTATACTATACATGTCTAACAAGGTAAAAGACACCTTACATGAGCTGATAAAGCACATGTCTAAGTCCGAGAAGCGTTATTTCAAGGTTTTTTCTTCGCGTCACACCATCGGCGAGGAGAATGCCTACATTGTTCTTTTTGATTACATCGAGGGAATGAATGAATACAACGAGGAGAAAATCTTTAAGCATTTCCGCGGGGAAGCTTTTCTCAATAAGTTTTCGATTACCAAAAAACGACTGTACGACCATATCATCAATTCCCTGGATAATTTTCACAGTTCTTCCTCAACGGATGCCCAGATTTATAAACTGATCAACAGCTCGGATATCCTCCTGCAGAAATCGCTATACCAGCAAGGGATCAAGCAATTGAAAAGCGCCGAAAAAATCGCCCTGAAAAACAACCGCTTCAACCTGCTGAATGAGATCAACCTGAAGCTGAAAAAAATCTATGAAAGCCAGGGAAGCTATGATCACGAAGAATTGGGGCGCATGCTGGAAAAGGATCTGGAATACCACCGAAAAAGCATGGCTTATGACAAGATCTGGAACCTCAAAACCCGTTTGTTTACGCTGCTCTCTTCCCGGGGGATTTCCCGATCATCGGAAGATTTGTCGCAGTTCAAAGAAATTATCGATGAGCTGGTAAAATCGGAGAAAAAGGAAACGCTTTATTTCGATACGGAATACCTGATCAACCACATTTACAGCGCCTATTATTTTGCGACGAATTCTTTTACGGACTGTTTTACTTACCTGGATGCGAACCTGCAGCTGATGGAAAAGCACCCGGATGAGCTGCAAAACCAGGTGAGCAAGTATATTTCCGGGCTGACGAATGCGATCTACGTGGCTTACCGCCTGAATAAAAAAGAAGAAATCAAGGAATTGCGCGACAAACTGAAAGCGATCAGCAGCAACGAAAGCTATGCCCGTAACGAGGACTTGCAAATCAAGCTTTTTGCCAATTATTACAGCATTGAGCTGACGATCCTCGCGCTCGAAGGACAGAATGCCGAAGCCGTAAAACTGATCCCACTAGTAGAAAACGGCCTGCACCTGTATGGTGAAAAGCTTTCCGAAAACCGCAAGGCTTTTTTCGCCTTTAAGATCGCGTGTATCTATTTTTCCGTCAACGAATTCCACCTGTCCCTGAAATGGATCAATAAGCTGCTGAACAACAAAAACCTCGATCAGCAGGAGGACATCGTTTCTTTTGCGCAGCTGTTGTGCCTGCTGATTCATTTTGAGATGAAGAATACGGATTTTATGCCTTATGTGCTGCGCTCCACTTCAAAATACCTCAAGAGCCGCAACCGGCTTTATGATTTTGAACAGCATTTCCTGAAGTTCATTACCAAATTGTCCAAAATCAACAATGAAATTGACCAGGAAGAATTGTGGTTTGATTTTTACGAGCAGCTTTCGGAAGTGCAGGACCAGGACCGTAAGCGCGTGGCTTACGAGTATTTTGATTTCATTACCTGGGCACAAGCCAAGGCCCAGCGCAAAAGTTTCGATCAGCTGGTGAAGGAAAACAAGGAAAAAAGAACCCTGGCCTAGAATAGACGCGGCCTTGCCAATTCTAAAATTTTCCTACTTTTGCAGCGCATGAAAAAAACCCGAAATTTCATCATCCGGATCCTGGACTTTTTTTACCCGCTGGTGAAGCGTTTTATGAACAAGCAAAGCTATTATTACGTCGCTTGTGGCGGGATCAATACTGTTTTGGGTTTTGTGATCTTTTACCTTTCCCTGCATTATGTGGTGAAGAAAGAAAACCTTGACCTGGGTTTTTACGCCATGAAACCGCACATCGCCGCCTTGTTTATTTCGTATGTGATCACTTTCCCGCTGGGCTTTTTGCTGAGCAAATACGTGGTTTGGGACGATAGCGAAATGCGCGGCCGGCAGCAATTGGTCCGCCACCTGGTGCTGTTTGTATTCTTCGTGTTTATGAATTACGCCTTGCTGAAGGTTTTTGTAGAAGTTTTCCTGTGGTGGCCTTTGCCCAGCCAGATGCTCACCACAACGATTATTGTTTTTTGCAGTTACCTGGCCCAGCGGCATTACTCCTTTAAAAAATAGGCAAAAAATAAACCGGACTCTAAAGGAACCCGGTTTTTAACGTGAACGGTGGTGATTTTTTTTATACCCTAAACTACTTGAACTATGAAACGTTTACTCTATTATCATGCATGCTTTTATGCTCAACACAATTCAAAACCGTTCACGGTAATGTTTTGAACTTCAGAACAAAACTAGAAGTTTCGCGCGATATAAAAAGGTAAGATTTAAATCCGTTGGGGATCGGTTTAAATTTACGGAGGATGGATCTAAATTTGTAAAAATGGAATTCTTAATTACCTGCGGTGCTATGCTGGTGCTGAAGCTTTAGCATAAGCGTTGCCGCGCGGTCTTCATGCTACAGGGCGTTGATCAGGCCCAGTACGTGTTCTTTTTTGCGGGAAGAAACCGGGATGAGCGAGTTGTCTTTCATCACAATTTGGTTGTCGGTTTTTTCGAAGCAGAAGAGGTAGTCCATATTAATCAGGTGGGACTGGTGCACGCGGGTAAAATTATCGTTGCAGAGCATTTCGTCGAATTCCTTGATCAGGCGGGAGACCACGATTTTTTTACCGTCTTTGAGGAAAACGGTAGTATAGCTTCCTTCGGATTCGAAGCGAACGATTTCCTGGATCCCAACGGAATAGATCCGTTCCATGGTTTTCAGCACGATTTTTTTCTCCTGGCTGCCATCGACATTTTGCAGGAGGTTTTTGATTTTCAGGTTGAGCTCGCTGCTCGAAATGGCCTGCTCGGCTTTTTTAACAGCGGCAATGAGCATCGGCGGGGAAAGCGGCTTCAGGATGTAGTCGATGGCACAGATTTTAAAGGCTTCGATGGCATATTCCTGGTGGGCGGTAATGAAAATGACTTTGAAATCGCAGGTATCGAAGCATTTGAGCAGGTCGAAGCCGGTGCCGTCGGGCATCTGGATATCAAGAAAAACAAGGTCGGGTTTGTTGTTTATAATCGCCTGGTAGCCGGACTGGACCGATTCTGCAATGGCGAGTACTTCGACTTCCTTGCAAAACATGGCCAATAAATTCGAAACAAGCTCCGAATTGTTTTTTTCATCGTCAATGATCACAACTTTCATGCTTACAATTCTTGATAAGGGATTTCAAAACTGACCCGAACACCGCTAAGCGTTTGATCTTCCGTACAAAGATCGGTAATTTTAATTTGTGATTCCCTGTTTTTACTTAAAAATAATGCATCGATCCGTTCCTGGGTAATAATGGTTGCCAGGGAG
>CBINGV010000070.1:0-13653 GCA_966250255.1 uncultured Flavobacteriales bacterium | reverse complement strand
TGCATGAAGCACTGCAAGCCATCCTGGCCTATGGTTTCCGGGAAATGAAGCTCAACCGCATCGAAGCGCTGATTGGTCCCGAAAACCTGGCTTCGCAGGGCCTGGTAAAAAAATTAGGCTTCCGGTACGAAGGCAATTTACGCGAACATTACCTGAAAAACGGGAAATTCGAGGATTCCTGGGCTTACAGCCTACTGAAAAAAGAATTCATAAATTCGTAAATCCTGCCGCTATACGGCATCCGTAAATTCCGTATTTTTGCAGAAAGAATCTACGAATTACAAATCCACGAATTCCGAATAAATATGGTACTCGAACACATCCGCGAAACAAACAAAGGGGCCTTCAAAGCCTTCATCGACGGCATCCTGGCTGGCAAAATGACCTACAGCTGGGCCGGTGAAAACAAATTCATCATCGATCACACCGAAGTGGACAAAAAATTCTCCGGGCAGGGCGTGGGCAACAGGCTTGTGATGGAAGCCGTACAGTTTGCCCGTGAAAACCAGTTGAAAATTGTACCTTTGTGCCCGTTCGCGAAAAGCGTTTTTGATAAAACACCTGAAATCCGCGACGTTTTATTTTAGAAATTAATTAACCGCAGGCAGATTAAACCTTATTTGCTCTTCAACAGGTAGCTTTTACATGATCTTATATGCCTTATATGGTTCAAAACAACATTCCGATTTATGAAAATTGTAGCATTTGCAGGCAGCAACAGCAGCACATCTATCAACCGCCAGCTGGTCAAACTGGCCCTCAGCTATTTTGAAGATTGCGAAATTAATTTCCTCGATATCAACGATTTCGAAATGCCCATTTTTTCCGTCGACCGCGAGCTGAAAGGCTATCCCGACCAGGCCTACGCCTTCCGCAAAGCCATGGAAGAATCCGATGCGATCATCGTTTCGATGGCCGAGCACAACCGCAGCTACACCGTGGCTTTCAAAAACATCCTCGACTGGTGTTCCCGCATCGACATGAATATTTTCTGCGAAAAACCCATGCTCCTGATGAGCACCTCCACCGGGGCCTTTGCCGCCGGGAATGTGATGGGACTGGCCAAAGCCATGTTCCCGCGCTGCCACGCCAAAGTGGTAACAACCTTTTCCCTGCCAACTTTTGACGAAAACTTCAAAGACGGGAAAATCACCGATTCGCTGCTCCTGAAAGAATTCGAAACACAGATCGAGCTTTTCAAACGCGAAAGCAACCCGGAAGTCTACGAAGATTAAACCAATTTTCTTATTTTTGCCCCCTATTTTCAGATCGCATGAGAATTGTCGGATTGATTTTACTTACAGGGACTTTATTTATTTTCGGGTGCAAAAAGGTGGACAAATTCACCCAGTTCGAGATGGAATACAACGAGGACGTAAGCGTTCCCTCCTCCACAACCGTCGATCTGCCCTTCAACATCCTGTGTCCGCCCATTGAGAGCAATTCAGAATCCACTTTCGAGGTCAACGACACCCGCAAAGACCTGGTGGAGCAAATCAAGGTGATCTCGCTCGATCTCACCCTGCTCTCGCCCGACAACTCGGATTTCAGCTTCCTCGAATCCATCCAGGTGTTTATTTCCGCTGATGGCCTGTCCGAAACGAGCATCGCTTCCAAAAGCAGCATTCCCGACAACGTGGGCAAAAGCCTGAGCCTTGAGCTGAGCGGCGCCGATCTGCAGGAATACATCAAGCAGGACCATTTTTCGCTGCGCCTCAACACCAAAACCGACAAGATCATCACCTCCGAGCACAGCATCCGCGTGCACTCCAAATTTTTTGTTGACGCCAAAGTCCTCGGTCAGTGAAGCGGATGAGATCAAATTAATTCTATTCTCAGTGCCAAACGCAAAGTAACCCGGGTTTATACAATAGACAAAGGGAAAGTGATACATGCAGCCTACCTGGATGAACTTCGCGGCCTTTGCGGGGCTCCTGTCCAATCCGTCCCACTCCATTTCATTCAAAAATAATTTGTTATTAATCAAATAATTTATTACCTTTGCACCGTAATTTATTAACAAGCATTGGAGAGGGGACGAAAAATCCCCTCTTTTAATTACCGGATGATACAAAAAGACGTAGTACGAAAACTGGCCCAGGAGCGCATCGACGAGCGTTTCCCGGAAGTGTTTATTGTAGACATTTCCATCTCGGCCAAAAACAGTATCCACGTTGAGCTTGATAAAAAGAGCTCCTACGTATCCATCGATGAATGTGTGGCTGTTTCACGTAACATTGAGCACAACCTCGACCGCGAGCAGCAGGATTTTGAATTGCATGTTTCATCCGCCGGCCTCGACAAGCCTTTGCGCGTGCTGGCCCAGTATGAAAAAAACATTGGCCGCGAAGTAGACATCGTGCTGAAAGAAGGCGAAAAGCTTTCCGGCACCCTGCTCGCCGCCAGTGAAAAAGAGCTGACCCTCGAAACCACCCGCATGGAAAAACCCGAGGGCAAAAAGAAAAAGGAAAAAATCACCGAGCAGCACGTCCTGCCGATGAACAAAATAAAGGAAACAAAAATTGTTATTTCATTTAAATAAGCGCTATGAATAGCTTGGAATTAGTGGATTCGTTTTCCGAATTCAAAGAATTAAAGAACATCGACAAGCAAACGATGCAGCACGTACTGGAAGATGTATTCCGTTCGATGCTGAAGAAAAAATTCAACAGTGACCAGCACATTGACGTCATTGTGAATATCGAGAAAGGTGACGTTCAGATTTTCCTCAACAAGGAGATCGTGATGGATGGTGAAGTGGAAGACGCGAGTATGGAAATTGCCTATTCGGATGCCATTAAAATTGAGCCTGACTTCGAAGTGGGCGAAGAAGTATCCGAAGAATTCAAGTTTGCCGATTTCGGGAGAAGAAATATCCTTTCCCTGCGCCAAAACCTGATTTCGCGCATTCTCGAGCTTGAAAAAGACAATATTTACAAAAAATACAAAGAGCGGATCGGTGAGATCATCACCGGTGAAGTTTACCAGGTTTGGAAAAAAGAGATCATGGTCCTCGACGACGAAGGCAATGAGCTTTTGCTTCCTAAATCCGAGCAGATCCCTTCCGATTATTTCAAAAAAGGCGAATCCATCCGTGCGGTGGTGGCCAAAGTAGACATGCGCAATTCCAGCCCGGTGATTATCCTCAGCCGTACGGCGCCCGAATTCCTCGAACGATTGTTCGAGCTCGAAGTGCCGGAAGTATTTGACGGACTCATCACCATCAAGCGCATCGTGCGTGAACCGGGAGAGCGTGCGAAAGTTGCCGTTGAATCCTACGACGACCGCATCGACCCGGTGGGCGCCTGCGTAGGTATGAAAGGTTCCCGCATCCACGGGATCGTGCGTGAGTTACGCAACGAAAACATCGACGTGATCAACTTCACCAACAACCCGAACCTCTTTATCCAGCGTGCCCTGTCGCCGGCGAAAATCACTTCCATCGAAATCCTCGAAGAAGAAAAACGCGCCAAGGTACACCTGAAACCAGACCAGGTTTCCCTCGCTATTGGAAAAGGCGGAAATAATATTAAATTAGCAAGCAAATTGGCGGGCTACGAAATCGATGTTTACCGCGATGGCGAAGTAGATGTGGAAGACGTTGATCTCGACGACTTTGCTGACGAAATCGACGGTTGGATCATTGACGAGCTCAAGTCCATTGGCTGCGATACGGCGAAATCCGTACTCGAAATCAGCGTGGATGACCTGGTCAACCGCACCGATCTCGAAGAGGAAACCATCCTCGAAGTGTGCAAAATCCTGCGTGCTGAGTTTGAATAAGAGAAAGCTTTGCTTTTGATTAACAACAACTTCTGACAATGGATAGCAAGTAAGAGGTCTTCAGATCACAGTGAATGAAGGCCTGGTAATTTGAATTAAAATATACATTAAACTGATTTAAGTATAAAAAAGATAAAAAGACCGTAACCGGGACAGGAAGGCTTCAAAAGCCGGATGTTTTGTTTGTTGTCTAAAAATCTAAAAAGAATATATGGCCGGAAAAACACACAGATTAGGCAAAGTTGCAGGCGAACTGAACGTCGGGATGTCCACCTTGGTTGACTTCCTGAAGTCCAAGGGCGTTACCATTGATTCCAACCCGAACAGCAAGCTCGAGGAAGATCACTATGACTTACTGCGCCAGCAATTTGCAGATGATCAAATCGTTAAGGAACAATCCAAGCTGTCTTCCGTGAAACGGGAGCGCCGCGAAACCATCAGCATCCGTGACTCCAAACCAACGGAGCAGAAAACGGATGAAGAGGATGAAGACGACGATTTTGACCTCAACCTCCTTGAAAAAAATGTAGCGCCGAAAAAGCCTGCCGAAGAAAAAACCGAAACAGTCGAAGCCGAACAGCCGGCTGTTGCGGAAAGCAAAGCTCCGGAAGGCGAAGTACAGCAACTCCAGGTATTGGGCAAAATCGACCTCGATAAGCTCAACACCAAAACACGCCCGGACAAAAAATCCAAGGAAGAGCTTAAAAAAGAACGGGAGGAATCAGCGAAACAAATTCCGGCAAAAAGCGCTGAACCTGTCGTTGAACAAAAAGCTCCGGAAGAAAAAGAAGAGCCGCGTGAAATTGAAACCATCCGCGTAGAGCGCCAGGTATTGACGGGCCCTACCGTTCTCGGTAAAATTGAGCTCCCGGTGGAGAAAACCGGCGATAAAGGTTCCCAGTCCGCAGGCGACCGCAAGAAAAGAAAACGCATCAAGAAAGTTGATCCGACCCGCCCGGTAAGCCCGGCGGCGACTCAACCGGGACAAAATACCGGCCAGAACAAAGGCGGACAATTCGGCAAAAAGCCATTTGGCAAGCCGGGTGCGAAACCCTTTGACAAACCGGCGATCTCCGAAAAGGACATCGAAAAAGAACTCAAAGAAACCCTGGCCCGCTTGTCCAACACCGGAGGTAAATCCAAAGGTTCCAAGAACAGGCGTGCAAAACGTGATATGTTTGCCCAGCGCCGCGAGCAGGAAATGTTCGAAGCAGAGCTCCAGGAAAAAGTACTGAAGCTTAGTGAATTCGTAACTGTTTCCGAATTGGCGGCCATGATGAACGTTTCCCCGACCCAGGTTATTTCGGCTTGTATGTCCCTCGGGATTTTCGCTTCCATCAACCAGCGCCTCGATGCAGAAACGATCCACATTGTTGCGGAAGAATTCGGCTTCGAAACCGAGTTCGTAAGCGCCGAAGTACAGGAAGCCATCCCGGTGGTGGAAGACCGCGAGGAAGACCTCGTAGACCGTCCGCCGATCATTACCGTTATGGGTCACGTTGACCACGGTAAAACATCCCTCCTCGATAAGATCCGAAATGCTAACGTAACCGCAGGCGAAGCCGGGGGGATTACCCAGCACATCGGGGCATACTCCGTAACCCTCAAGGACGGTCGCAAAATGACCTTCCTCGATACACCGGGTCACGAAGCCTTTACCGCGATGCGTGCCCGTGGTGCCCAGGTAACCGACGTGGCAATCATCCTTGTCGCAGCAGACGACGACGTCATGCCGCAAACCAAGGAAGCCATTTCCCACGCCCAGGCAGCCAACGTACCGATGGTATTCGCCATCAACAAAATTGATAAAGACGGGGCCAACCCCGATAGAATCCGCGAGCAGCTCTCCGCCATGAACATCCTGGTGGAAGAATGGGGCGGTAAATATCAGTGCCAGGAAATTTCAGCCAAGAAAAACCTCAACATCGAGGAATTGCTCGACAAAGTCTTGCTCGAAGCCGAAATCCTGAACCTCAAAGCAAACCCGGACAAAAACGCGCTCGGAACGGTGATTGAATCCACGCTCGACAAAGGAAAAGGTTATGTGACCAACATCCTCGTTGAAGCCGGGACCCTCCGCGTGGGTGATATCGTACTCGTTGGCCGCCACTACGGTCGCGTGCGTGCGATGCACAACGAGCACGGCGCCACAGTCAAAGAGGCCGGCCCGTCCGTTCCGGTTTCCATCCTCGGGATTTCCGGTGCGCCAAGCGCGGGTGACAAGTTCCACGTCATGGATGACGAGCGTGAAGCACGCGCCATTGCGACCAAACGCGAGCAATTGTACCGTGAGCAGGGACTCCGCACAACGAAACATATTACCCTCGACGAAATCGGCCGACGCCTCGCGATTGGCGACTTCAAGGAGCTCAACCTCATCATCAAAGGGGACGTGGACGGTTCGATCGAAGCCCTCTCCGATTCCTTGCTGAACCTTTCTACCGAACAGATTGCGGTGAAAATCGTTCACAAAGGGGTTGGTGCCATCTCCGAAGCCGATATCAACCTCGCTTCAGCCTCCGATGCCATCATCCTCGGATTCCAGGTGCGTCCGTCGGTTGCAGCCCGCAAGCTCGCCGAGCAGGAACAGATCGACATCCGCCTCTATTCGGTGATCTACAAAGCCATCGAAGAGATCAAAGCTGCGATGGAAGGGATGTTGTCGCCGGATATCAAGGAAGAAATCACCGGTTCGGCCGAAATCCGCGAAACCTTCAACATCACGAAAGTGGGTACGATTGCCGGATGTTTCGTCCTGGACGGTGTGATCAAACGCAACTCCAAAATCCGCGTGATCCGCGACGGTATCGTTGTGCACACCGGAACCCTCGGTTCACTCAAGCGTTTCAAAGACGATCAGAAAGAAGTGAAGCGTGGTTTCGAATGCGGTTTGAACATCGATAAATACAACGACATCAAAATCGGTGATATCGTCGAAGCTTTCGAAGAAGTGGAAGTGGCGAGAAAGCTCTAAAATCAAGAGATACAACTATATAGAACCTCAATCGGATCATCTCGGTTGAGGTTTTTTCGTTTTCAACGTTTCAATTTTGGCATAATTTTTATATGTTTAAACACTGAAACAAAAACACATAACATGAAAAACTCCTTACGTTACACTACTTTTCTTTTCTTTTTAGCAGCCTTCAACTTCAGCAGCCAGGCCGCCGAAATCTTTTCCAACCCCGGCGAAATAGACTGGGGAAATGCCCAATCCTGGAGCTTGGGACGGGTGCCCGTTTGCGGTGATGTCATTGTGATCGGCAGCAGCTCGACTGTTCTCGTCAACAACTCCGTCAATTTTTCCTCCGGCGACTTTTGCGAATACACGCAGCTCACCATCTGGGGAAAACTGAAATTCACCAGCGGTAAAAAAATCAGTCTCCACGAAAAATCCGGGGTTAACCTGTTTAGCCCGGGCGAAATCCATCCCAGCAAAAATGGCGGCGGAAACTCCGAGCTGATCGAGGTCGGGAAAACGATTTTCTGGAAGGCCGGCGATGGTATCATGCGCGGCAAAGCGCTGGACATGGCCCAATCCGGCGGGAACGTAGACCGTTTGTTCGACGATGAATTTGAACGCGTCATGCAGCGTTTTACACTGGAACACGCTGAGCTCGGCGGAACGCTGTACAGCAACGGTAAAGTGAAAATCGTGGTCCCGGCCAATTCCCTCAAAACCCAATCAGGTCAGCCGGTCATTGGCGCTGTAAACGTTGAATTGATCGAGATGCAGAAACGTTCCGGTATGCTGATGATGAACAAGCCAACCATCGCCAAAAAGGTGGATGGCAGCAAAACGCAGCTGATAACCGGCGGTGAGTTTTACCTCCGGATTTCGCAGAACAACACCGACGTGGTGGCCGAACAGGATTTACAGCTGGCCGTCCTGGTAGAAAACCCCGACGACCGCATGACGCTTTTCGACGGAGTCTTCGATGCGCAAAATAACCTGAGCTGGACCGGTTCGAAAGATGACCTGAACATCCAGGACATCGACTTCAAGGGCAGCCTCAAAACAGCCTATACTTTCCCGGTAAACAGCTGGGGATGGATCAACATCGACCGCTTTATGAACGATCCCCGCGAAAAGAAAAAATTAACCGTGAAACTGCCGGCCGGCTTTGACGCAAACAACACTGTCGTGCTCATTGCCTTCAAGGAAGAAAATAACTCCGTTTCCCAACTCGACCAATTTGAAAACGGCTATTTTACCGAACATTACGGCCTGGTTCCTGTCGGCATGGAAATCGACGTGATCAGCCTTTCGAATTACAACGGCGGCTGGCTTTACGGCATCCAGCACCTGACCGTCAACCCCGATACCGGGCTGATCCCAATTACAAGCCTGAGCCCCGTTTCGACCTTCAGCCTGAATGAAATCCTGAACGAATTGTAAAAGCAGGGGCATTCCCAAAAAAAACGCGAAGCGTATGGCTTCGCGTTTTTTGTTTTTATTATGGAAGATCACCTCCCTTCTCCCCCTCAAGGGGAAATTTTAATCCTTCTTCAAGGGAGGATCAAATGGAGCGGATTATTTCCCGTTTTCTGCTTCGATTTCTTTCAGGTAAGCCTTCAGCTCTTTGGAAGCGGCTTCCTGGCGTTTGATATCCTTGCGGAGCTTATCGGCTTCCACGAAGTTTTTGTTTTTCTCCAGGATTTCGATCTGCGTATTGTTTTCGTAGACTTTTTCATCGATCATCTTCGCGAGGTAATCCACGTTTTGCGGCATAAACATTTTTGTATACATGCCTCCGGAAGCGTAATGCTTCTTATAGATCGCCAGGGCCTTTTCCTGCACCTCGATGTTTTGTCTTCCCATAAAATAGCTGAAAGAATTCAGGCAAACGATCGCATCGTAACCGCCAAGTTTTTCATTCTGGAGCAGATCCTGGAAGAAAGGCAGGTGACTGGCATCGCCGCTGGTAGCATAAATCTGCGCAACAGTTGCCTTGATTCGGGTGGATTGCTCCTTTTCCAGTTTTTGGGCTTCGCTGAGCGCCAGCTGCGGGTTCTTTTTGTTGATCTCGTTCAGGGCGGTACCTACCACAAAATAAGATTTATCGTTTTTGAGGCGATCGAGGCATAAGGTCTCATAATCGGCCGGCGCCATGCGCTTGCCCAGGAAACCGATGGCTTCCGCCCTCACCTCCGAACTGGCGTCGTTTTTCGCCAGCGCGCGGATTTTGTTCACCGCCTGGTTCATTTTATCGGCCTGCAGCTGTTCGGCTTTTTCAATCGCTGTCAAACGGATATTCCAGAATGGATCGTCCAGTGCGTCCAGGATCATTTGCTGCGCTGCTTCGCTGCTGCCTTCGGAGGCGTTAATCAAGGCATTTTTACGGGCCAGGTAACGCTTTCCATTGTAATACTGGTGAATGAACTGTTCCTGCGGCTTATCCTCCTTGATCATCCCGAGCAGGCATTGCTGGTAATCGAAAATCACGTTTTTCAGCTGACCTTCCACCGGGAAATTGAATTTATTTTCAGTTTCGTCCACAACCACCGTATGCAAATGGGCACCCGCGTCATCATACACCATCACCTGCACCGGGATGCGGTACATCGGCGTATTCGACAAAGACTGGTTCTGGTATACTTTGACATCCACAGATTTCGGCGACATGTGCTGTTCGTAGCTTACTTCGAGCTCCGGGTGGCCGGAAGCCTCAAACCACTGGCTAAAGAACCAGGTCAGGTCCTGGCCGGAAACTTCTTCAAAAGCCTGACGCAGGTGGTGAAATTCAGCCGCTTTGAACTGGTTGGTTTTCAGGTATAATTTCAAGCCGGCAAAGAAAGCCTCATCACCGAGGTAATTACGCAGCATGTGTAGGATCCGGCCTCCTTTGTTGTAGGAATGCCCGTCGAACATCTGTTCTTTATCATCGTAATCATACCAGATCAGGTTGTGGCCGCCGTTCTCGGCAGACTGGTAGTAACCCATTTTTTCAATTTCCGCATTGTAATCCGCTTCATCCACGCCGTAACGGTGCTCGTCCCAGAGGTATTGCGAATAGTTGGCAAAAGACTCATTCAACGGCAGGTTTGACCAGGATTCGCAGGTGACCAGGTCACCGAACCAGTGGTGAAACAATTCGTGGGCAATGGTGGAATTATCGTCTTCATCCAGCAAATCGCGGTCGGTTTTATACACAAATTCACCGAAAA
The DNA here is from genome assembly GCA_966250255.1 of uncultured Flavobacteriales bacterium. Classification (GTDB taxonomy): domain Bacteria; phylum Bacteroidota; class Bacteroidia; order Flavobacteriales_D; family Crocinitomicaceae; genus M2408. Next base: position 3,702 of record CBINGV010000070.1, on the reverse strand, counting down.
TCACGGCGCCGGTATTTTCCATCGCACCGGAAACATAGTCGCGTACCACGATCTGGGAATATTTGTCCCAGGGGAATTCCACTCCCGTTAATTCAGAGAAAAATTTGATCATCGCCGGTGTTTCGCCGAAAATGGCTTTTCCGTATGGCTCCCACTCCGGCTCCACGTAGTAATTCACTTCCATTTTGCTGCCATCGGCTCGGGTATAGCTGTCGCGCACGATTTTGAACTCACCCACCCCCATCATAAAGAGGTAAGGCGCATGCGGCAAATCCTGTTTCCAGTGATCGGTGCGTGTGCCGTTGGCATTTTCAGTCGATTTAATCAGCTTGCCGTTGGAAAGAGTCGCATACTTTTTATCTACGGTAATCAGGATTTCCTGGCTCGTTTTCACATTCGGCGCGTCGATCGTCGGGAACCAAACGGAACTCGCTTCGGTTTCGCCTTGTGTCCAGATCTGCGGCATCACGTTCGGATCTTCCCCGCGCGGGTTAATGAAATACAAGCCTTTGTCACTCGTGATCGCAGCGCTTCCGCCCGTTGTGCGCTCGTCCGGCTTGGAAATGTAATCGATTACAACGGTGTAATTTTCCGTACGCTTGTACACCTTATCGAGCTTGATCTTCAGGAAAGAGCTGTCGTAAGTATAGCGCAAATCGGCACCATTCAGTTTTACACTTTTGATTTCCATGCCTTTCGCATCCAGGATCAGGCTGTCAGTAGCATAAAAATGCGGCTTCGCGGTCAGCGTTTCCTTTCCGTAAAGCCAGGCTTTATTCCAGTCGAAGCTTACTTCCAGTTTCGTATGGACCAGGTCTGTAAAAATAGTTTCGGAAGCGTGGAACACTTTCGGGGTGGAAAGCTCGATCTCGTTGGTGTCGATGTAGCTTTGCATCTCATCCCAGATAATTTCCGGTTCGGAAGTGGTGCTTTCTTCTTTTTTCTGTTTGGCCGTTCCGCAGGATAACACGAAAGCCAGGGCCGTCAAAGGTAGTATTGAAACAAAAGTTCGTAGCATTGTTTTATTGCATTTTAATTCAGCTTCAAAAGAACGAAAAAAAAATGAAACACGGGCAATAATGGTATAAACGCAATGATATCGTGATGAATGCCGCTTAGTTGTGAATTCACCTCGAATTACAGATTAAGACTTAATTTAAACACAGGCCTGGAAATCTTACCCGGTTTATTCGTGCTTAAAATTTACCAGCGAATTTGGGGGTATTTTTGCTTGAAAGCCTCAATCCGGGCTTCCCGTTCCGCTTCAAAGCTTTCATCATTGTTTAAGCTCCGGTGAAGCGAAAAAGCCCGCATTTTTTCAGTTTCCCGGATTAATTCGCGGGTTTCGGCGCGGCAGCAAGCCAGCTGCACTTTTTCCCAGATGTAGCTGACCGCCAGTTCACTGGGGTGGACAAGGTCCTCCTTGTAAAAACGGTAATCGCGCAACTCATCGACTACCAGCTCATACGAAGGGAAATAAGCACAGGAACTGCGCGCTTCGAGCAGAGTAATACTTTCGAGTAAGCGGGCCTTTGAACGATTATTTTCAACGAGTCCATCTTTGGCATGACGCACCGGGCTGACGGTAAATACCACTTTCAAACCGGGGTTCAATTTTGCCAGTTTCACGAGGACCCTGTCCCAGGCCGAAACGATGCTTTCAATGGCCGTTAACTGCTTTTCGAAACGGGGCGCGTTTTGTTTGTGGCAATTTGCAACCACGAGCTGGTTCTCCCGCAACACATAGCCCCGGGCGGTACCGAAGGTCACGAATAAATGCTTCGATTGTTGGAGATATTCCTGTAAATTCCGTTGAATCCTGCGGAAATCAGCTCTTAATCCTGCTTCGGAAGCCCCGGAAAACAAGGTCGAGGCGTCCCAGGAAAACCACCTGTCCCTGTCCTCAAAAAAATGGAAATCCCCGTTTTGATCCAAGGCATTTTCAAGGATTCGTGCCAGCGGAAGCGGGTGAAAAATCGTTCCGAAAGGATTGGACAACACCTCAAAACCGGCCTTGGAAAAGCGGGCCGCCATTTCATCCGAAAAGCAGCTTCCGAGAAACAACAGACTATTTTGATGATCAATTTCCGGCCGGATTTCATCAATCCGGGTATCGAGCTTAAATTTCATCGCGCAGGTTTAAGGTAAAATCAAACACCGTTTTCCAGCCTTTCCAGATCCCAAAATCGCTGATGCTTTCATTGTGCCAGAGGAAGATGAAATCGCCGCCAAATTGCTTCACTTCCGAAAAAAGCGCCCGGATCCGGTCTTTGGCCAGCTGCGGCGTTAGTTTCAGGTAGGAATTAAGGCTCACATCCATATAGGCGAAAGGATGGACAGTAAGCGCCGTCACCGTATTTTTATGCAAATCAAAAAAGCGGTGGCTCCGGGCTGTCCCGCAGCGGAAACCGACAGCATCGGCATAGCCCATGGTGTAATCATCCGTAAAGCCCTGTGAAAGCAAAGTCGTGTACGTTGCCGGAAAATCCAGTTTCAGGAAATGTTGGCGGCTGGCGCTCACTTCCCGCCTGAGAATCTGCTGTAGCAGGCTGTGCTCATTTTTGAGGTAATACGGGCTGCTGTTCGAGCGGTAACTCGGATGCAGACCGATATGGACGAAATCGGCCATTTCCCGGATCAGCTGCTGGTGGCGCGGATCGTTCCCGGAGATGTTTTTATCGTAGGTGGCGTATTCACCAAGCAGCCAGAAAACCCGGACATCGAAGCCGCGTGTCGCCACTTCTTTAATGCTCTCAAAGGTATCGTAAGGATCTTTTCCGCCGCTTTCGAAAACCCGGCGCGCTTCCTGGCGTTCTTTGTCTTTTTGAATCCGGTCGCGGTAGCGCCCGAGCATGCCGCGTAAACCGTCTTTCCATTGAAAAGCAAAAGTGTTGTCGATGTCAAAAGTCGGGATCAGTTGCACCGGGATTTTTTGTGCACCCAAAGCCGTGTTAAACTCCCCTTCGAGGTAAGCCAGCAGATCTTCGGCCCAGCGGTCACAAATGGTTTTTTCGAGCCAGCCAAAGTGCTGCTGGATGCTGTTTTTGGCTTCAAATCGCTCGTGTTCGTCGCGCTGTTTGATCACATATTCTTCATAACGGCTCAGGACATAAAACACTGAGGCGAGCGGGTCGCACTGCTGATCGAAGGACAGGCAGTCTTCCTGGAAAAAACGGGCTTTATCAAGCGCATAGGGAAAAACCGCTTCATCAAACAAAAGCGTGGACGGCAGGAGCTGCAAGTGTCCTTCTGAAAAACGATCCGAATAAAGGAATTTGTAATTCCCGGAACCTGTGAAATAAACCCAATCGTTGGTGAGCTCATAGGAAACTCCCCGGTCACGGAAAACAAAATCCAGGGTATAGATCAGCCTTTCGCTTATTTTGTCTGCAAAAATCAATAACATACATTCATTTGAGCAGTGAAAAAAGGGGAAGTGTTAGTCTTTGTAACCTACTACCATAACGATGGCTTCATTTTTCGTGGAGCCGCCGGCAATTTTGTATTCGATGTAAACCATTTTGAGGCGTTCCGAACCGGATACTTTTTTGCGGTAAACGGAAGAAAGCTCGGAAGAGGAAAGTGACAGGTTTTTCCCCTGGATATTTTTGATTTCCTTCAGCAAAGTACGTTTCTTCTCATCTCCTGAATCGTAAATACGCACGGCCGTTTTGGTGGAGCATTCTTTCCCGCTGAAAGCGA
>CBINGV010000069.1:0-13736 GCA_966250255.1 uncultured Flavobacteriales bacterium | reverse complement strand
CTATAAACTGGGTGCCCAATTTATCGAAACCTTAAAGAAAGAGCACGACCAGAGCGAATATTTCAACGAAGCACTGTTTCACCAGGCTTTCCTCGAGTTCAGCGGGATGCCCCTGGAAGTAGCTTCCGAACATTTTTCATTAGCTTTTACCAAATTGAAATGAGAAAACAACTTTTATTTTTTTCCCTGCTGCTGCCGGCGGCGGGTATTTTATCCCAGGAACAAGACAATGAGCTTCTTTACCGCCTGGAGCACAAGGAATCGGCTTACCCGCGCTTATCTGCAAACGGGAAGGAAATCCTGTACCAATCCAACGAAAGCGGCAAATGGCAGCTTATGCTGATGGATTGCGAAACAAAAACAAGCCGGGCGATCTTTCGCGATAGTTTCAACAACAATTTCCCGGACTGGGATACGCAAAACAAGCGGCTAGCCTTTGTGAGCGACCGCACCGGGAACGAAGAGCTTTTTCTCTATGACCTGGCAAGCAAAGAGCTCAAACAGCTCACCTTTGACCCGGCGCGCGACATCCATCCTTATTTCAGCCCGGACGGGAAGTACCTGTTGTTTAATTCGACCCGGGGCAACGGATCGCTGGACATTTACCGCTATGAGTTTAAAAATGGCAAAACCCTGCGGCTCAGCAGCACGGAAGACGATGAAACCTGCGCCCGCTATTCGAACGATATGAAACAGCTTGTTTTCCTGCGGAATGGCCTGAACGGGGACGACCTGTATATCATGGACCTTGAAAATTTTGTATCTGTCAACCTGACCAACACCCCGCAAAGCACCGATGGCTGGCCGATGTTTTCACCGGACGACCGCTGGATTTATTTTTCGTCCATGGAAAGCGGCTTTTACCACATTTACCGGATGGACACCGCGGGAAAAAATAAAAAACAACTGACCAATGCCCTGCGCGGGGAGGAAGATGCCCGCGTATTTGTTGCCCCATCCAACGATTTTTTCATTTACAATAAGCGTCGCGGGGATACGATTGAAATCCGGAAACAGGAAATCTGAGTTTGGTTTATGAATTGCTGAGTGAGTCGTTTTATATAGACTCCAAATTGGTTGGCATTTTCTTAAAAAATAGTGATTTTCGCAAAATTCAAGAAAAAACCCTCAAAATTACCCCGGAAATGGGGCTTGTTTGGTGTTATTTTAATGTGGAACTTTGTCAACAGCATTTGGGTTGTATGTTATCCCGATGAAGTTCAGAACCTGCACTGGAAAAAGCCTGCACTTGCACAAAGAAAAAAGGGACCCGGTATTTCCCGATCCCTTTTTTTTACCAAAACACTTGGTCCCGCGGGACCTTTACTCTAACTATGAACTAACCTAACTCTATGTTCTTTATACTTGTTCGTCTGCGTCATTCAGTCCGGAAAGGATGTGGGTGATTCTCTCCCCTTCCCTGTTTTGGAGGCAAAGCGTCCATTCGCCCGTATTGCTTGTTTCGAGCCAAAGTTTGCCTGTTTTTCGGGAAACCCGGACATTGAGCCCATAATTTTCCGCAAAACATTCTCCAAGCTTCGCCACGGTCATCCCGGGCGTGATCCTCAGGTCTTCCGCTGATTCCAAAACACTGTTTTCAGCAATTGTTTCCCTTGGACTGACCATTTTCCGGAGTAAATTGCTCCCGGACGTGTATGACCGCTTAAAAAAATCCAGTTTGAGGTACGGGAAAGCCCGGTTAAATTCTTCCTGGATGGCATAAACTGTCCATTGAGCATTGATGATTACTACCATTTTTCTTTTTTGTTCTTCCCTGTTGCCGGGCCCCGGTCCAATGCTTTCCGATGCATGTTTTAAAAACCGAAAAACAAAACCGGGTCCGGTACAGGTTTATTCAACTACACTTTGTCCTAACTTGATGATACAAAGGTACGATCATTATGCACACAGAATAAATGAGCCTCGTCAGCCGGGGACATGATCTTAATCAACAGAAAAAGCCCGGTCGTATGACCGGGCTTTTTAGGGGGGTATAATGAGGAAAAGCTTCTTGTTCTAGTTTCTCATTGTTGCGAGGCGATCGTAATCCAGGATCGTGATGCTTCCGCCGCTGATCTCGATGTATTTTTCGTCTTTGAAGTCGCTGAGCGTCCGGATGACGGTTTCTGTTGCGGTGCCGACCATATTGGCCAGGTCTTCGCGGGAAATGTTCATGCTGAATTTTTCGGCGCCGTCCTTGTATTTGTCTGAAAGTCTTACCAGGGCTTCAGCCAGGCGTTTCCGCACGGAATTATAGGCCAGCTTCACCAGCTGTTTTTCATTTTCGCTGAGGTTATTGGAAAGCATCTCAATGAATTTGCGCGATACTTCAGCATTTTTATAGATCAGGTCAAAGAAATCGTCTTTCGGGATCATGTAAACCTCGGCATCTTCAAGCGCAGTAGCGGAGCTGGTATACGGCTCATTTTTCAACAGGGAAGTATAGCCGAAGAAATCACCTTCTTTGTGAAGCTCCGTAATGAGTTCTTTCCCGGATTCGCTTGCGCGGAAGGTTTTCACCTTGCCTTTATTGATGAAATAAATGCCTTTCGGATAACTTCCCTCTTTGTAAATATCGTCTTTCTTTTTGTATTCGCGCGCCTCACGCGCTTCGGAGAGCTTTTTGAGTGATTCAATGCCTTTTGCCTCATTGATGAAGTCATTGATCCCATTGATGTTTTTGGTAAACTCCTTGCGCAAAATCTCATTCTTTTTGAGGCGGACTTCGATCGCATTGAGCAGCTCAATATCGTCAAAAGGCTTGGTGAGGTAATCATCGGCCCCCATTTCCATTCCTTTGCGGTAATCGGTGCGTTCAGCCTTCGCCGTTAAAAAGATAAAGGGGATGCTGGCCGTTTCATCGTTCTTGGATAAGAGGTGCAAAGCCCCATGCCCGTCGAGCACAGGCATCATAATATCACAGATAATCAGGTCGGGCTTTTCCTGCTGGGCAAGCTCAACCCCTTCGCGGCCATTCGTAGCGGTAATGACTTCATATTGGGCCAGCTCGAGGATTTCAGCGGTATTTTCACGTACATCAGGATTGTCTTCGATCAAAAGTATCTTCTTCATTTTTCTTGCGGGATTATGATGTTAAAAGTTGTTCCTTTATTTTCTTCACTTTCCAGTTCAATAGATCCGTTCATCAGTTCGGTATATTTGGCCACAATATTGAGTCCCAAACCAGTTCCCTGGATATGCATGGCGTTATCGGCACGGAAAAAACGCTCGAATAAATGTTTCTGGTCTTCTTTCGAAATACCGATCCCTTCATCGCGCACCGACATGCGGATGCTTTTTCCGTTTACTTCTGTTCTGACTTCAATTGCGCCTCCATTCGGTGAGAATTTGATGGCATTGGTGATCAGGTTCAGTAAAATATGGCGCAGCAGCTTTTTATCCACCACTGCATGGTCGTGACCGGCAAACTCCTGGGTGATGACCTGCCGCTTGCCTTTCAGGATACGCACTTCATTGATGATATTGGACACAAAAGTCCGCAGATCAATTTCTTCCGGCATGTGCTCCACTTTTCCTTCTTCCAGCTTGCTTACCGAGAGGAAATCATCCAGGATATCGGTCAGATGATGGATGGAAGTTTTAATCTTGCCAATGTGGCGTTGCTGGTTTTCCCTATCCCCCTGATCACCATAACGGCTGATGAGTGAAAGCGATGAAAGCATCGTGGTTAATGGCGTCCGGAACTCATGCGAAGCAATCGATACGAACCGTGATTTGAGTTCGTTCAGTTCTTTTTCTTTGTCCAGGGCCTGATTGAGCTCTTTCCGGGTCTTTTCCAGCTCACCGATAGCTTCTTCAAGAATTAGTGTGCGGTTTTTTACCTGTTTTTCGAGATCGTCATAATAATTTTTAAAGCTTTCTTCCGATTGCTTACGAACCGATATATCCACAATAAAAGCAATCACGAATCTTTTTTCACCATTCCGGTAAGGACTAAGACTAATTTCCACGGGGAATTCAGTGCCATCCTTTTTCAGCCCGTATAAATCCATCCCATGGCCCATTGCCCGAGGATGGGGACTTTCCATATACTTTTGGCGATGCTGCTCATGCGCGGAAAAGCGTTTCGGGATCAGCACTTCGAGTTTTTTCCCGACCAGCTCGTCTTTCCCATAACCAAACAGCTTTTCCGCACTGGGATTGATCCGGATGATTTCCCCGCGGTCATTCGCCACCAGGATCCCTTCGGTAGCATAGAGAAACAAAGCATCCATACCTTGTTTGCTATCCATATCTTCCGTATTGTTCAGGTTGTCCATCGGTGAATTTAGAAATTTGATCGGAGTAAAAATAACCAGCGATTTTTTTTCAAAACATGACGAAAGTCATATCAGCGCATGATGAAGATCATGCCTAATGGTTTATCCCCAACAAATCAATAAACAAAAAACACAACTAAAGAACTGAAATACAGTGTAATAAAAAATCAGGGACCTCGTTTTACGGGTCCCTGATTCCTGACTTATTTTTTTAGGTTGAAGTTCTTTTTTTGTCTTTTTAATGATTTAACACCATGATTTTTTCCGTTGTAAGCAACTGCCCGTCAACGATAATACGTACCAGGTAGATCCCTTCGGAGAAACCGGTGAAATCCAGATCCGCTTTTGTCATTCTCAGGTCAAGCTCACGGTCCATCACCAATTCGCCGCGCATGCTGTATACTTCGAGCTGCGCTGATTTCAGATCTGTTCCGTCAAAACTGTAGTGAACGGAAGTTTGCTGCTTTTCAGTCGGGTTCGGGCTTACTGTAATCGGGTTGCAACGGGCTGTTGTGCCCTGAACCTGGATGTTTTTCGTTGTCTCACACCCGGAAACCTGGTCACGGATAATCACGCGGAAGCTGTTTGGCCCGGCTTTGTAAACGGCCGTAGTGAGGTTACAATCCGTTCCATTGATGTTGATCCAGGTACCCGCTACGAGTTTTTGCCATTGGTAGTGATAGTAAGGATCACAAACTGCGCTCAGTTCGATATTTTCTCCCACACAGGCCGAAGCAACGGAGGCAGTCAGCTGCGGCTCAATGCGGCGCTCTTCCACCACAATCGAATCCATTGTTACACACCCGTTAGACGCTGTTGCCTGTACCACATAGGTTCCCGGTACACTTACATTCAGGTTGTTCCCGGAAGCGATCACTGAATTATCCGTCATCCAAAGGCAGGAAGCCTGGGTTTCTGCTCTCAGCTGCTGGGCATTTCCATCGCCGCATACATATACATGTTTCGCCAGTTTTACAGCCGGTGCAGGCGTTTGGGTCAATACCATGCACATGCAGGAGTTGGTACAACCGTTGTAGTCCACCACGAGCGCAGCATACGTTCCGCCCTGTGTCGCTACGAGTGTATCCATCGTTCCGACATACACCCCGTTGCGGTACCAGTCCACTTGTTGTACCTGGTTGAACGGATCATTGATGGTCAGCAATACCTGGCTTCCGTAGCAGAATGGGTTCTGACCGATCAGGACGATGCAGGCTTCAATCGGTGCCACAACAGTGATCGTTTTTGTAACCGTGTCACGTCCGCAGCCATCATCTGTCATATGCTCAATGCTGTAAGTACCCGGGTTCGGGAACTGGAAGCAAAATTCAGGGTAGTTACCGAAGCTCACGAAAGGACTTCCGTTGCTGTTGTAGAGGTTCCAGCGCTGGAAAGCGTTCATATCAGCAGCTGCAAAACAAGCCGTATCGAGTACACAAACCGTATCTTCCATGCTGAAAGCCGCATTCCCGGAATCCAGGCCGCGTACAAAAACCTGCTGCACAAGTGTATCGGAGCAACCGTTAGCTGAGCGTACCACATGTTTTACGGCATGATTGCCTGCGCTAGCGAAAGTATGGCAAGGCTCGGCCTGGCCGGAGAATGAACCGTCACCAAAATCCCAGCTATGGGTAAATTCGGCAGCCAGCATGGCGCTTACCGGTACAAAGCAAATTTCGGAGCCTACACATATGGTATCTGCACGGAAAGACGCGTTGGCCGGGCAGGCAGTACAGCAGTAAACCGTATGGAGGGTATCTTTCCAGGAAGCGGTGATCTCACAGGCCGCAGCGCAGCTTGATGCTCTTGTGCGGAACAATTCGGCCGCAAACATCAGCTCATGGCATTCGAAGATACTATCTGCCTCGATGCGGAAGCTGAAGGTTTTCGTAGTATTTGCGTCTACTGTACCCACAGCCCAGCTCAGGATATTTCCTTCCAGCACCGGCTGGTTGGGAACAGCGCTTCCTGTTACAAAGTGGTAACCCAGCGGAAGCTCAACGCGCAGGCTGTCTCCCAGGGTATTCGGACGGTTGTCGAGGTTGCTCACCACGTAAGTGATGGTATTCGGGCTTTCGCAGTTCAGGGTATCTTTTACCTGGTGAAGCAAATCGTAGTTTACGAGGTTTTCAAAACCGGCAATCGGCAGGAAATAGTGTGCATTCAATAAGAGGCTGTCGCTGCAGTTGCTCATACCCTGTGCGAAAATCAGCAGTTCCTGGTTTGGGTTATAATTACAGTCCATCACCACATCAAAACGAACACGCAGCTCATTTTCGTTTGGCTGACGGCTTCCTGGAAAACCATTTTCAAATTGCGGTACAAGGGCAGACAAGTCCCATCCTGCCGGGTTGTAGCCGCTGAACTGGGAAGAAGTCTGTGCGAGCGTTGTCCAGGCAGCGTTTGCTTCCGGGTACTGGTAAGCCGCCTGGATGATTTGTGCACCTTCCGGCAGGTTTGTCCAGAGCTTCACATCATACATGTTAGCCGGCTCGGAGCTGGTCAGCACCAATTCATAGCTCAAGGTATCACAGATTTCATGTGTTCCTGCCGGTTCAGTCACCGCCATTTGCAGGTTGGCTGTTTTGTAGCGGATCATGAAATAGCTGGTGTCCACGTGGCAGCTTGCTTCACCGGCCAGCTCAGGCTGCGGGTAAGCCCCACAGTTCCAACCTGTGAGCACCTGGATAGAATCCAGCTCGTCAGCCTCACAGTTTGTAAAAGAAGCATGGATCCGGTAGGTACGGCACACATTCACATCAATTGCACCGATTTCTACAAAAGAGCTGCTTCCGGCATTGTAAGCGCTTACGTTAAAATCATTGCTGCTGCCGATTTGCTCTACGGAGCTGATCAGGACATTTCCGGCATTGGACACCAGGTTGTCGATATCGATCCATACGCCTTCAGCCGCAGTGATTACCGGGTGCTGGGCATCACGCTGGTTGCAGATCTGCAGGTCCCAGCTTACGGTGTTGGCGAAAGCATCCATCGTAGCCAGTCCCGGGTTTACTTTGAGGTTTGGCAGGTAATGGTACCAGCGCATATTGGTTGCCGGGATGTTCCCGTCATCATGCCAGGTATCTGCCCAGCTGATGTTTTGATGCAAAGCTGTATTTTCAAGGTATTGGTTGTTGGTGTAATGGAAATCCATCAACGCCACTACGGTATCGTTGCGCTCACAGGTCGGCATGATCTGGAAGTTCATCACCGGAGGCGTGGTATAGCTGATCTGGCCTTGTCCGGCTTTGTCAACCAGCGGCCATGTTTCGTTAAAAATCAGGGTATCGCCGTTTGCGCTGAATGTTGGTGCAATTGCCATTTCGGAATCCGTGAAGAAACGCGGATTAACTCCGTCTTCATTTGGTGTATAGGCATACATTTTGGCGCTTTCCGCTACGTAGCTGTAGCCTTGCGGCAGGGCGAAACGGATCACATTGTCCAGTTTGCCGAGGTTTCTGAATTCGTGCGGGAAATCGTTTCCTTCGCTTCCTCCCCAGTTGATCCAGTTGAGGTTAATGGTCAGGTTACCGCAGGTGTTCGGGTTTGTTCCCATGGTTGCCAGCGGAAAAGTATTGTTGCTCACCAGCGTGAAACGCTCTCCCCAACTGTCGCAGGCAAAAACGCTGTCATCCTGCATGCTTACAAAGCGTGATCTGAAATCCGGGATTTCGTATTCTCTTGTTTTGTTGATTACCGTGCTGTTGCTGATTGTCCAGTTGGCTACCAAAGCAATGCTGTCGCCCGGCATCAAGAAGCCGATGCAGCTCATCTGAAAGCGGTGGTTGTAGCTTCCGTCAATAATCAGCAGGACAGGATCGCCGGCAGGACAGCTGTTTACGAAAGCGCCGTTGCGGTAAACCTGGAAGGTAGCATTGTTGAAATCAAAAAGTTGGGCAGTTGAAGTATAAATGATGTCTACAAATACGGCATCAAAATCCGTATCGATTACGAAACCGCTGGTGCGGCTTTGTACTTCATCGTAAGCGTAAGCTGCATTCAGTCGGATTCCGGCTGTTGTTTCCGTTACATGCTCCGTACGGCTTGCATCCGTCCAGCCCAGGGTGCTGCGTTTCATTTCAAAATCTCTGGAATAAATACCGTGGCAGTGATTCACAGTTCCCGGGCAATTCACCACGTGGTTGTAAACCGCTTCGGAAGCACACACACGGCGCTGGAAGATCTCACAGTCGTTGCATTTGTATTGTAATTCCCAGCTGATGGTGCTTGGGCTTTCTACTTGTCCGGAAGCCGGGCAGATCAGCACCAGTTCCACATCAAAACAACCTGTCCAAACGTTTTGTCTTCCCGGGATATTGCTGGTGCCTCCACCGTTGATCACTACCTGGTTGCCGATTTCAGCAGCTGTGTACAGGATGGAATCGCCGGCACTGGAATACCAGCTTACTTCCGTATTGTTGAGGTGGTAACCGTTTGGCAGGTTAATGATTCCCTGGTATTGGTTTACCGGGCAATCCAGCACGGACCAGCTGTGGTACCAGGTACCTGTACAGAACGTAAATTTCTCTGCCTCACCTTCCACGAAATCTACCGGCTCGGTGATGAGGTCGGCCAGCGTTTGCTGATCCGGGTAGTTGTAAGCCAGGTAACGGTTCTGGTAGTAATTGTTGCCATCAATTGAAGTACGCAACTCATCACAGCTCGTTACCCAGGAAATTTGTGGCAAACCGTAGTTGTGGAGGATATTGAGCGGACATTCGGTGTCGAGCTCGCTGAACTCCGGGTAGCTTACTTTCACGGTAATTTTCAGGGTATCTCCGGCAGCCAGGTCATCGTAAAACCCATCGTTGTCGAGGTCTTCGAGCATACCGGGAATCGTATTGGCACTGAAATCAATGGTATAGCCCGGTGTGTAGGTGCTGTTTTTCGGAAAATGCCAGTTAATCACGTCATGCGCTGAAATCAGGGATGCATTGATTGACTGGCCGTTTGCTTCGTAGCCATACAGTTCAAAAGCCTGCGGCAAAATGTAAGCCGATTGCTCTTCATAGGAAAGAATGTCGATTTTCAGGTTGCGGGCAAAATCCGCCATGCTGCTTCCGGTATTGACAAAGAAGAATTCCATGCGTCCGTCATTGCCGCAGTAGCTCAGCTGGCCGGTAAGGCTGCCGGTAAAGATATCAAACTGGGCATTTCCGTTGTATACATTCACATTGGAATTGGTGGTTGCGTTCCCGGCGCTGATGGTCGCGTTGCAGATGTCATTTTTACATCCCCACTGCACTTTGTACAAGGTGTTCCCGCTTCCGCAGCTTACAACTGTAAAATCTTCGATCAGGCGAATGCTTTCACCTGTGTTGAACAACTGGTCATTGTTACCCCCTACAATTGCCTGTTGCAACGCGTTACCTGTAAGCTCGATGAAAATATCATTTACCACCTGTGTATACGGGTAGCTGATGGAAGTATTGGATGCCGAAACAAAGCCATTGTACGTGATTTCAGGCTCCGGTGTGATGCGGATAATGACGGTGTCGATTGCGCCGTTACCCCCGTTTGTTACTTCAATGGTCCGGTATTGGGCGCTGAGGTGATTGATCCGCTGGCCGTTTGGCAAGGCTGTCGTTATCGGGTTGGATGCGCTTACGGAAAGGTTGGCAAACAACAGGTTATACGATTGAAAGGAAGTCAAAGGCTGGTTTACTGTCGTTCCGTTGAATTGGTAAGTATACCCGTATTTATTCTGAACAGTCAGGTTGTTGCCCATGTTCGCGATAATCCCGCAGGAAGCTTCGGCCGTGTAGGAAATGATCAGGGAATCATGCGCCCCGATTTGCGGAAGGCCGAAAAGCGGCTCGTTGAGGTTGCTCGTGTTCAGCTCTGAAGCGTTGGACAGGTTACCGGTATAGTAAATGTAATCCGGTAAATCCACCCGCAGCTGCATCGCACTCACAGGAGAAGAGCTGTTGTTTTTAATTTTAAGGGTGAATGGATAGTTTCCCATACAAACCGTCATACCTGAAGGACGGGTTTCTTCGATTACCAGGTTCTGTGCGCTGAGGCTGCCGCAAAGGGTCAGCAGGAGGGTCAGCGTAATCAGTCGAAGTCTTTTGCTTGTTGTTAATGTTGCATTCATAGTTTTGTTAGTTTTAATTAGTTTTGCTTTTTTCCGAAGCCTGAGCAATTGCCAGGCAGTTCGTGTTGTTTTGTTGAAGCAAAATTATTCCGACTAAAAACCATGTGGAATGATAGCTGTCAGCAGCGTATATGATGCTAATCAAAGCAGGACAAGACTTCCGACAGTATGGAAAAGTAAGTGAATGTGGAAAGGTCAGTTAGCGGGTTCCCAAAGCCCTAAAAACGTATGATCGCAGTCAGTTATTCAGGTATTACTAAGATAGAAAAATCATGTTTTGACTAAATCTTTAATTCGATAATCGGTAAAAAATTGTAGCTGATTTTGCAAAAAAAATCATTAGTTAAACTAAAATATTCGTCAATCGGCAACAATTTGCCGGATTTGATTGTTTGCAAAATCTTCATAAGTGCATATTTTTAAGCTTCCCGTATAAAAAATGATGGTTTTTCGCAAAATTCAGAAATTTTCGACTCAAATTACCCCAGAAAAGGGGATTGTTTGGTATTATTTTTCTTCCGAAGTTTGCTGAAGACAAATGAATTATACGCGGCACCGATCACCTTAACTTACTACTGCCAGGTAATTCAATCCCAACCAAAGCTATTCACGCGCCCGGTTTCCAATACTACTGACTCATGGAAACCGGGCTTTTTACCTCTTGTTTGCTTGGAAAATTATCAGTAACCTTGTAAAAACTTAACTATGATAACAACAAACTCCCTGCAATTTCCGCAGTATCACTTTAATATACTGGGACAAGCAATCAATACGGAAGAGCTTGCGGCCAAGCTCAGCCGGCAATCAGAGATCCAGCCCCAAAGCTTTTGGGGAACGCTCGGATGGAGCGACAACAGCCCTTTTCAATACAAAGGCACGATTTCTTTTTCGGAAAAAGGAAACGCAAAATCACGCGGGATTACGGCTAAACTGGTCGACGAGCTCAAGCTTTTCCACCCGGAAATCACCCCGGAAACACCGTTGATCGAGCGCTTCATTAATTTTGATGACTGCAGCCTCGACCAGTTTAAGCTATTCAAAAAAAGCCGCAAGCAGCTGCAGCTGACCTTATTTCTCCAGCCGGATGAAGGGGCGATCGTCTACATCCAGCATTCCCTGAAGGGGGATTTTGAGGACCAGGAGGCCGAGGTTGAATTTATCCAGCCGCAGAAAACGAACAAGCAGTTCGATTCGAAACGCGACCGCCTGGATTATATTTTTGATTACATTCCCAAAAACAAGGTTGATTTTGCCTTGGTCAACCAGGAGCTTCACCTCGAGCAGGGAGAAGAAGAAAACGATTCCAGCTTTATTGTCAAAGTGCTCACTTTTAAGCGCAGCGAGGGAACGGCCATGGATTTGTTCCGCGAAAGCATGCAACGCATCAACAAAGTATCTGTTTACGACCGGATCGAGGATGGCTTTGCCGAAAAAGTCGGGGAAGAGAAGTATGCCCTCTTTAAATTCAACCCACAGGTGAATGAAAAGGACCCGGACGAGATGCTCCGGGGCGGAAAATTCGAGCGCCTGGCGGACATGTCAAGCGTTGATCCCAATAAAAAGACGCTGCTGCTGATTCACGGTACGTTTTCGACGACGCTGAACACCTTCGCTCATCTTCATTTCAGCAAAAACGGCAAACCTTCCTTATTACAGGAACTGGTTTCCGAAGGGATTTACGAGCAGATCCTGGCCTTCGATCACCCGACGATCTCCAGGAACGCGGATGAAAACATCGAACATTTGCTGGAAAACTATTTTTCGGATTTTACTTTCGGCGACAGCCACGTGGATTTGATTGCCTGCAGCCGCGGCTGCATTGTGGCGGAAGCGCTTTCCAACCATCCCGATGCAGCCTCCAGGATCAAGGCCGGGAAGATCATGCTGTTTTCGGCAGCGAATGGTGTCGGGTACTTTGAAAAAGGCGCTTACATCCCGAAATTCCTGAGCTTGTGGCGCAAAACCGCCAGCGGGCCCTTCCTGAAAGTGATCCTGTCACTGGTGCAATATTCAAGCGAGTTTTTCCTGCAAATGCCCGGCTGCGAACAAATGACCCCGAATCACCCGAGCCTGAAGCGGGTACTGGACCGCCAGCCGAACAGCGAGCATACACTTTTTCAATGCATGGTTTCCGACTGGAATTTTGACCTGGCCCGCGGCCATTTGTTCAAACGTTCGGGTGCCTGGATGATGGACCGTTCCATTTCGCTTTTCCTGGGCAGGGAGCACGACTGGGTTGTGGGCTGCATTTCCCAGCGCAAATTACCTGCCCGGGCCAAACGCCTGCAGGATATCGACCTGGATTCGATGCATTGCCGTTATTTCGATGAAGGCTATACCAAGTCCGATCCGCTGGTGAATTATCACATCAAGCGGTTTTTTAAGGAGTAAAGCGTCATTATTTCAGAAATCAGCTGCGCTCACCGATCTGCTGGCGCCACATGGCGTAATACAGTCCTTTTTCCGTCAGGAGCTGCTCGTGGTTGCCAGTTTCGATCACCCGGCCTTTCTCAAGCACAAAGATGCGGTCGGAGTGCATGATCGTCGACAAGCGGTGGGCAATCAGCACCATCATATGCTGACGGCTGCCGGCAATGTTTTTGATCGTGTCCGTAATCTCTGTTTCCGTGATGGAATCGAGCGCCGAAGTGGCTTCGTCGAATACGATCAGTTTCGGGTTGCGGAGCAAGGCGCGGGCGATGGACAAGCGCTGTTTTTCACCGCCGGAGATTTTCATTCCCCCTTCCCCGATCACCGTATTGATGCCGTGCTCGCTGCGTGCCAATAAATTCTGGCAAGCTGCTTTTTGCAAAACCGCATGGATTTCTTCGTCGGTAGCCGTTGGGTTGACGAAAAGAAGATTGTCTTTAATCGTACCGGAAAAAAGCTGGGTATCCTGGGTCACGAAACCGACCTGGTTGCGCACTTCTTCGATATCCAGGCTGAGTGAATCGACGCCGTTGTAGCGGATCTGCCCCTGTTCGGGCGTATAAAGCCCGACAAGCAATTTCACGAGTGTTGTTTTCCCGGAGCCCGAAGGGCCGACAAAAGCAATCGTTTCTCCCCTCCCGACTTCGAAACTGATGTTTTCAAGGGCGTGGTTGGCCCCGGTTTTGTGCTTGAAGTAGACCTTATCGAAGGCAAAAGTTTCAAGTTGGTTGAGCTTCACAGGGCTTTCCGGGCGCACTTCAACCGGCGTGCTGAGAATGGTTTTGAAATTATTGAGGGAAGCTTCGGCCTCGCGGTAGGAAAGGATCACGTTGCCCACTTCCTGTAAAGGCCCGAAGATGAAAAAGGAATAGAACTGGAGCGTCATCATCTGCCCCACCGTCAGCTGTTTGTAGAAAATCAGCATGAGC
>CBINGV010000068.1:0-13738 GCA_966250255.1 uncultured Flavobacteriales bacterium | reverse complement strand
ATCGATCGCACGGATGGCAAAAGCATGCGGAAGCTGGAAAAGATAAGGCACGCAATTGGCGAAAACCATGATAAACAAAGCGAGGCCCCGGATGGCGTCCATGTAATAGATGCGGTGCTGCGTCATAAAGCAAATGTATTTAAAAATTTGAATTCGTGCACCCGTGTTTTATGACAAAATTGCATTTTGTGTCATAAAAATGCTGACAACTTGTCGAGATACAGCTTTTGGCAATATCTTTGTCGGATTTTTTCAACAAAAAAAGTGCAACGATGATGGCTGAAGAAAAGGACAAAGACGAAAAAGAAATGCCAGGTACAGAAGAAACGCAGGCCGGTGAAACAAAGGCAGCTGAACACGGAGAAGAAGAAACCGCCGCAAAAGGCGAGCCGACTCCGGATGAAAAATACGCGGACCTGAATGATCGTTTCATTCGCCTGTATTCGGAATTTGACAATTACCGCAAGCGGACAAACAAAGAAAAAGTGGAGCTCATTGCGACAGCCGGTTCCGGTATTTTGAAAGACCTGATTCCCGTGCTGGATGATTTTGAGCGTGCCATTGCCAATAATGAACATTCAGACGATGTGGCTGCTTTGAAAGAAGGGTTCCACCTCATTTATAACAAATTCAAATCCTCGCTCGAAGCTAAGGGACTGAAGATGATGCAGGCCAAAGGGGAAGCTTTCGATAGCGAGCTGCACGAAGCGATTGCCAACATCCCGGCGCCGGAAGAAAGCCTCAAAGGGAAAGTGATCGAAGATGTGGAAAAGGGATATTTCCTGAATGAAAAAGTAATCCGCTACGCGAAAGTGGTAGTGGGACAATGATTTAATGTGGTAATGAATTAATAGGCTAATGTGCTAATTGTTTTGATCGGATAATTCGCACATTTTTAATTAGCATATTAATTCATTAACAAATTAGCATATTAATAAAAATGAGTCAGAAAAGAGATTATTACGAAGTACTGGGCGTTGCAAAAAATGCTTCTGAGGCAGACATTAAGAAAGCTTACCGTAAGTTGGCTTTGCAATACCATCCGGATAAAAACCCGGATGACAAGCAGGCCGAAGAAAAGTTTAAGGAAGCAGCCGAGGCCTATGAAGTACTCAGTAACCCGGAAAAACGTTCCCGTTATGACCAGTTCGGGCATGCAGGCCTGGGGGGTGCCGGTTTTGGTAGCGGCGGCATGAATATGGACGACATTTTCAGCCAGTTCGGTGATATTTTCGGCTCGGCCTTCGGAGGCTCTTTCGGTGGTTCCTTTGGCGGAAGCCGGGGCGGTTCACGCACGGTGCGCGGAACAAATCTCCGGGTAAAAATGAAGCTTACGCTGGAAGAAATAGCAGATGGCGTTAAGAAAAAAATCAAGGTCAACAAGCTGGTGAATGCCGACGGGGTGACCTATAAAAACTGTACCACATGTAACGGTACCGGCCGCGTGACCCGGGTAGCGCAAACCTTCCTGGGTGCGATGCAAACCCAATCCGCGTGTAACGTGTGCCATGGGGCAGGGAAGATGATAGACAAAAAGCCGGCCGATGCGGACAACCAGGGGCTCAAGCGCCAGGAAGAGATCATCGAAATCGATATCCCGGCCGGGGTGGAAGACGGGATGCAGCTGAGCGTTACCGGGAAAGGAAATGCCGGGCCGTTCAACGGTGTTCCGGGCGACCTGATCGTCGTAATCGAGGAAATTCCGCATCCGGAACTTCGCCGCGACAGTGAAAACCTGCATTATGAAGCTTTCGTTAACCTCGTGGATGCAATCCTGGGTGAAACGATTGAAGTGCCTACGGTACACGGAAAAGCCAAAATCAAGGTAGACCCGGGGACACAAAGCGGGAAAATGCTGCGCCTGCGCGGCAAAGGATTGCCTGTTTTACAAGGCTACGGCCACGGTGATTTGCTGGTACACATCAACGTATGGACGCCAACCAAAGTATCCAAAGAAGAGCGCGAAATCCTTGAAAAACTGCGCGATAGCGAAAACTTTAAGCCCAACCCGGACGGGAATGCCAAAGGCTTTTTCCAGCGGGTGAAAGATATGTTCCAGTAAGTTGCTGAGTTGCTAAGTAGGAGTTTCTCAGTCGGGGGAAAAACCAGGATCATTTCATAAAATTAAAAAAGACGCTTCTGTCGGTTGACGGAGGCGTTTTTAGTTTGCCTTTTTTCGCGGGAACAGTTTGAAGGGTCGTTTGGCCGGGTAGCTGCGGTGCGGGGTCAGGTTGTTAAAAATGAGGGCAATGATCAGCAAAATCAACGCGCCGCTCAATACCGGGGAAAGGACGTAAATATAGCCCATGCCGGTGATTTTGGCACTGCCGATGTTGGCGATCAGGGCGGTGGCCCCTCCCGGTGGGTGCAGGGTTTTGGTGATTTGCATCAATACAATGGAAAGCGCCACGGAAAGTGCAGCTGTGAGCCAAAGTTCGCCGGGAACCAGTTTATAAACCGTTACCCCGGTTAAAGCGCAAATGACATGCCCGCCGATCAGGTTGCGCGGCTGGGCCAGCGGACTGTTGATGGCGCCGTAAATTAATACACTTGATGCTCCGAACGAACCGATCAGGAAAAGATTGTCATGCAGCACGAGGTACTTGCTGTTGATAAAGCCAATCAGGCCGATGCCGCAGAAAGCGCCCAGGAAGGTAAACAGGTGCTCGCGTTTATCGAACAGGGTTTCGCGGTAAACAATGTATTTCATTTTCCGGTAATTCCGATGGATTTTCTGTTTCATTTTCCGCTTTGATAAGAGCTGTAACTATAAACGGTATAGGGCACAAGGATTTTAGCCGTTATTTTGGAGGTGAGACTGGCAGCAGCCAGCGGAACCAGCAGGGTGTAATTTCCCGTAATGCCGCAAACGACGAAAATGGCTGTCAGGGGAGCGTGAAGGCAGGCACTGAGCACAGCAGCCATGCCCACAAGCATAAAATTAATCGGAATCAGCTCCGCTCCGAACAGGTGCTGCAGCAGCAGCGCGGTAAACAAACCGGCAAAAGCCCCGGTGAAAAGGCTCGGCCCGAAAACACCGCCGTCGCCACCGCCTGCCAGGGTAAGCGAACAGACCAATGGCTTGAGCACCAGCACCCCACCCAGGGCACTAAGCAGTGGAAGCGAGAAAACCAGGGAGCTTTCGGAAGCGAACAACTCCCGGAGCGAATGGTAACCGTCGCCGTATAAGGCGGGAAAGGTCAAAATGCAGCAGCTGATGGCCAGCGCGCAGAAAATGATCCGTTTGCTGTGGCTGCGCACCCGGGCAAAACGCTCCTTGAAAAAAAGCACGGATTTGGTCAGGTAAACCGAATTCAGGGCGGCAAAAACGCCCAACAGCAAAAACCAGGGCAAGGCGCTGTAATTCCAGTGCTCGACCTTCAATTCGAACAGCGCTTTGGTGTCGAGGATCCGGTCCAGGCCCCAAACGAGCAACACGGAGCCGAGAATCAGCACCAAAGAAAGTTTCGTTACTTTTTTCAGGATAACTTCGAAAGCGAAAAGCATCCCGGCGAGCGGGCTTCCGAAAAGGGCCGTTACCCCGGCGGCCACCCCGGCTGCAATCAGCTCGCGCCGGAAAAGCGGGTGAATCTTTTGTTCTTTATGCGTTACAGATGCCACGCTTGCCGAAGCCACCACGGTGGAAACTTCGATCCCGGTCGAGCCCCCGAAACTGATGGTCAGCAAACCATTGATCAGGTGGGAAGGGATTTTATAGAATTTCAGCTCATTGTGACGTGTTTTAAGGCTGTCGTAAATTTCTTTGATGCCCTTGTTTTCGCGTTTTTTAAAGAGGTATTGCCGCAGGAAAAAGATCAGCGATAAGCCGATAAAAGGAAAAACAAGCTGCAGGGGCCAGTAGCTTTCAGCCAGTCCGCCCAGGCGTGATTCAATCCGTTCAGTCAGGTATACGAAAGCATAGACCAGCAAGCCGCAGCTGAGGGAGATGAAGAAAACGGAGAAAATAAGACGGGTTATTTCTTTTTGTTTGTCGCGTTGTTCCATGGCAGGCCCTAAAATTAAGTGCTTTTATCGGGTATCCCGCGAAAAAATAAGCTTTTAATTAAAATTTAACGGATTTCGGGGGAGGAGTTATTTAAGTTAGTTAGTTTCGGAGTTGATAGCTAAGGAAAAGAAAACCCGGTACGTTACGGACGTACCGGGTGATCAAAAAAAGACGGACCGGATTAACTTCGTTTCTCGAACTTCATTCTAAAACGCCAGGTCGCTTTTCTGAATGCCTAGTGGCCGGCATTAATTTTATTTTACGGAAATGATTTTGAATTCCACGCGGCGGTTGATTGCACGGCCTTCCGCTGTGTCGTTGGTAGTAGCCGGGGCTGTTTCACCAAAACCTTTGGAGGTCAATCGTTTCGCTTCGATACCTTTTCCTACGAGGTAATCCACAACGGATTTCGCACGGTTTTCAGACAGCGTCTGGTTCAAAGCCGTTCCACCCTGGTTGTCGGTGTGCCCGCGGATTTCGATCACCATGCCCGGGTTGTCGTTCAGGATCGCAACCAAACGGTCAAGCTCATTCTGCGAAGTCGGGAGAAGCGTTGCTTTCGCCGTTTCGAAGAAAATGTTGTTGAGGCGGATCACCGCTTCGGCCTTGATCGGCTTGAGCAGGATGTCTTTTTTAATGATGGCGAATTCACCTACCGTGGAGAGGTCAAGGTTGACGTTCTCGGAATAGTAGCCTTGCAATTTCGCACCGATGGAGTAGTTGGAACCGTAAGGCAAAACCACTTTGTAAGTACCATCGATCACAGACGAACGGGCAACCCCTTCCGTGTTGTTGTTGGCCAGGTTGATGTATTCGAGGCTCGCACCCAATACCTGGTTGGTTTCGGCATCTTTTACCACACCTTCCACGATAATTACCGGGTCCGGCTTGGCAGCTTCCACGATGACGGTTTCTTTTTTGTCGTCCTTTGCGAACAAAGGAATGCGGTAAACATCACTGCTTCCGTTGGAAGAGTTTACGATGAAGGCATAACGACCAGTCGGCGAAACGGAGAAGTAAGCGTCGAAATTCGGCGTGTTAATCCCTGTACCGAGGTTTTCCGGCTTGGACCAGTTCATCCAGGTATCGTCGAGGCGCTTGCTCACGAAGATGTCGTTGCTCCCGGAACCGCCGCGGCCATCGGAAGTAAAGTACATCGTTTTGTTGTCCGCTGCGATAAACGGGGCGTAATCGCCTTCCACCGTACCGTTCATTTTTACCGGTTTGGTCCATTTTTTATCCGTAATCCGCTTGGAAACATACAGCTCGGTCGTTTCGGAACGTTTGATTTCGGAGAAGGAAAGGATGATCACGTTACCGCTCGGCGCCATACAGAAGTGTACGTAACGGCCTTTTGCCATTTTGTCGTATTTCTTGATGTTCATCGCGATCGGGTCGGACCAGCCTTCCGGCGTTAAGGTCGTATACGAATATCCTTTTTTCTTGTACTGGCCGAATTTGTCGTATACTCCCTTGATGATCCGGAGGTTACCGTCGGCACTCTGGAACTCGATACTGTTGTATTCAATGGTGTTGAACGGGAAACCAAGGTGCTTGGCTTCGGTCACCACGCTGTCGTCCTTGAGGCGCACCCACCAAACGTCCTGGGTTTCGCCCACGAGCGTATTCTGAGGGTGGTTGGAGCGGATGAAGAACATTTTACTTCCGTCCGGGGTGATGTATGGAGAGAAATCACTGTACGATGAGTTAATCAGCGGACCCAGGTTCTCTAACTGGCTATTTACAATCGGATTCAGTCCTAATAAACATAAAATCCCTAATGCTAACTTTTTCATGATCAATATTTTAATACGATTATCGTTTCGATTATTCTTTTTCACGGACTACTTTGAAGGAGCTCATGGATTTTACTTTACGCTTGAAGTTAAAGCCGATGGTGTACGAAGCGTAGTAGCCGTCGATCGGCCTTGAGCCAAGCTCCAGTTTGTGGTACATGGCCGTTCCGCTCACTTTTTTCGGCTCAGCCTGCATAAACTGAACCCCGAGACGGAAACCGATCACTCCTTTTTTGATGTTGCCGGTATATTCGGCACCACCCGGGAGCATCACCTTGTTTACCGGGTTGATCAATACATCAAGGTAGTTTCTTCTGACGAAACCTGTTCCTTTAATCCCGTATTCCTGGGTGTGGCATTTCATATTCAGGGAAGAAGTCATCAAAACACCGGCGTAAATTCCAACAGTAGTGACTACCAGGTCCTGGTCGGCAGCTACTTCATGGGCGTCTACCGTTGCGCCAAGGCCTTCGTTCAGCATGTTCAAACCGGCTCTCAGGCCGAAGGAGCGCTGCATCGTCCCCGGGATTTTGATATGAACCCCTGAATTCCCGTTGGATTTTTCAGAAAGCATCACTTTGCGGTTTTTGGTCTTGGTTTTGGAACCGAGGTGATAGAACCCGCCAATCTCAAACTGCCAGCCGGATTTGGTTGTTTCGTTCAGGGAAAGCCAGTTCTTTTTGTAGTAGAGTTCTCCGCCGACCTTGTTCTTGTAGTGAACAACGCCACCCAAACTGGAGCCGAGGAGTCCATAGCCGTTGTTCTCATTTGCGAAACCGGCTTCGATCAGCCCGACGTTCACCCAATAGTTGGCGAAATCATCCGGCGTGTCTTTGATTACTTTATAATTTATCGTTTGCGCCTGGGCGAAACACGAAAATAAAGTAAATACTGTGATTTGTTTCCAATATTTCATAAGTTTTCTTTTTGGCAAAATTAGATTTAATTTTAACAAACGGGCTACGACATATTACGTAATTTGTAATTTAAATCCATTAAAAATAAAGACCAATACCAAAATCAGGAGAAATCCCGTTTGATGTACATTTCCTGTAAACGTTTCTGATCAACCTTGCCGCTTGTGTTTAAGGGAATTGCCGCTAAATGGATTAGGTCGGCCGGGATCATGTATTCAGGAAGGGATTTTTGTAAGGCATTCAATACAAGGGAAGCATCCAGCTTGTTTGAAGCACAGTAGAAGGACACGATTTTTTTGGTTTCGCCTTTGTGCTTCAGGCCAATGGTTGCCGCATTTTCAATGCCCGGAAGATTTTTGAGGGCGGAGGAAATATCGTCGAGCTCAATCCGGTAACCATGGAGCTTCACCATTTCGTCGTTGCGCCCGGCGTAGAACAACAACCCGTCTTCCAGGTAAGCCAGGTCGCCGCTTCGGTAGGCCCGTTTTCCATCGTGAGCAAAGAATTTTTGAGCGTTCAGTGCTTCGTTATTGAGGTAACCCGGCGAAACATGCTCTCCGGCTATGCACAGCTCGCCGATGCCTTCGTCGTCGGGGTTCTGCAGAAAAACTTCCGAGCCCGGTTTCGGAACACCGATCGGGACTGCCTCGTAACGATCGAGCAGATCAGCTGTAAGCAGCACGGAAGTTGTCAGGTTGGTCGCTTCCGTCGGGCCGTAGGCATTCCAGATCCGGGCTTCCGGGAAGCGCTCCATCAGGCGGCGCAGGGTTTGCAGCGGCAGGGCCTCACCGGCAAAAACAAAATGCTTCAGCCCGGGCAGGTCCTGCGCATTGAAGCGCGGCTCCATCAGGTACATGTAAACCAGGCTCGGCGTCGAAACCCAGACATTTGCTTTCTCCTGTTCGATTTTAGCCAGGAGGCGCTCCGAGGATTTGAGCTCTTCGTTTGTGGTGAGCACCAAGGTTAAACCCAGGCTCAGGAAGAGGTATTCTTCAAAGGAAGCAAAATCAAAGCTCAGCGCCGAAACGTTCAAAATGACGTCTTGTTCGTTAATTCCAAAGGAACTTTGAATCCACTGTGCAAATGCGATGACGCCTTTTTGCGTGATGGGAACGCCTTTCGGGCGACCGGTGCTCCCCGAGGTAAACAAAATATAGCTGATGGGGTTGTCCGCCGTGGTTAAATGACTGAGTGAAGCCGTGATCTGTTTTTCATTTTTCCGGGTTGTCATTTCCGGGAGGGAAAGCACGACCGGGAAAAAAGCGTCTATTTCGCTGTTGTCTGTACAATTGAGCAGCAATTCCGAAGCACATTCTTCCTGCATCATGCGGATTCGTTCCGGCGGGAAAATCACATCCGCCGGTACATAAGGCGCACCGTAGATCAGCAGGGCGGTTTTTGCCACGATAAAATGCGCTTCCTTGTGCCCGTAGATCACAACGGGATGGCCTTGCGGGAGTTTAATTTCTTCAAAAAAAGTGAGCAGTTTTTCTACTTCCAGCCGGAATTCTTCCCAGCTCAGGGTCAAATCGGAGCCCACGACTGCTTTTCTTGCCGTATGTTCGGAAAGCTCCCGGAAAGTGTTATGTTCAAATGAAAAATACATGGCTTAAAACCAGTTCCCGCTGAAGACATAAATCGCAAAGGCCACCAGGTGGAACAGCACAAAGATACTGATGTATTTCACAACAGCTTCCGGAAGTGTCCCGAAAATCACATCGCGGCCATTCTTTTTGCATTGGTAATTGTAGTAATTGTGCACCACGGAATAGAGCCCGAAAAGCATACCGCTCACGATGTAGTGCAGCTCAAATCCATTCCAGAAGCCCATCAGGGTAAAGGTCAGGAAAAGGGCAATGCTTTGCCGCTGGATAGGTTTCAGGACTTTGCGGGTGGTGAGGTCTTTAAAAATCGGCTTGAAAAAATAGTCGTTGAGCCAGTCGCCCAGTGTTTTGTGCCAGCGCTGCCAGAATTCGCGCGGGTTTTTCGCCAGGAACGGTTTGTCGAAATTGTGTGGCACACGGATTCCCAACAGGTAGCCGAAGCCCATAGCCAGCAGGGAATAGCCCGCGAAATCAAAAAAGAGGTAAAAAACGTAAGTATAGCCATAGGCCGCATGATAAGCAAAACCATTCAGCTGGTCTAAATGTTCAAGCAGCAAGACCGAAATCGCCTGGGCGAAAATGTATTTATAAAGCAAACCGCGGACAAAAAAGTCGAGACCCAGCGACAAGTTTTCGGAAGACAGATTGTTGTAGCCCTCGTCCACATTTTGCTGAAAACGGCCGTAACGGTCAATCGGCCCGATGAGCAAAGTTGGCGTAAAAGCAATGAAATTGAAGTAAGAAATGAAAGAAATCCGGCGCTCCGTTTGCCGTTCATCGATGTAGAGCTGGATCATTTTGAATGTCGCGTATGACAGGCCCGCCACCTGGAAAATGAGCGCTAAAACAGACTTTTCATCCCCGAAAGCCGGGATAACGTGCGTAAGCTTCATAAAAATCAGCGGCACGACATAAATCAATACCGGCCATATACCGCCAAGCTGCCGTTTCCGTCCCAGGAATTTGAAAACCAAAAAACCGTAGAGCGTAAAGCCGATAAAATGCAGCGGTTTTGGGAAAAGTAAAAGCAGGTAAACAGCCGAAACAAAAAACAAGGCCGTCGAATACGGTACTTTTTTCGCCAGGAATTTCAGCAAAAACACAAAAATTACCGAAGCGGCCAGGAAGAGGTAAAAAACCTGGTCGGAAAAAGGCAATATGTCGCTGAACTTAAACATTAAAACTGCTGGTAAACAAAATCAACCTTGGATTTGACCTCCTGTTCCTTTTCGGGATAAAACAAGTGTTCGATGTCCACGGCGTACAGGAGAAAATAGCCCGCCAAAAGCAGGAAATACACCAGGATATTGCGTAAAAGCTTATTTTTCATCATAGTGTTTGACTAAAAATTCGTTCATTTTCAACCAGGAAACATCGCCCATGTGCATGATGTCGATCAGCGATCCCGGTTGGTAATCCTTTTTGTTGCTTGTAAAGAGATTCAGGTAAGGGATGTGGTGCTTGTCGAGTTTCGCCGTAATTTTCCGGAGCATCGGATCAAAGCGCTCCAGGTGCTCGTAATGATAAGGGTTCAGTCCCTGGATGATGAAGCTGGGCTTGCTTCCCGACTCGATCAGTAAATCCACCAGCAGCAGGAAATCCTGCCATTCGCGGTTTGTTTCCAGGTCGATTTCTTCGTAATTGCCCCGGTGCAGCGAGCCGTCTTTTTGTTTGATGTACTCGTTGAAATAGGTATCGTTTACGTAAATTTTGTTGTGAATGGAAGCCACAAACAAGCTTTCGGCTTCGTCCATCCGTTTTTCCCAGTTGATCTTATTTTGCTTGCGCTCAAGGCTTTTATTTGCCTTCAGAACATAGTGCACCGGCTGGATTTCGCCTTCCCGCTGACTGAAAAAATCGTTCAGCGCCGGTATCTTCCGGTAACGGTAGAGGTTCACAAAATAATTGATCGCGGAACCCGCGTTTTCAATCGCCCGGTAATTTTCATGGAGGTAACGCCCGATTTCCAGTTTGTTTTCAATTGGAATGTGTTTGTCGGCAGCGATCCGCTTCAGGAAATTGGGGCGCACGAATTCGAGGAAACCTTCGATGTTGGTGCCTTCTTCCTCGAACCAGCCCGGGCTGAGAATGATGCAGATCTTCGCATCTTTCAGCTCTTTCCTGAAGGCCAGCAACTGGCAGTAAACCGCAAAATCCTGCTGGAAAGCCTGCCCGAAAGCCTGCAAACGAATCCCGAGACTATCGGGCAAAAAGGCATAAGGCATATAAGGTGAGCTCACACTCAGCTCCGACGAACCAAAGAGCGTGATGCCCTTTTTTTCTTTCAGGGAACCGTAAAGCGCCAGTTCCTGTGTTTCGCCGGATGCCAGTGAAAAATAACAGTTCGTATCGCTCGTGTTTGTCCCGTTTATAAGCTTGGGAGCGGGTGTTTCCTGTTGCAGCCAGCCGCTTTTTACGAGCGAAAAAGCCAGCAAAAATGCCAGGGCTAGTCCAAAAAACAAGGGGAAAACGTGATATTTGAACAGCGCTTTCAATCAGTTTTGTTTGCTTTCAATGTATTTCACCATGCGGGAAACCGTTTCGAAATGCTCTTCGATGATTTCATTGAAAGGAACTTTGATGTTGTATTCACCCTCGATCTCAACGATCAGCTCGACCAAGGTGATCGAATCCAGCACTTTGGAGGTCCACAACGCATCCTCCGGAGCCACGCTCGCGAACGCAATTTCCTGGATTTTACCGATAATGAATTCTTCCATCTTTTTTTCGCAAAGATACTATTTTGAATTTTAGAATGGATAATTAAGCATGGAAAATTGGCTTCCCTCCTTGAGGAGGGGGTGGGGGAGGTGATAATTCTCTAGGTTTAATTTTCCATTCTCCATTCTTAATTTTTCATTATTTTTGCAGACTTTTAAACAATTTCCCGTGCTACAGAAAGCCATTATTTTCGTATTGATCACCATGTGTATCGATTCCATCGGGATCGGCATTATCATTCCAAGTTTTCCGGCACTGATATCAGAAACGGCGCATGTTCCGGTCAATAAAGCATCCATGTATTACGGAATCGTGATGATGATCTATGCCCTGATGCAGTTTCTGTTTTCACCGATGGTGGGCAATCTCAGTGACCGTTACGGGAGAAGGCCGATTTTGTTGATGTCTATGCTCGGTATGGGCCTAGATTATATCGTCATGTATTTTGCCCCCAGCTTATTCTGGCTGGTGATCGGGAGGGCGGTTGCCGGGATGTTTGGCGCGAGCTTTACAACCGCTGCGGCTTATATTGCCGATGTTTCTACAGACGAAGACCGCGCCAAAAATTTTGGGATGGTCGGGGCTGCTTTCGGGATCGGTTTCATCATCGGACCGGCTATCGGCGGTTTGCTGAGTGATTTCGGTTCACGCGCTCCTTTCCTGGCGGCAGCGGGCTTTTCACTCCTGAATTTCCTCTATGGTATTTTTGTACTGAAAGAATCGCTCCCGGCCGATAAGCGCCGGAAATTTGAAATCAAGCGTGCCAACCCGCTCGGGGCTTTTCAGCAATTGAAGCGTTTCGGAAAAAGCAAATACCTCTTTGTAGTGACTTTCCTGGTGATGTTCTCCAACTTTGCGATCCATACGCTCTGGAATTTCTATACGATGCATCGTTTTGCCTGGACACCGAAAGACATCGGGATTTCGCTGGCGGTTGTGGGCGTTTCCTTTGGGATTGTCCAAGGCGGATTGTCCGGCGTTTTGGTGAAAAAACTGGGCGAGCGCGGCACTTCCAGCCTTGGGATTATCGCGTTGATTATCACAACGGTCATTATCGGGATTATACCTTACGGTTGGATGATGTATGTGATCATTGTTCCTTACGCTTTGTGCGGTGTGATCGATCCGGCAATCCGCTCCATTGTTACGCGACAAACCGCCCAGAATGAGCAGGGTGAGCTGCAGGGTATTTTTACCAGTTTGATGAGCCTGGCGGAAATCCTGAGCCCGCTGTTTTTCGGCTGGATATATTTTGTGAGCACGCAGGTGAAACCAACACCGGCACTAAACTACGGAATCGCCTTTTTTGTATGTGCCTTCATTTCCGTGCTGGCTTTCATTTTGCTGCGCTGGACCCTGAGCAAAAAGTCTTCCGGGCTGCTGGATGAAGAGGAGGAGCCGTTGGAGCAAGAAATATCAACAATAAAGGAAAATAACAATTTTTAATGTTCGTTTCCCGAATAAGATCGTATTTTTGCAGGTATGGAGAATAATGCGGGGGAGAACAAAAAAGTTCCGGCACAACGTTTACGAAACACCACAGCCAGCCTGATCGGCGAGTATGGCAAAGTTCCGCCCCAGGCAACCGACCTGGAGCAGGCGGTGCTCGGTGCGATGATGCTTGAAAAAAATGCGGTCAACGAAACGATCGACATCCTCACGGCCAACAGTTTTTACGACCCCAAGCATTATTACATTTTCAAAGCCATCGTGGAACTTTTCGGTAGCTCCAGCCCGATTGACCTGCTGACCGTTGTGAGCAAGCTCAAAAAAGACGGTGAACTTGAGCTGGCCGGCGGCGCGGTATATGTTTCCCAGCTGACCAACCGCATCGCCTCGGCGGCCCATGTTGAATATTATGCCCGCGTCATTTCCCAGAAACACATCCAGCGCGAGATCATCCGCATGTGCTCCGAAGTGCTCAAAGACGCTTTCGAAGAAACGACCGATGTGTTCGAGCTGCTCAATAAAGCCGAGTCCGACCTGTTCAAAATTGCGGAAAGCAACATGAAGAAAAGCGTCGACAGTATGCAGAACGTGGTGAAAGAAGCCATTCGCGAAATTGAGATCGCAAGCAAAAACAGCGATGGTATTTCGGGCATCCCAACCGGCTTCCGCGACCTGGACAAGCTGACCTCCGGCTGGCAGCGCTCCGATATGATCGTGATTGCAGCCCGTCCGGCGATGGGAAAAACGGCTTTCGTGCTTTCGATGGCCCGCAATACTGCTGTAGATTATGGCATGGGAGTTGCAGTCTTCTCGCTTGAGATGTCCTCCGTGCAATTGGTAAAACGTTTAATTTCGAGTGAATCGCGCATCAGTGCGGAAAAGCTGCGTAAGGGCGACCTGCGGGAAGACGAGTTCATCCAGCTGCATGCCCGCATCAATAAGCTTTCCACCGCCCCGATCTTCATCGACGATACGCCCGGGATCAGTGTGTTCGACTTGCGTGCCAAGTGCCGCAGGCTGAAAATGCTCCACAATATTGAATTGATCATCATCGATTACCTCCAGCTGATGACGGCCGGCGGCACAAAAGGCCCCGGAAACCGCGAGCAGGAAATTTCGACCATTTCGCGTTCCATCAAGGAAATCGCTAAAGAGCTCAACGTGCCGATCATTGCGCTTTCGCAGCTCAGCCGTTCGGTAGAATCGCGTGGCGGCGACAAGCGGCCATTGCTCTCCGACCTCCGT
>CBINGV010000067.1:0-13959 GCA_966250255.1 uncultured Flavobacteriales bacterium | reverse complement strand
TGAATTATATTGTGCCGGCAACCAGCTGGGAGGTTTATATCTTAACTCAAACACGGCCCTTACAACCCTGGACTGTAGCGGGAATCAACTCCTGGACTTGCATTTGATCTCAAACACCGCCCTGACAAACGTGAGCTGTGGCGGAAATCAAATCGGCATGCTGAACCTGACTTTCAATACCGCCCTGACAAGCTTGAATTGCGAATTCAACCGGCTGGTTTTACTCGATATCACAAATAATTCCGCCCTGGTCTCGCTGAATTGCAGCAGCAATCAACTTACTTCCCTCGACCTTAGCGGCTGCCCTTCTCTCGCCAGCCTTACCTGCAGCAATAATCAATTCAGCTCACTTGATATCACGCAAAATCCGCTCCTTACAACCTTGTATTGCGGAAACAATGACCTTACTTCGATCGATTTCAGTAATTGCCCGCTTATGTCAACCCTGGATTGCAGCAGCAATCAGTTTTCTCTACTTGATCTCACACCCTGTACAGTTCTTTACAGTGTTAATTGTGAGCACAACCTGCTTAGTTCCCTTAATCTCAGCGCCCCAACGACACTTCGTTATTTATACTGCAATAACAACCTGCTCCCTTCATTGAATCTTTCTGCCCACTCCGCCCTGAGGACCGTGAATTGCAGCAATAACCTAATCCCTTTACTTGACCTCAGCGCCGCAACTCTCCTCAACACTTTAAACTGCAGCAGCAACCTGCTTCCCGCACTGGATGTCACGCAGAATACGGCGCTCACCAATTTAAATTGCAGCGGCAATCAACTTCCAGTCCTGGATTTGAGCAACAATACAGCGCTGACTACGCTGAACTGCAGCAGTAACCAGCTCCCCGCACTGGATCTCAGCACCAACAATGTACTCTCCACCTTATATTGTGGTAACAACCAGCTCCCTTCGCTTGATGTTGCTGCAAATCCGGCTCTCGTTACGTTGAATTGTGAATCCAACCAATTATCCTACCTGAACCTGGCGACCAATACTTTACTTAAATATTTGTATTGCAGGTATAACCAGCTTTCCAGCCTTGAGCTCCAGACCAATACCCTGCTCCGGGAATTATTCTGCAACAACAACCAGCTTTCTTCTTTGGATCTCCGGGTTAATACGGCTATTAATAAGTTTGACTGCAGGAATAACCAGCTTCTTTCCCTGGACCTCAGAAACGGAAACAATACGGCCATTACGATGTTTAATTATACTTCAACCGGCAACAGTAACCTGAGCTGTGTTTCGGTGGACAATCCTTCCTGGAGCACAAGTAACTGGACGAGCAGAAATGCCCAAACCCAATTCAGCTCGAATTGCAGCTGTGGCGTATATGCTATCAATATTGACATGATCAATGGAGTTGACTGCGGAGGATTCGGACAAATAAACGCTTCGGTTTCCGGAGGCAATGGTCCTTTCCAGTATGATTGGATCAATGCGCCCCTGAGCACAGATTCTGTTTTACTTGCCGATACGGCCGGTATTTATACCCTACGGGTCACGGATGCGAATTTATGCGAGGGCTTCCGGAAAATTGTCCTGGACGGGCCCAAAGTGGACGGAGTGGAATTAAATGCCAATCTCCAGGCAGGTATTTTCCGCCCGGGTCGAACAACAGGCTTGAATTTGTCTGCCTTGAATGACGGCTGCCTGGTCCAAAATGTTGAACTACAGCTTGTTTTCAACGGTCCTTTGAACTTCGAATCGGCTGTGATTCCACCGACAAGCCAGCATGGCGACACCCTGACCTGGAGCCTGGGAAGCATGGAATATACGCTCGATGATTTTTTCAGTGCTTTAATCTTCCGGACAGACACTCTTGCCCAAGCCGGCAACCTGGTGTGTTTTGAACTGAGCATCACTCCGCTGGCAGGGGATGCAGACAGCAGCAATAATCAAAAATCGTATTGCTACCCGGTCGTTAACAGTTACGATCCGAACGACCTGCAGGTTTACCCGCAAGGCGCCTGCGCTGAGCATTATACCCTGAAGGACCAGCCCCTGAGCTACACCATTCGTTTTCAAAATACGGGAAACGCACCGGCAATTGATGTTTTCCTGATCGATACCCTTCCGTCCATGCTCAATATTAATTCTGTACGGGTGATCTCAAGCAGCCACGAACCGATGATCACGGAAATTATCGGGAACCAAGTGCTTAAATTTAATTTTAAGGATATCAATCTAGCCGATAGCCTGAGTGATGAAGCCGGCAGCAAAGGCTATGTTACCTTTGAAATTGATCCTTACGCCGGGCTGAATGAGGGACAGGTGGTTGAAAATACCGTGGGCATTTATTTTGACTTCAATCCTCCCGTGATTACGAATACGACTTACAATACCCTGGTGAGTGTTCTCCCGGCAAGCGATACTACTGTTATTTATGACACCTTAAAC
The DNA here is from genome assembly GCA_966250255.1 of uncultured Flavobacteriales bacterium. Lineage (GTDB taxonomy): Bacteria > Bacteroidota > Bacteroidia > Flavobacteriales_D > Crocinitomicaceae > M2408. The sequence goes on along the minus strand of CBINGV010000067.1, from coordinate 11,555 downwards.
CCGATTTACAGTTTTGAAGGGCACCGTTACCCGGAAGCGGGTACTTATCATCGCCACTTTAGCGGAACGGGAGGATGTGACAGCCTGCTTGTCCTACACCTGGCAAGGCCTTTGCCTGTTTACGGAACAGATGTTCAAAGCGCCTGCGGCAGCTATACCTGGATTGACGGGAATACCTACACTTCGGATAATAATACAGCTACATATATTTTTGCCGGCGGGGCTTCCCATGGCGGCGACAGTATTGTAACACTTGATCTGCATATTTATTCTCCAAGCAATTCGGCTCTTACCGAAACCGTTTGTGCTTCTTACACCGCTCCCGACGGACAGGTTTACACCAGCTCAGGCTTGTACACGGCAGTAATCCCGAATGCCCTGGGTTGTGACAGTACGATTTCGATTGATTTAACGGTCAACTATCCAAGTACATCAACGATTGTTGAAACGGCTTGTTCTTCCTATACCGCTCCCGACGGACAGGTTTACACCAGCTCAGGCATGTACACGGCAATCATTCCGAATGTTATAGGTTGTGACAGCACCATTACGATTGATTTAACGGTCAATTTTCCAAGTACTTCCGCTATTACTGAAACGGCTTGTTCTTCCTACACCGCTCCGGACGGGCAGGTTTACACGAGTTCAGGCACGTACACGGCAGTTATCCCGAATGCCTTGGGTTGTGACAGCACCATCACGATTGATTTAACGGTCAATTATCCAAGTACTTCCGCTATTACTGAAACGGCCTGTTCTTCCTACACCGCTCCCGACGGACAGGTTTACACCAGCTCAGGCATGTACACGGCAATCATTCCGAATGTTATAGGTTGTGACAGCACCATTACGATTGATTTAACGGTCAATTTTCCAAGTACTTCCGCTATTACTGAAACGGCTTGTTCTTCCTACACCGCTCCGGACGGGCAGGTTTACACGAGTTCAGGCACGTACACGGCAGTTATCCCGAATTCCATGGATTGTGACAGTACCATCACGATTGATTTGACGGTCAATCATCCAAGTACTTCCGCTATTACTGAAACGGCTTGTACTTCTTATACGGCTCCCGACGGACAGGTTTACACGAGCTCAGGTACGTACACGGCAGTTATCCCGAACGGGATGGGTTGTGACAGTACGATTTCGATTAGCTTAAGCATAAATCAGAGCAGTTCTTCCGTCATCTCCGAGACAGCCTGCTTTTCGTATACCGCCCCTGACGGGCAGGTTTACACCAGTTCAGGCATGTATACGGCAATCATCCCGAATGCTGCCGGTTGCGATTCGATTATACTTATTCATTTGACGATTCAAACCGTGAACACCGGTTTATCGGTGAGCGATCCGGTCATTACGGCAGATGCTTCCGGTGCGGTTTATCAATGGCTGAACTGCGGCGCTGGTTTTACTGAAATTGCAGGAGAAACGTCTTCCGTTTATACGGCTGCACATAATGGACAATATGCTGTCTTAATCACTGAAAACGGTTGCACGGATACCTCATCTTGTGTCCTTATTGCGAATGCAGGCTTAACCGAGCATGAAAAAGCCCGGGTTCATTTGTTCCCGAACCCGACGGACGGTTTATTCCATCTTGATTTCGGACGGACATATGAGCTTGTTTCGTTGAAAATTACCGATAGCCAGGGCCGGGAAATCAGCCGGGAGATTTTAATTAAACAGGAAACGGCCAGTTTGAAACTGGAAGAAGCCCCGGGAATTTATTTTGTTACGCTTGTCCTGGATAAAGAAGAAAAACTGATCATCCGGCTTCTTAAAAATTAAGCCACTTTTTATACAAATGATTTCATTGTCAAAAAGCCACCTTCACGGGTGGCTTTTTAGCTTATAGAATATCCTCTTTACTAACACTGTTTAAGGGACATTTCCACTTTTTAAGTAAAAAAGATCCCTCCCCAATTTACGGTATTTTCATCCAAAATCAGCCAAATACCCTTTTTGCGGTATTGCCCTTATCCGGTTTTTATTCGAATTTTACCTTACCCCCTACAAGAACAAACCCACACCAGGGTGGAGCGTGAGTGAAAAGTGCTGCGTTGGTTTAGAATGAGTGTGTCCTGGTGTGAAAAGCGGGAGTAACAGGATTTTCCTTCTATACTCCCGCTTTTGTTTTCAAACAATTTTTATCTTTACCGAATCAAGCCCCAACACATGTATCCTGTTGAAATCAAAGCTTATGATAAGGTTTACCGGCAGCAAATCCTGGAACTTTGGGAACGTTCCGTGCTGGCTACGCATGACTTCCTGAGTCCCGGGGATTTTAAGGAAATTAAAGCGCTGGTACAAGATCTTGATTTCGGGTTTTTCGATGTATATTGCCTGGTAGAAGAAGATACAGTCCTTGGATTTATTGGCGTAGCGGAGCAAAAAATCGAAATGCTGTTTTTAGCACCTGAACACCTGGGTAAAGGACTGGGGAAAAGACTGCTGGGTTTTGCGCTGGATGAATTGGACGCACAGCTTGTGGATGTGAACGAACAAAATGAACAGGCGCTTCGCTTTTATCAAAAAGCGGGGTTTGAAATCTTTGACCGGAGCGAACAGGACGAGCAGGGGAAAAGTTACCCGCTTCTCCGGATGAAATTAAAGGAGATCTTATGAATACACCGGGCCAGATTGCCAAACATTTTCGCGATGTCCATTTCGGAGGGAACTGGACGTGCTCCAACCTGCGCGATCAGCTGAAGGACGTTAGCTGGGCGGAAGCAACTACCAAAATTGCAGATTTTAATACCATCGCTACCCTGCTCTTTCATGTCAATTATTTTGTCGATGCGGTACTGAAAGTACTCGAAGGCGGCCCGCTGGATGCCCACGACAAATACAGTTTTGATCATCCACCCATCACATCCGAAGCCGACTGGCAGGCCCTGCAGGAAAAAGCGTGGAAGGATGCCGAACGTTTTGCCGCTTTGGTTGAGCTGCTCCCGGAAGAAAAATTGGGGGAAGACTTTTCCGACCCGAAATACGGCAGCTATTACCGCAACCTGCACGGCATCATTGAACATACGCATTACCACCTGGGGCAAATTGCGATTTTGAAGAAGCTGGTAAGGCTGGAGAATTAATCTTTTTGTTCTTAGTAAGTTTTATTTAACAGATAACATTAACTTTACACTCTTTATACGCTGAAAATATGCATACCCGTTTCAAATTATTTTACTTGTTTTTGTTATCCGGACTAAATAGTTCTTTTGCCCAATGGGAAGAAATTAATCCCGGAAATACGAATGCCGCTCATGAACTTGAATGTGTAAACAGTACCCATTGCATGATGTGCACCGGAGAAAACTCCATCAGAAAAACAACGAACGGTTTAACCTGGTCGGCTTCAGATAACGGAATATTGTCCGGAGATCAGATCATTGAACTCGAATACGTTTCTGAAGATACAGTTTACCTTTGCGGGTTTAACAACTCAAATTCAACTCACGTTGAACTCTTTTTCAGATCATTTAATGGCGGAAGCAGTTGGGAAAGGAATGTCGTCACCGGCGCCGGACTCCGTAAACTAAATTTCATCAATGGACAGATCGGATTTGCCAGTATTTCGAACAAAATTTACAAAACAACAGACAGCGGCGCCAACTGGACAGTTGTAGCTACACACTCGATATTTATGAAAGCCATGCACTTTTGGGACGAAAACCTGGGGGTTGCTGTAAATTCAATGGAACCAATGGATAGGCGGCAAATATTTCGCACGACAAATGGAGGATTAAGCTGGAACCTGGTGTATGAAGCAACTATTCCCTCTTTTTTCAGCTATTACTTTAATGATATTGAAATGGTATCGGCAACAGTAGGTTATGCCGCCGGTGCAAATGGCTATATTGTAAAAACCACTAACGGGGGAAGCAGTTGGTCTGTTGTCGGTAATCCTTACGATGGTGCAGGAACCAAAAATTTCATGGCCCTTGATTTCAGAGACGAAAATAACGGCTATGTTGTTGGGACCGGAGGATCTATTTTAAAAACAACAAATGGAGGAAACAACTGGACTGACGAAACAATTGGTATAGACCTTTTAGTTGATGTAAGTATCGCAAGTCCGGATGTTGTATATATAGCAAGCAGCAATAATTACCGGGCTTTAAAGAACACCAATGCCAACCTGGGTGTAGAATTATTGCAACCTGTAGCATTGGAGATTTATCCAAACCCGATAAAAGACGCGCTTCTTATTAAGATTGATAAGAATAAGACGCATTTCAGGTTATCTGATCCTGCAGGAAAAATAATTCATGAAGAATCGCTAATAAACAATGCTATAAATAAGATCAATTTTCCGGATTTAACACCCGGACTTTACGTTTATGAGATTTGTGATCAGAACTCAACTTTACATGTTGGGAAGCTGGTCAAAAATTAGTAAAATCCACTCCTTTTAGACTTGGGAAATGAAAAGCGAGGCCCACTGTAAAAGGGAGAAATTAAACCCTGTTTCTTTCGCGGTTCTTCCTTTTTCCAGTTCAAAAAACGTTGTATACCTTTACCCCACACATGCAAATCATTCCCCACCAAAAGAACGAAATAATGATCGCTGAAGTCCGGTCGGATGCAATCTTGGTCAGCTCTGCAGAAGATGGATTGGATTTGCTGGGAACGCTTTATTTCCAGGGTTTTGACTACATCATTCTGCATGCAAGGAATATTCACCCGGATTTTTTTGAGTTAAAAAACGGGATGGCCGGCGAGATCCTGCAGAAATTCTCCAATTACCGGATGCGGCTAGCGATTGTCGGTGATTTTGCGGCTGTGGAAAGCAAGAGCCTGCGCGATCTCATCCGGGAAAGCAATCGCGGGAAGAGTGTCAATTTTGTGGTCTCTCTTGAAGAGGTACTACAAAAGACTGATTGAAAAATCCGGAAACCTTTATCCCATTTTTCCTTTGCTCTTTTTGGAATTTTACCCCACATTTAACAACGAGCTCCAAAACCACTAACTTCGGAACTCAAAAACTCATAACTAAAATGAAATCACACCACTACAGTCTCCAGCTCACCTGGACCGGGAATACCGGCACGGGAACTTCCGGCTACCGCAATTACGAGCGCAGTCACAGCATCGAAGCGCCCGGCAAGGTAAAGATCGAAGCTTCGTCTGATCCGGCTTTTCGCGGCGATGCCGCCAAATACAACCCGGAGGAAATGCTGCTAGCCTCGCTGGCGAGTTGTCACATGCTCTGGTTTTTGCATTTATGTGCCGATACAGGCATTGTTGTAACAGCTTACAGCGACGAGCCCATAGGAAAAATGATCGAAACAGCCGATGGCGGCGGGAAATTTGAAGAAGTGACCCTTCATCCGCTGGTAACGGTGAGCGACGGCGAACGCCTCGCAGAATTGGATGCCCTTCACGCAAAGGCCCACCGGTTTTGTTTCATTGCCAATTCGGTTAATTTCCCGGTACATTGCGCCGGAAAGGGAAAATTCTGATCAGAAGAGATAAGTCAGGCAAATTCCCACGTAGCTGAAAATGAAAATATTCAATATATAGGCCAGGAAAATCAGGATTCCGCCAAAAATGACGCTTTTTTTCAGGTAATGCGAAATGTACCACACTTCCGCCAGCCAATACCAGATAAGCATCAGCACACCGAAACAAAATACCGGGTAAGTCACATAAGCGCTCAGAAGCGGGAAAAGCTGGCTTCCGCCGCTCCCTGCGGATACCGGGAAATAAAAGAATACATTGAGCGGCGTAATCAGCAAACATTGGTGCAGGAATTTTTTATACAAGTTTTCCTTATCAAAAGGCTCTTTCAACAGTAAAATAAGCATGACCGCCAATAGAAAAGGGCTAAACAGGAAAAACAGGCCGGTGATCAGCGGAAAGTAATCCTTCTTCTGAATTTCATTATAACGTTTCATGCGATCCAGCTTAGCCTTCTGGGCTTCCAGGTTTTCGGCGGTGATTTTCGTATCTTTCTCCCGCTTTTCACGGACAGCCAGCTTTATTTTTGCATAATCGATCAATTGGATAGGGAAAATATCTGACCAGCTCAACGGAAGAATCGAAGATTTGACCGGATCCACCCGCAATGAGCTTTTTTCCAAAGAATCTGCCACGACTGTATATTCTTTTGTGATCGACAGGCTTCCGGTCATTGCCTGCGGGATCTGTTTTTCCCTTTCCCTTTTTTCAAATGCTTTGATTTTTTTGTCCAGCTCGGCAATGCTTATTTTTTTCGACTTATTTCCCCAGCTCATGACATCCGCAGGCGTAAATTCCGGTGTGATCAATTGGAAAATAAAACAGAGCGTGATCATCGGCAAAAAAGCAAAAAAGAGCGGCGACATGATCTTATTGAAGCGAAAATCCTCCTCGCGCACCAGCTCTGTGTCCATCAGGCGGATCGTTTTGACCGGGTGACGAAGCACCATGAACAGGGTTTTGGGCCAGAAAGCCAGGTTGGCAAAAATTTCAAAGATGAGGTTTTCCAGGGCCTGGAAGATTTTCATTAAATCCATAGTCTGTCAGATTGGTTTTTCAAAATAAATACTTTTTTTGAAATGCCGGATTTATTTTCATATTATACGGCAAATTACCCCCTTTCCGGGGCTTGTTTCCTGCGATTTTTTTTATGATGTTTGTATGGTTAAACTAAAACTATGGGTAAAAACATTGTCATTTTTTCAGACGGTACCAACCAGAAAGGCGGCGTGGATTACAACACGAATGTATACAAGCTTTTTAACATGGTAGAAGACCGCACCAAAAACCAGGTTGTTTTTTATGACCCGGGAATCGGCACCGACTGGCGAAACGTTTTCGGGGCGGTATCCGGCTGGGGCTTTACCGAAAATATCCTCGAATGCTACCGCTTCCTGTTTGAAAATTACGAGGCCGGCGACCAGGTTTACCTCTTTGGTTTCAGCCGCGGAGCAGCAACCGTGCGTAGCCTTTCGGGCTTTATCCACCTGTTCGGGATCCTGCCCAAATCCCGCGCCGACCTGATCGAGCAGGCTTTTAATATTTATACGATCCGCAACAAGGAAAAGCGTGAACGCCTGGCCAGAGAATTCATCAACCGGCACCATACGATGTGGTGCAAAATCCGTTTCCTGGGTGTTTGGGATACCGTGGCAGCCCTGGGCTCACCGATCAGACCGCTCAATTTTGTAACCGAAACCCTGCATTTCCCGCTCCGTTTTGTGCGTACTTTCCTTGATCGCATGGTCCCGCACCGCTTTCACTCCTTCGGGCTGAGCGATAGCGTAGAATTTGCGCGGCATGCGCTTTCCATCGATGAAAAAAGACATTTGTTTGCACCGGTGATCTGGGAAAGTCTGAAAGACGACAGCGGCGGGCGGCTCAAACAAGTCTGGTTTTGCGGGGTACATACCGATGTGGGCGGGGGTTACAAAGAAGAAGACCTATCGAATATTTCCCTGAAATGGATGATCGATGAAGCCACTGAAAAAGGCTTGCTGATTTACAAAAAATCACCGATGTATCAGCAATTCGAGGCAAAAAAACCATACAACATTGACGGCCACATGCACAACGAGCTGAAATGGTATTTCAAAAGCCTGGAGCGTAGCTGGAAGGAAGAAAGCCATGGAAAAATCGCCATCCATCATAGCGTTTTCAAGCGCGTAAAAAACAGCAGCAATGGAGATTCACCGGCTTACCAGCCCTGGATTCTCAAATTCAAAGATCCGCACATTGTTGAAGACCCGGAAAAATAAGCCGGAAAAGATGTACTTTTGTACAAATTTTCTCGCTGCATGGAAAACTTCGACCGCAAAACCCATTGGGAAAACATCTACGAAAGCAAAGCGCTGAACGAAGTGAGCTGGTATCAGCCCGTCCCGCATACTTCCCTCCGCCTGATCCGTGAATTTCAACAAGACAAAAGCGCAGCCGTCCTCGATGCCGGCGGTGGAGACAGTTTCCTGGCGGATCATTTGCTCAAGGCCGGTTTCAGCGATGTATCCGTGCTGGATATTTCTGCAAACGCCATCCAGCGCGCCAAGGAACGCCTGGCCGAAAATGCCCCTAAAATTAAGTGGATTGTTTCCGATGTCCTGGAGTTTTCTCCGGCACAAAACTACGATTGCTGGCATGACCGTGCCGTTTTTCATTTCCTGACCGAAGAACAGGATATCCGTTCTTATGTCAGGCTCGTATCGGGGTCCATTCGTCCGGGCGGGACATTGATTATCGGTACTTTTTCGGAACAGGGGCCGCTCAAATGCAGCGGAATCCCGATCCGGCAATACAACGAAGATTTACTGGAAGCGACTTTTGCAGCGCATTTTGAAAAAATCAGCTGTGAAACGGAAGAGCATCCTACCCCATTTAACACCCTTCAGTCTTTCATTTTCTGTACCTTTCGCCGGAAAGCCCTTTAAGCGGGTTTTTCATGCGCGTCAAAAATCAGCTGCATAAAATCGAGGTCAAGCCAGCGCCCGAATTTGTAGCCCACCTGCTCAAAACGGGCCACCCTCCGAAAACCCAGTTTTTCATGCAGCCGGATGCTCGTTTCATTCGAAGCATCAATCCCGGCTACCAGCGTATGAATTCCCTGCTTGCGGGCAGCATCGATCACCAGGCGTGTTAATTGTTCCCCCAGTCCAAAGCCCCGGTAATCGGGATGAACGTATACCAGGTTTTCGGCCGTGTACCGGTAAGCCGCCCAGGACCGGAAAGGTCCCCAGGAGCTGAAACCGGCTATTTTCCCGGCAATTTCGGTCACAAAAACCGGGATTCCCGCTTCCTGTTTTGCTTTAAACCAGGCCCGGCGCATTTCCAGCGTATGCGGTTCATAATCGTAGACCGCTGTTGTGTTCAGGATCGCTTCATTATAAATTTCGAGGATGGCCGGTAAATCGCTTTCATTTGCCTCCCTCAGGAGCCTTTCCTTATCTTGCATAGGGTTTGCCTTTTGTACAAAACTACATTATTTCAGGGAAAAACAAGGGCCTTCAAAATCATGTAAGAGATTTTCGGAATTGTGCAAAGGATTTTGATGCCGCATGCTTGAACTTTATAGTATGAATCAACTACTTATGAATACTTTGCCATGAATTCCCCCGACTACATCAGCATCATTACCCACATGGATACGCAAAACGCTGTTTTTGCCGATTTGTGGCAGCTTCCTCCCGGAAAAGAAAGCACCTACGCGATCTTAAATGCCGATGATGATGAAGCTTATGAGCTGCGTGATGAGCTTTTCTGCCAGATTGCGCTGTTCAGTCTTTACCCCGAAAACCGGCGGATCAAAAAGCATTGCCGCACGGGTGGCCTTGCCGCCATCCTGGAAAACAAACGGCTGGTACTCTGCAAAGGCGGGCATAAAATTCCCCTGTTGCAGCTTCCCGAGCGTGACCAGCACAAGGCGCGTGAGCTGCTGACCCAGCTGCTGGCTTTCGCTATCAAGAGCTCGTCTTTGCGCCAGATCAGCCAGAACCTGCGCAAGCTGCTTTCCGAAGGTCCTTTTGGTTCGAAGGGTGGAATGGCTTTCCCGGCCTGAAGTTTTTTAGCGCATCCACTGTACCAAAACTCGTGCTTTTTTCGTTATCTTTGTAGTAACTGATAAGAAACGAAACATGAAATTCTTCCTCACACTTCTCCTGTTTTTTGCTGCCGGACAACTCTTTGCGCAAAACAAAAAAGAAACCATCGTGATCAAAACCCAGGTTTATTGCGATCATTGCAAGGTGTGTGAAACCTGCGGCGGCAAAATGGAAACCGATCTCTATTACGTAAAAGGCATCAAGCTCGTTAATTACAACGAGGCGGATATGACCATCAGCGTTACGTATAAACCGAAAAAAATCACCCCCGACGAAATCCGGAAAGAAATTGCGAAACTGGGCTTTGCCGCCGATAACATTCCAGCCGATCCCCTCGCTTACGAAAAGCTGGACGGATGCTGTAAAAAGAAATAAAGGTGCACATCCGGGCTTACGAAAAAAGGGATACCGATCAGCTCCTGGCGCTTTTCCACCTGAATTGCCCTGTAGCCTTTGCCCCTGAAGAAGAAAACGATTTTTCCCTGTATCTCACTTCCGAAACCGAAGATTATTTTGTGCTCGAATCCGAAGGCCGGATTTTAGCCTGTGGCGGTATCAATTACCCGGATGACCCCGGAACAGCGCGAATCAGCTGGGACATGGTGGATCCTTCCGCCCAGGGAAAAGGCCTGGGACGTGAGCTTTTAGATTTCCGTCTGGCTTTCCTGCGGCAAAACCCCGAAATTAAGCTTGTTACGGTACGCACCTCCCAAATGGCTTACCTTTTCTATGAGAAAGCAGGTTTTCTCCCCGTAGAAATTATTCCCGATTATTGGGCCGAAGGCTTTGATCTTTACCGGATGGAGCGGCAACTCTGATCCCGGCTTTTTTCATACCTTTGCACCTTGACAAACGCACATGGGTTTTTTTAGCATCTATCCCGGTGAAAACCGCATTTTCGGACTCGACCTGCTTCGTTTCTTCGCGATTTTTTTCGTGTTGCTGGGCCATAGCGTGATCCTGCTCCCGGAAGCAGCCAAGCAAACAGCCCGCATGTTCGTGCTCGATGGTGTGGGGATTTTTTTTGTACTCAGCGGTTTCCTGATCGGTCAAATCCTGCTGAAACAGATCAATCGCGGGGAAACCCGTTTCAGGAACCTGCTCCATTTCTGGTCGCGCCGCTGGATGCGCACCCTTCCGGCCTATTTTGTGGTATTGACCTTCCTGCTGATCGTAAGCGCTCAGCTTCGTCCGGGCTTTGTCCCCGGAAACTGGTACAAGTACTACTTTTTTGTTCAGAATTTCAATGCCGTTCAGCCGGACTTTTTCCAGGAATCCTGGAGCCTGAGCATCGAAGAATGGTTCTACCTGATGGTGCCCGCCCTGTTTTTCAGCGTGCTCTATTTCCTGAAAAAACATTTCCGAAATACACTTCTTTTTCTTATAATCGCGGGCATTATTGGGATTTTAGCCTACCGTTACCTGCTTTTTACCAGCTATGAGGGTAAAGATTTTCAAACGGATATTTTACTGCAAATTGTTCCGCGCCTCGACGGGATCATGGTGGGTGTGCTCGGCGCCTGCTCCATAGTTTATTTCCCCCGGCTTTGGGAGCGTTTCCGGCATTGGGCCTGGTTTGCGATGATGTTCGTGATGCTCTTCGTGTTTAAGTTCCTGAATACGACGGACAACAGCCTCTATTACTGTGTTTTTGCCCCAAGCCTCAAAGCTTTTTGCGTCCTGTTCATGCTTCCCTTCCTTTCGGGCTGGAAAATCCAGGGTGAAAATTTTCTTTCCAAAGCCATCACCTTTGTCAGCATTACATCGTATTCGCTGTATCTCATCAACCGGACGATTGTGATCGATCTCCTGATCAAATACGGCATGCACGGGAAACTGGCTGAAAAATACGTTGCCGGGAACTATTGGTTACGCGAATATCTTCTGTTCTGGGGACTTTCGGCTATTCTCGCTTTTTTGCTTCACAAAGGAGTTGAAAGGCCCTTTTTGAAACTGCGCGACAAGCGTTAATGTGCTAATACTTTAATGTGCTAATTGGAA
>CBINGV010000066.1:0-14002 GCA_966250255.1 uncultured Flavobacteriales bacterium | reverse complement strand
TCGTGGCATCAAACAGAAACCAGGGAAGACCGATGTACTCCTGGTCGATGGATGCACTGGCAACAACAACGGCAGATACTGAAACGCTCAAAGAAGCGCTCGACCTGATCAATGTTGTTCCGAACCCTTACTATGCGTTCTCTGAATACGAAAGAACACGTTTGGACACCCGTGTGAAAATCACCAACCTTCCGGATCAGTGTACCGTGAAAATTTACAACATCAGTGGTAAATTGATCCGTACCTTCAAGAAGGATAGTCCGGTGACTTCACTTGACTGGGATATGAAAAACCAGAAAGGTATTCCGATTGCGTCAGGAGTTTACCTGATCCACGTTGAAGTGCCGGGCGCCGGTGAGCGTATCCTGAAGTTCTTCGGTGGTGTAAGACAAATAGATTTAGAGAATATTTAATTTCATATATTTCGATCGTATGAATAAGATGATTAAAACGACTGCGATAATCGGAGCTTTATTCTTAAGCTCCGGTTTATTCGCCGGAAACGAAGACCGTGTTGGTTCTGCCGGTGCTTCCCAGTTACTGGTTAACCCTTGGGCACGAAGCAATTCTGCCGGTGATGCCGGTGTTGCCAATATCAACGGCCTTGAAGCCTCCTACATGAATATTGCAGGTTTGGCGCATTCCGACAAGACCCAGATTAAGTTCAACATGTCGAACTGGTTGGGTTCAGCAGGGATCAATTATTACTCTGCCGGGTTGGCCCAACGGATTTCCGAAAGCAGTGCATTCTGCCTCACCGTTCAGTCGATGAACTTCGGGGATGTGGAAATCACAACCGTAAACCTGCCTGAAGGTGGGATCGGGGTGTTCACACCACGTGTAAATATTGTTTCCCTTGGATATGCGAAAAAATTCTCCAGCTCTATTTCCGGCGGAATCAACTTCAAGGTAATTTCCGAAAGCATAGCTAACCTCAAAGCTTCAGGGATTGCCCTTGATGCAGGGATCCGTTACGTAACCGGTGAGAAAGACCATATCAAATTCGGGATTACCCTGAAAAACGTTGGTCCGACCATGAAATACAAAGGCGATGGTTTGGCACAGCAGATCAACTACGTTACCACAGGTGGTATTGCTACCCTGGAGCAGCGCTCTCAGCAGTTTGAGATGCCATCCCTGCTGAACATCGGAGGATCGTATGACTTTATCTTCTCCGAAAGCAGCAAACTGACAGCAATGCTCGCTTTTACAGCAAACTCGTTTTCCCAGGACCAGTACCGGATCGGTTTCGACTACGGAATGGCTAAGGAAAAAGCAGCATTCAACATCCGTTTAGGGTATGTTTACGAGAAAAATATCTTCAGCACCGAGAACAGAACAAATGCTCTTACCGGTCCAACTGCAGGTTTCTCCGTTGACATCCTCTCCGGTAAAAACAAGAGCCCGCTTGGGGTTGAGTACGCGGTTAGAATGTCCGGTCCTTTCGGTTTAATTCACACAGCAGGCGTTACTATTGCAGTAAAGTAAAAAATTTTATATATTTGCATAAGACAAGAGGGTCATTTTTATGGCTCTCTTGTTTTTTGTTTTAATTAAGCTTATAAATTATGTCACAGTTAACTTATTATACAGAAGAAGGATTACGTAAGTTGAAGGACGAATTGCATGATATGAAAACGGTGCAAAGACCTGCTATTTCCGACCAGATTGCCGAAGCACGGGATAAAGGTGATTTGTCTGAGAATGCGGAGTATGACGCCGCTAAAGAAGCACAGGGCCTGCTTGAAATGAAAATTTCAAAAATGGAAGCTATCATCGCCAATGCACGTGTAATCGACGAATCCAGTATTGATACATCCAAAGTGTTCATTCTATCCCGCGTAAAAATCAAGAATGTTGCCAATAATATGGAAATGGAATATACGCTCGTCGCTGAAAACGAAGCAGATCTCAAGGCCAAGAAAATTTCCATCGATTCACCGATCGGGAAAGGCTTACTGGGCAAAAGCGTAAATGAAATTGCCGATGTGACCACACCGAACGGGATTGTTAAATTCGAAATCCTCGAAATTTCCCGTTAATGGAAACGATTTTTTCCAAAATCCTCCGTGGGGATATCCCTTGTCATAAAGTAGCCGAGAATGACCGCTTTTTGGCTTTCCTGGACATTATGCCTTTGAAGAAAGGTCACGTACTTGTTATTCCGAAAGTGGAAATCGATTACATCTTCGACCTCGAAGACGAGCTGCTGACAGGAATGATGCTTTTTTCCAAGCAGGTGGCCGCAAAAATCAAGGCGGTTTTCCCATGTAAAAAAGTGGGTGTAGCGGTGATCGGCCTTGAAGTGCCTCACGCACACATTCACCTCATCCCGATTAACGCGATGAACGATATGAATTTCGCCAATGAGAAATTAAAATTGGAAAGTGCGGAATTGGCCGAAATCGCAGAAAAATTAAGAATGGAAAATTGAAAGTGGAAAATGAATAATTTCCCATTCCAGAGCCGGTTTTTCCGGCTTTTTTATATACAAAGTTTCCGGATAAGGAAAATCAATTCATGATCTGAATGAAAAATCATTTTCCATATAATCCCTAATGCTAACGCTGGTCTTCAAAAGCTACGCTTTTTCTTCTTCACTTTTAGGCTTGGCTTTGATGAAGAGGCTTTTCACATAAGCAATGTACCCGCCTTTGCCCTGGATAAAGATGATAATCCGGGTTTGCAGGTACATGAGGATAAACATAGCCATGATGCAAAGCAGGGTCACGGGTACGGAAAAGCGTGTCTGGTAGCCGATTATCGGCTTCACGATCTGGTAAATGATAATCAGGTGGCCCACATACAGCCAAAGTGTATTGCGGCTCATTTGCTTCATGAATTTCGGCAGGTCTTTCACCACCAGGCTTAGGAAAGCCATCACAGCACCCACGCTGAGCACTATCCCAAAGCGGTGATAGATCAGGTTGGGACTATCGTGCCAGAAATAGCTTTTGCCATAATACATGATTTCGAAACGGTCGCCCAGCTCGGACAGGAGCAGGAAACCACCCCCGATAGCTGCCAGCTTGAAACCGATGATCTTTTCAAAATTCGGTTTTTTGATCTCCACCGAAAGCCAGATTCCCAGCAAGCAGCCGGCGAAAATATACGCCAGCCAGGGCGTTAGTGGAAACATCGACTTGGTATCGAAATCATTCAGGTAAGGCGCCACGAAAATCGGTAAATCGGATAAATCGACATTGTGCACCAACGGGAAAAGTGAAACGATGAAAAGGACCAGCAAGAAGGCAATGGAGGCCATGATCCATTTCACATGACGCGAGAGGAAATAAATGAACATGATGGTCATTAAACCGATCGCAATGATGTGCAGGACGTCCACCCGAAGGGCGCGTTGTTTCTCTTCCAGCGTCAGCAGGTTGGAAATAATCAGGTAAGGAATGCTGATCATCAGTCCGTAAAAAACGGAGGTCATCAGGCGATTTTTGATCTCCTGCTGCTGGAAAAAGCGTTTATTGAACAGGGCTTCGCGGTAGCGGGCGTGTTTGAGGGCCCCTTCCCGGAAAATTTTTTTGATCATCTTTTGCCGCTTGGCGTCTTTCTCACTAGTAAGCGCTTTAAACAGGAAAAGCGCGATGGAAATCCAGGCGATCGTGAAAAAGGTTTCGGCGATCCCCACTTCCTGGATTTGCTTCAGGCCTTCTTTGGTAAAAATTTTCCAGATAATGTAAATCGGGAAATTCAGCATGTAGCCCCAGAACAAGAGTGTTACGATCCGCTGAAGCCCGGCCTTGACCCTGGGATTCGATCCGTCGGGCCTTTCCTGGGCGAACATCAGGAAGGTAAACACCGCTCCCGAAACCATCATAAAGAACGGAGCGGTATAGCCCCGCAGGCTCGTCCAGATTTTAATACCGGTACTGTAGCCGTCGCGGATGGAAAGGTCGAGAAAATCATAAGTCGTATGTCCCTGTATCATCATGAACAATGCCAGTACACGCATCAAATCGAGGAACAATATCCGCTTAGGTTTTTCCATAGGTTTCAAAACTAGTAAAAAATTTCAGATGCACTAAAGATAGGAATTTTTTTTGGCCCGTTCTACCCCGGGCAGGAAATCTCAGATTCTTGTAAAACTCCCGGCTTTTTTTTATATCTTTGCGCAAAATATTATAAAACAATAAAACAAAAACAGAAGCTATGGCTCAGGATATTTTTGACAAAATCAGAAAAAACAGAGGTCCGATCGGACAATATTCAAAAGGAGTTCACGGTTATTTTACTTTCCCGAAACTGGAGGGTGAATTGGGTAACAAGATGATTTTCCGCGGAAAAGAATGTTTGGTTTGGTCGTTGAACAACTATTTGGGATTGGCCAATCATCCTGAAATCCGTGAAACGGATGCCAAAGCTGCTGAACAATATGGTCTGGCTTACCCGATGGGTGCCCGTATGATGACCGGTCAGACCAGCGAACACGAAAAACTCGAAAACGAACTGGCCGAGTTCATGGGCAAGGAAGATTGTATCCTGCTCAACTTTGGTTACCAGGGAATGGTTTCCGCGATCGACTGCCTCGTTGACCGCAATGACGTGATTGTGTACGACAGCGAATCTCACGCTTGTATCCTTGACGGGATGCGCCTCCATACCGGAAAACGTTTCGTATTCCAGCACAACGATATGGAAAGCTTCGACAAGCAAATGAAAAACGCAACGGCGCTTACGGAAAAAACAGGCGGGGGGATCCTTGTGATCACGGAAGGTGTTTTCGGTATGGCAGGTGACCAGGGTAAACTGAAAGAGATCGTTGATTTCCGCCGTTCAGGCAAATACAAATTCCGTTTGTTCGTAGACGATGCACACGGTTTCGGTACTTTGGGTGAAACAGGCCAGGGAGCCGGTGAAGCGCAAGGCGTTCAAAGCGAAATCGACGT
This sequence comes from uncultured Flavobacteriales bacterium, assembly GCA_966250255.1. Classification (GTDB taxonomy): domain Bacteria; phylum Bacteroidota; class Bacteroidia; order Flavobacteriales_D; family Crocinitomicaceae; genus M2408. The sequence goes on along the minus strand of CBINGV010000066.1, from coordinate 9,101 downwards.
CTTGTTCGGTACCTTTGCCAAATCCATGTCTTCCATCGGTGGTTTTATCTGCGGGGAAGAAAGCATCGTTGAATTTTTACGTTACAACATGCGTTCCCAGATGTTCGCGAAGGCTTTGCCGATCACGATCACGATCGGTGCCCGTAAGCGTTTGGAATTGCTCCGCACGCGTCCTGAGCTCAAAGCAAAACTCTGGGAAATAACTAATGCTTTGCAAAATGGCTTCAAAGACGCCGGTTTCGATATCGGTGCTACCAACTCACCTGTAACCCCGGTATTCATGAAAGGATCTTTGGCAGAGGCGACAAACCTCACCTTCGACCTGCGTGAGAATTACAATATTTTCTGTTCCATCGTAATTTACCCGGTGGTTCCGAAAGACGTGATCATGCTGCGGATCATCCCGACAGCTGCCCACACGCTCGAAGATGTAAGCTACACCATCGAAACCTTTAAAAAACTGAAAAGCAAACTGGATTCCGGCGAATACAAATCCGACCAGCTTGCGGCAGTTGAAGTAGACAACAAAAAAGCTTAAACAGCAAAAAAATATACAATAAGGTGTGTCGTTTGATACACCTTATTTTTTGCAATAAAAAACCATGAAATCGACCCTGCTTTTTTGCCTTTTGCTTGCTTTTGCCCCTTCCTTGGGGGCACAGGTAAAACTGAGCTTTCAGGCGAACGAAGGGCAGGTCTTTGGTTTTGATAGCTATGAACATCCGGAATGGTTCCGCGATTACCCTAAAATTCCGCTCGAAACACAAGCTGTAGGCCACCTGGCTTTCAAATCGGTGGGGAAAGGAGAGAGCGACCCCGTGGACGTAATCATTCACAGCAGGAAAAAGATCAATCCCAGTCGTTTGCAGTTTTTTATCGGGAAAGAAAAAATCCCCTACATCGAAAAAAATGATACTGCTGTTACCCTGATTCTGCCGCCGCGAAAACGAAATTATACCCTTGCTGCTTATTTCGAAGGTGAGCTGGCCGGAAAATTAGTTGTTTCGGTGTTGCCGCGCAGCGCCCACCAGGTGATTTTAGTCCCCCTGCGGGATTACAAATTTCAGCAGGAAGAGCTTCGCCGCGAGCTCAATGCGATTTTCAGGCAAGCCAACGTTTACATCGATCTGGTGTTTGAAGCACCGTTCAAAAGCCGGGTATTTACCAAAGGAACCGTTTTTAGCGCCCCGTCTGAAAAACACGACAAATACAGCGGGCAGATGCGGCTGGTGCGCGACCTCTATTTTGAAGAAAACCCGAAAGCTGTCAAAAATGCGTATTACCTGTTCCTGATCCCGGAGTTTTCCGATACCAGCAGCGGCTACATGGTGCGCAATAAATCCATGGGCTTTGTGCCGCGGCAGGATGATGTGCGTTTATTGGCGCGCGACCTGGCCCGTACCTTGGGGTTTGGCATCGGGATCCTCGACGATTCCTGGGCCGACGGAGGGCCGGTAAAAGGCACAACGGATAACCTGATGGACACCGGGAAAGGCCGCAAAATGACTCACAGGCAATGGGAAGCTTTCCAGGATGTGGCCGAAGGATTTTCCTTTTATGACAACGAAGAGCAGGTGAGTACCAATAACGGGATCGTGGCCTATTATTTCTGGGATGAAGACAAAGACGGGAACATCAGCTTTTCGGGAAGTCATTTCCTGGATGGGATCCGTCGGCCTTACAAAAAGAATTTTCTTTCTTACCGCTTTGATGTGGAATACAAATTCCTCCGGCCTTTTTATAAATTCCGGGGCTACTACATCTCGGCGGTCAATGTGATTATTCTTGCCCTGATGATTTTCCTGTTTTTTTTCATCCGCAAGCGAAAAAAACGCTTTTTCGAGCGCCGGGCGATCCGGCGTAAATTCTGGAGGCGGATGCTCTACCTCCCGATTCTCGCAGGAATTGCTTACCTCAGTTACGGCAGTTTTGAATTGAGCAATTACATCCTCAGCCGTTTTACCGTCGTTTCCGGGCCTTTGCCGGAGATGGAAGGTTTTGATTACAAAGAAGCCCGGCGCGAGCTGCTGATCAACCCGAAACTGACGCACAAGGAAGAATACGGCCTCTGCTCCGAAATCCTGATTCGCAAAAAGGGGAGCTGGCAAGTGAAAAAGCGCAAAAAAGTGCTCTATTTCGAATTGAAGAAAGACACAAAAGGAAGAGAGCGGATGCGCTATATTTCCAATTCCGATACGCTGCATGTGCAAACGCTTGATTTCAAGGAAAGAGCCTACAGTCATTACCTGGTGTTTAACCGGGTGGATGAAAAGGGAAGCATCCTGGAGCAGGAAGTGTATAATCACCGCGGGATCAATGTCACCGAACGGACGCAGCAAGCCGATCCCGCCAAACGGATTTTATTATTTGTAAACGGTTATCGCCCAACTTCCATCGGGCATACTTTCGAAGAAAACTTTGAGGATATCCGCGAAAAAGGGCTCGAATACCCGAATTCAAAAAACCTGATTTACGATTTTGACCGCTACGATTACTGGGAGCGCTGGAACCAGATCAACCTGCTGTTCCGCAACAGGCTTAATCCGAACGAAACGTATTATGCCGACGGGCATTTTTCCGTGGCGACCTCCAACCACCGGAGTATCCTGAATTTTTCGAGCCTGTCATCGGTTTACCCGCGCCGTTGCCCGAATCCCAAAAAACACAGCTGTTACCTCTGGAAAGCCCCGAGCCTGAAAGATAAATTGCTGAATGATACCAAAACGTTGAGCCAGCTGAAAATGCGCGCCAATAAAAAAGGCTTCAACCTGCGCCGCAAAAAAGGCCGCCTCGCGGGAAAAAACCTGCTTGAAGTGCTTAACGAAGTGCCGAACCGATCAGCGAATGATACGGTTTACATTGTGGCGCACAGCATGGGTTTTGCCTACTCGCTCGGCATGGTGGAAGAATTACGCGGGAAGATCAATTTCGGCGGGTTTTACATCATTGCGCCTGAAAATGCCAAAAGCGGGAAAGTGCGCCCGGAAGAATGGCAGGAAGTATGGCAATACGGCAGCAATTTCAACGCGAGCCATTTTGATGCGCCGTGTTTACAGGATGGCGTAGCACCTCAATCCAAGGCGGGCGGACTTTCCGACGATCAGCGGATTTATATCCCGCGGGCGCTTTATTCCCGCAGAGGCTTTTTCGATTCGCATTTTATCGGCTATTACACCTGGATCCTGCAAATCCCGGAAGGGAAAAGGGGCTATGTGAAACAGCGATGAAAGTAACATCCGGTTTTCTGTTGGATGCCGTAGGCATGCAACAATCATGAATAAGAAATTGGGATTTGAATCCTGTTTTGGCGTGTGTTTTTAGATAAACCATACCAAAACACACATTTCGAATACGAATCAGAATAATTACACCCGGATTCCCATAAAACAAATGTCGTCGACTTGTTCGAGTCCACCTTTCCAGTCATAAAAGGCTTTTTCAATTTCTGTTTTTTGTGCGTCCATCGTTAAGTGCTGGATAGACAGGAGGAGCTCTTTCATGCGGGAGATTTTGAATTTCTTTCCACCATTGTAAGCTTCAGGGCCGCCAAACTGGTCGGCATAACCATCTGAAAAGAGGTAAACCGTATCGTTTTTCTGTAGCTGGAAGGAATAATTGGTAAAAGGCAGCAGTTTGTCATCGCGGTCGAGCTGCCCGATGCCGTGCTTGTCCGGTTTGAGGATAATTAGCTCCCGGTCCCGTATAATGAAGCAGGGGTTATTCCCGCCGGCAAATTCCAGTTCCATCGTTTTCATGTGCAGGGCGCACATCGCAATGTCCATTCCGTCCTGGATACTTTTGCGGTCTTTCCGGAGGATGTCGGCCAGCCCGATATTGAGAAAATGTAGCGCTTCGGCACAGGAATTGATGTTTTTATCCTTCAGGCTCAATTGCAAAAAGGTATTGCCGATGATGGTCAGCAAAGCGCCCGGTACGCCATGGCCCGTGCAATCGCCCACGGCAAAAATCCGTACATCGCGCTCGCTCACGGAGGGAATGCCTGCAAAATAAAAATCCCCGCTGATGATGTCCTTGGGCTTATAGAAAATGAAAGAATCCGGGAACAAATCCCCGAACAGCTCGCGCCCGGGCAGGATGCTTTCCTGGATCCGTTTCGCATAATTGATGCTGTCAATTACATTTTTGTTGCTCTCCTCAATGATAATTTTCTGATTGAGGATCTCTTCTTTCTGCTCGCTCAGCAAGCGGTTTGTTTTGCGGTTGCGGCGGTTGACGTATACGAGGAAAAAAGCAATTACCGTAATAAAGAGGATCGTCACAATAAAAATGTTGCGGATCAGTTCCTGGTTTTTGGCTTCGAGCTCATTTTTCTGGATCTCAATGCGCTGGATTTCGAGCTCTTTGTTGAGCAGGTTCACTTCCTTCCGGTGGCCCTGCGTCTGGTCATCATCCATCACCCAAAGCAAATCTTTGATGTCATTTCCGAGGTGTTTTTTCATGATGATGTTCATCAAGGGCTTAAAGTTGGGATCTTTGAAAAAAGCATCAATGGGCTCCTGCCAGTCACTGTTTTTCGGGAAGATAAAGCCGTGGCCCATGCGTTCGAAACGGAAGAGGGATTGACGCTTCAGCTTGAGGCCTTTCTGGAAAGACAAAATGTAATTAGGCAATTCCGAAAAGCCGATGTAATTGTCGTTATCATTGATTTTCTCCAGGATCTCGACCCCGGTTTTAGTGTATTTTACCCGGATGTTCGGGATCAGCTTCTGGATTTCTTTCAGGTCCTCCTCGAAGGTGGTATTTTTGACCACAAGCGCCGTTGCATTCCGGAATTCACGGATAAACGAAGCGGTATCTTCGGCGATGGCGAAATTTTTACTGCACACCATCACTTCGATGTCGGGCATATAACGGGGCGAAAAATTCACCTGCTGGAGCCGCTCTTTCGTCATGGAAAAAGAACAGGCGCCGAACTGACCGCTTTTGCCGCGTTCGATCCCTTCGTAAAGCGAGCCGAAAGAATTGGCGTGGATGAATTTCTTTTTCAGCTGAACGCCGTAACGCTCTTCGATAAAAGCAAAGAAAGCCAGGAGCAAGTCGTATTCAATTCCAACGAGCTTGCCGTTTTTTTCAATGATGAAATTTTCCGAATCGTAGTAATAGATTTCAATTTCGCCTTTTTTGTTTTGGAGGGTTTCCTTCCAGGACGATTGACCGAAGGACTTGAAAGCACAACAAAAGATCACAAAGAAAGTGAGAAGCTGCTTGAAAATATGTCGTAGTTTCGGTTGCACGTATTGATCCGGATTTGTCTGAGAGGCATAAAAATACAAAAAACCGTGGACCGGCAACCCGGAAAAGAAAAAAAGCCACGGATTTCTCAGCTGGAAACTATGAAAAGAAAACTCGTGTAGCAGGAAACCCGTGGCAAAAAAACAATTGTTTTTTATTTCATGGCAAGGATTTCATCCAGCTCTGTAATGGACGAGATCTTTTTGCCGCGTTTTTTAAGGCGGAAAAGAAAGTCCGCCTTTGTTCTGGCTTGTGTAAATTCCGCCGGATCGCTTAGCGCCACATAATTGTCAGGCATCACGACCAGGAGCTTGTTCGTTTCGTTGGGATTGAAGAGCAACTTGTCCCATTTATTGGTTACACGCGATAATAACTTGTCTTTGCCACTGAAATGGTAAATGTGCATGTTTTCAGAAAGGCCTTTCGAATCGATTTCAAAGGAAGCATTGGTCACCACGAGGTTTCCTTCCGCTACTTCTTTTTCGATTTTATCCCAGTTGTAGGTCCCGAAGGACGATACCTGGAAATTGCGCGTGATGTCCGCTTCAAACTGGATACGCTGCTCTTCTTCCTTGCGCTGGCGAACGGTTTCATTTAATGTTTCGACTTGGGCGGCGAGCGCTTCGTTATCCATTTGGTAAGGGGATACTTTGAAACGGGCTTCTTTTTCGGCAGAAATGAGGTGGACTTCGTAAATTCCCTGTGCTTTATCGAGGGATTTCAGCTCCATGTCTGTCCAGCGTTCCCGGGCCACCCAATCGTGGGTAATCGGGTTGTCTTTTTCCTCCGGGTCGAGGCAGAGCCATTTTAAATGGTGAAAAGGCTTCAGCTCTTCATGGGTGGAATAATCGATATCGAATACAACCAGGTTTTCATCCTTAAAACGCTCCAGTTTCTGGAACTTGATCTCGTTTTTCTCCGGCTTTCTGATACCTTTGTAAGACCATTTCCCGCTAGCGTCATCCATTTTGTAAAAGGAAAAGTCATCCCCTTCCTTGTAGGACGCAAAATCAACCCCGATACTTTTGCCCTGGTCGATGAAGATTTCTTTGCCTTTGGATTTCGCTTTGATCTCGAACATACCTGCAGAGATGAAATCGTAATTCACCCCGGCTGAGTCGTAGCCCATCGGGATGCCGCTGGCAATGATTTCTCCCGGCGTATTGATCGAGCGGTAGGAGAGTTCCACCTGGCCTTTGACCTTTCGGCCCTTTTCGTCCACGAGGATATTTGCCGGAATGGTAATCGTCGTTCCTTCCCGGGTAGTGATCGTAGTTTTCTCTGCGGGGTTGATGCGGTATACATCCGCTTTCACGTCAATTCCTTTGAACGGAGGATCAATGGCCGTTTTTTCGGCCTTGTCCTCCAGGTGCTGCTGCGAACAGGATCCGAGAATCAGGCCGCAGAGAGCAAGCAGGGCTGAAATATTCAGGGTGGTTTTCATAGTCAATCGTTTTGATAGCTGTGTAAATACAATTTATTTCCTTCTATGCTCAACCAGTAAAAGCTGTTTTCCTTTTCGTGGAAAGCCAGGCTGAAACCGGGTGAAAAAAGCTTGTTGTCGATGAAGATTTCCATGCGGCGGTTATCGCATTCGGCCAGGTGGGCATTCCCGCGACTGAAGCGAAATTCGTTGTAGCGGCGCACCGGCCCGATTTTTTTGTTCGATCCTTTGGCCTGGATGTAGGTTTTTCCGTCGATCTCATAAAACTGCATCGGGCTGTCTTTGAGCGTATACCATTGGGGATTGTGTTTGTATTTGGCGAGCTCGCCGTAAGACATTTCTTTCCCGTTGCGGTACAATACGTCATAATCGCCCTGGCGTTTTTGCAGGATAATTTCATTCGGGTTGCTACAGTCGAAAGAAAGCACATCCCGCTCTGTTGCCTGCCCGTTTTTCAGCAGCACGTTGTCCGTCTGGCGGATGAAATAATAATCATTCCCGACCAGGTACACCTTGTGGTTGTGGACTTCGTCCTCTGTTCCCAGGCGGGTCAGCTGCTTATTGCCGTAAATAAAAACCTCCTTGCTGTCCGGATCGGTAAAGAGGCATTGGAAATACGGGGAATTAGAGCAGTTGTTCTCGTTGATGTACTGGCGCGTGAATCTCCCGATTTCCTTTCCGTCGTCGTAGACTTTAGCTACGCTGGTATAGCTTCGGCTTTCCAGCTTGGATTCCAGGATGTCGCCGAAAGAGTTATGGTCAATTTCCTCCACGAAGTTAATCACCCGGTATTTGCGGTCGTCGATGTGGTAGTAAGCAGTATCTGCATAACGGTCCGAATTGGAGCTACGGAACATGAGCTTGCCGTTATCGAAAGCCGTTATGCCGGGCGAAACACCCGAAGAGTAGGGCAATACCGCCTGATCGTAGTAAGTATGCCATTGATCCTGGTCATCCTGGAAATGGAAATAAAACTTTTCGTTTTTCGAAGTTCGGTAGGCATAAGGCGAATTTAAATTCCGGTAAGGCCCGTAGAGCACGTCGTTGTGTAGTAGGTACCAGCCTTTGGTTTCCTTGTAGCTGATCGTCATTTCTTCTTTGGTCAGCCGGCTCGTGATGAAATCGTCATAGGGGCCGTATGTTTTTCCGTTGTCCAGGTTTTTCAGGTAATGTTTTCCCTTGTCCTTGTAACGGATCCCCGTAATTTCATAGGTCCGGTAGTCATAAACCGGGCTGACGGTTTCGTAAGGGCCGAATTTTTCACCTGATCTGAGCGTCAGCGTGTACCAGGTTTGGTCGCCCTGGCGCAACGGTTTTACCGTATAAGGATCATCGCTGAAGCAGTGAGAGGAAAATTCACCCAGATTTTTGCCGTTTTTGTAAAGGTAATAGCGAAAATTTTCATCCATGGTGCAGAACTCGTAGCCCACGCCGGCTGCCTTGATGTGGATCCGCGATTCACCGCGCGTGAGCATCTCGCCTTTTTTGAAGGTGTGGATCAGCGTTCGGGAATGCTTGCTTTTAACGGTAATGACCTTCTGGCCCAGCAGCGGGAAAAGCAGCAGCAAACTGAGGATAGATGTCAGCAGCTTATTCATGGCCGTAATGCATTAATTGGTAATTACGAGCCAATTCGCCATAAGCATAATTCTGGCTGTTTCCTTTGCCGTTCGGGAAGGCTTTTACCTGCGCCCAGTCGAGGATTTCGCTTTGGGGTTTCTGGAAACCATAGTTGTAGGCTGCCGCCACGTATTCGGTCAAAGGAATGCTGATGTTTTCCTGCTCGTAGCGCTCATGCATCAAGGCAACAAAGGCACAAAGGTATTCCATCTGCCAGGCGGGTGTTTGCAGGCGGTCGAGGCGTTCGTTGCGCTCGGCAAAAAGATCCCGGGCTGTGTAAGCAAATTTGGATCGTTGCTCTTTGAAAAGATCGTTGCAGGCGATTTCCTGCTCAAGGGCTTCCACGAAGCTCGGTTTCATCTGGAAATACCCGACCGAAAAGTCGGCGCCTTCGACACCGTTCCGGATATAATAAAAGGAAAGCACATCACTTTCGAAGGCGTTGGAAAGGGCATTGAATCGGCTGCACTCCGGGTACACGACGGGGAGCACATCTGCGGCGGTTAACTTGTAATTCCGGGCAAGCAGGTCTGTTTGTTTTTCGATGCTGCTGCAATACTTTTCTGCAAATTCAAAATCCAGTATTTCCGTGCTTTTCTGGAAAGAAAAAAGGAAGAACATAACTGTAAAAAAGAGATAGTTAAACGTTTTCATAGGCTCAAAATCATTTTAAAAATAATACAAAAAAAACGGATTGGTTACACAGGAAGCTCAATATAAGGCATTTGCATTATATAAGAAGATTGGGTAAAAATGGAAAGTGATGAATGATGAACGATGAATG
>CBINGV010000065.1:0-14466 GCA_966250255.1 uncultured Flavobacteriales bacterium | reverse complement strand
GATTCACCAAAGCTGATGCTAAGCTGCGATGCATTGATGTAGCGGAAGTTCATCCCGCTGGCTTCAGCTTCCTTGCGGAAAGCTACCATCGAAATACCGGAAGGCAGTTCCACCCAGATGGTATCGAAAAAGTTATTGTGTTTGATAGTATAACCCAGGTTTCTCAGGGCTTTTGCCGTAGCATTGGCCTTGCTGTGGATTTCCGTTGCAATTTCACGCACTCCCTGCGGACCGTGGTAAACGGCATACATACTGGCCATAACGGCAAGCAGGGCCTGGGCCGTACAGATATTGGAAGTTGCTTTGTCGCGTTTGATGTGCTGCTCACGCGTTTGGAGCGCCATACGAAGCGCCAGGTTATCGTCGGCATCTTTCGAAACACCGATGATACGTCCCGGAATGGTTCGCTTGTAATCTTCGCGGCAGGCAAAATAAGCTGCGTGCGGGCCTCCGTAACCCATCGGAACGCCGAAACGCTGGGAAGAGCCGAACACAACGTCCGCTCCAAGCGATCCCGGGGATTTAAGCAATACCAGCGAAAGAATATCCGCTGCAACCGCTACCTGGATTTCGTGGGCTTTTACTTTTTGGATGAAAGCGCCGATATCGGTAATTCGCCCGTAAGCATCCGGGTATTGGGTCAGGGCACCGAAATAAGAGCTGTCGCCGTGAAATGTTTCCGGGTCGCCCACCGTCAACTCGATACCGAGGTTGGCAGCGCGGCCTTTCACCACATCGATTGTTTGCGGGAACGCATATTCGGAGATAAAGAATTTGGACACATTGTCTTTCACCTGCTGCCGGGAGCGGGAATTGAAAAACATAATCATCGCTTCGGAAGCGGCTGTGGCTTCATCCAGGAGGGAGGCATTCGCGATTTCCATCCCGGTGAGGTCGAGCACCATGGTCTGGAAATTCAGCAGGGCTTCAAGCCTTCCCTGGGAAATCTCGGCCTGGTAAGGCGTATAAGCGGTATACCATCCCGGGTTTTCGAGCACATTGCGCAGGATCACAGAAGGAACAATGGTGTCGTTGTAGCCCAGGCCGATGTAGGATTTGAACACGCGGTTGCGGTTGCCCAGTTCCGTCACGTGGGCCAGGTATTCCTGCTCACTCAAAGCGGAGTCGATATTCAGCTCGCCTTTGAGGCGGATGTGTGAAGGAATGGTTTTGTCAATCAGCTCGTTGATGGAGGTAACCCCGATCTTGCTAAGCATCGCTTGTTTTTCATGGCTGTTTGACCCAATGTGTCGTTCTGAAAATGCGCTCATTTTATATCAAAATTTTTTGCAAAGTTACTTAAAAAATAAACACCGAAAGCGCAAAAAATAAGACCGAATCTTGAATTTTTATCCAAGCCGGCCGATCTATTTAAATGTGTAATTAGTCAAAAGAAAAAAAGGGAGGATCACGCAAAAACTTATGAAAACCTAAACTCATCTTAGCGATAGCCTCACCTTTTTTATTTTCAGTGAAGAGAATGTGATTAGTAATATTTAAAATCAGAATGTCCCGAATTACTAACGTCACAAAGGTATACTAAAGCGGTTCAGCCAGGCTAAATTAAATGACGGATGAAGCGTTTGAGTGAGTAAATGAACTATTTTGCTTAGTTTTTGATTCCGGATTTTGTTAAAAACTTCTCCGGTCAATTCCTTTCAAAGCAGCCCAAACTGGGTGAAATGGTGCGTGAGATGCTTGGAATTCAGTCGCTGCCATTGTTCATAACTCAACTGTCCGTAAAAAGGATGAAGCTCTTTCAGCTCCGGATTTTGTTCATAAAGCTCTTCGAAATGCAGCCAGGTATCCACAAACTCGTCTACTGCAAGCTCGAGCTCTTCGTGACGCAGGCCGGTGTCCTTTTTGGCGAAGGGAACTTCAATATTTTGCGCCATGGGCTTATCGGATTCCAGGAAAGCCTGCATGCGCTCAATACGATCTGCGGGAATTTCCAGTTTCTGGGGATTTTCGCCCGTGGCGATTTTCAGAGTGTCGGTGAGGTGTTCTACCATGCGCTGTGCCGACATGCTTCCCCAAAGCGGTTTGCTTTCCGGGCTGAGCTTTTCAAAATACGGGAGGATGTTCTCCAGGTTTGCTTCAATGAATTCCATGTTTTCGAATGATAAATGTTTATTCTTCCCCTTTAGAGTGGGACCGAGGGGGAGGACTCTGTGATAATAAAATTTTCCGGGGTCACCCCTCTTCCCTGCGCCATCGCTAAAGCTTTTGCGGCATGCGATCAAGGGGGAGAAAGAATCAATTATAGTTTTTCCCGACTAAAATACGCAAACTTTTTGGTTTGACCTCCACATTGAGTTCCTTTCTTACTTTGAAAGGTTCGCCGTCGTAGTGGGCGAAATTATGCTCGACGTGGATCCGTACCTTGGAAAAGGGGATAATTTCCACGATCGGGGATTTGTGGGTTGTTTTTTTGAAAAAACGGAACATCAGGAAAGGCAGGCGCCAGATCGAAAAAGGCTGGATCACGCAAAGCTCCATTTTTCCGTCGCTGATGTTGGATTGTGGCGACACGGAAAAGCCGTTTCCGAACTCCGAGGAATTGGCCAGTGAGCACAGTACCACCGGGACTTCGCGCTTCAGGTGCGGAAATTCGATAATCACTTTTACGGGTTTGTATTTCAGGTATTCTTTTAACACCAGTTTGGCATAGCCCATGAAACCGCGTTTGTTGGTGAGGTCGAATTTTTTCGCAATCAGGGCATCAAAACCGTAACCGCCCGTTCCCAGAAAAGGCTTGTCGTTAACCAGGCCGGTGTCCATCAGGATCTCATGGCCCTCATTGATCGTCTTGATTGCCTCTTCCACCTGCAGCGGAATTTTAAGATGGCGCGCCAGGCCGTTTCCGGAACCCACCGGGATAATCGCCATGCGGGTATCGCTGTTGATGAGCGCCGTACCGACTTCGTGTACCGATCCGTCGCCCCCCACTGCGCAAACAATATCAATGTGCTCCCGGGCAGCTTCCTGCGCGAGTTTTTTTGCGTGTTTGCGGTATTGTGTATAGGAAATTTCGTAGTCGAATTTGCTGTGGTCTAAGTGCTTATCGATCAATGCCGGCAACTGCTCCTTCCGTCCTACTCCCGATCTCGGATTGATGATAAACCTTATTTTCTGTTTCATTTTACGGTTGTCTGATTCAGGATTAAATCGCGGTTATAGCGCTGAATCATCGCTTTCAACCGTTTTTCATAACGCCTCACCTCTTTCCGGTAAAAGGAAATCGAATCGGGCGTGTCTTTTCTTAAAAGGGAAATACTATACAAATTTCGTGCCTTTTCATTGGAAAAAGTCATCATGTGGGCGTTTTTGTAATAGTTATACGTCCCTTCGATGTAATTCAGGGCTTCCGGGTCGAAATTGCGGTAGTAGGATTGCCCGTAGGTATAAAACTTTGTTTTGATGTTCAGCAAATCGAGTACAGTCGGCATGATGTCCACGTGCTGGAAAACGCGTAGCTCCTTTTTGGGCTTGATCCTGCCCTGCGGGTCAAAAAACAGGATCGGGATTTTGTACATTTCCGTACGCTGGTTATAAAGCTCGCTGTTGGTTGCAGAAGTATGGTCGGCGCACAACACAAAAATCGTGTTGTTGTACCAGGGCTGCCTTTGGGCTTCTTCAAAAAATTTCCGGAGGCTGTAGTCTCCATAATGGATTGATTCACAGATCGGCTGCGGGCCTTTGCGCAACTTGCCGCGCATGTGCTTGGGGATGAAATACGGGTGATGCGAGGAAAGCGTAAAAAGCGTAGCAAAAAAAGGCTGCTTAAAGGACGTCAGCTTACGGGCGGTCCAGGGATTGAAATATTCATCGAGAATGCCCCAGCTTTGGTCAAAGTGATCGTCGTTGTTGTATTCCCGGCGCCCGAAGTAGTGATCGAAGCCCGCTTGGGCCGCAAAGCCGTCAAAGCGCATCGAGCCATTGGTCGCCCCGTGAAAAAAACCCGATTCATAGCCGTGTTTTCCTAAAATGGAGGCGATCGATTCGAGCTTGTTGTTCCCGTAAGTGGAAGAAATGTAAGGGTTGTCCAGCAGCGAAGGAAGGGAGGATACGATGGAAGGCACCGCTTCGATGGATTTTTTCCCGTTTGAAATCCCGTTTTTGAAATACAGGCTCACTTTCGTCAGCGAATCCAGGAAAGGCGTAAAGGATTTTTTGGCACCGGCCGCCCCTACCCATTCGTTGCCGAAGCTTTCCAGCATGATGATCACGACGTTGGTTTTTTCCGGTAAAATCCCGGCCGGTCTCGACTCGTGCACCGGGTTGAACCAGTTGTGTTCTTCGGCGAGGCTCATGTAATTTTTTTCTTCCAGTCCGGCCTGGTTGTAGGATTTCACCATGGTAAAGGGGGTATTCAATACCAGGGCCGAGTTTTCCACGCGGGTAAAGCGCGCCGCATCGATCGGGCTGACGGGTTTGAGGATCAATCCTCCCCTTCCGATAAAAATCCCGAAGGCTACAGCTACAAAAAACCAGGCCGAATCGCGCAGCAAGGCCGGTTTCTCTTCTTTTTGCTTAATCCGTTTATTGAGAAAACGAGCCAGGAGGATAAAACCGAGCAAAAAAAGCAACAAGGCCCAGAAATCCATAAAAAAAGAAGTGATTTGCTGCGAAAAATCATCGCCGGCGTCCAGGATCGTAAACAAATCAATCGTGGAGCGTTTTTGCGTATAGCTGAAATATTCCACGTCAATCAGGTTAAGGGCCGTAAAGCCTACCAGCAGGAAATAAAACAAGATCTGGATGAAAACCCGGTAAAAACGGCGTTCCCGGAAAGGGAAAGGGAGCATGCTGAACACGATCAGCGGAAAGCCGAGCAAACAAATGGTAATGAGGTCAAACCAAAGGGAAACCAGGAAATCCAGGAAACCGACGTGGAGGAAGTTGGACCAGTTATAAATGAGGAAAATCACGCGACAGAGCTGCATACACAACAACAAAATTCCGATGCGCTTGATTAAAACGCTGAATTGGTTGGGGATTGAAACAAAAGTCCGCATGTCTGAACAGCAAAATTAGGAATTTATTCGAAGATTTTGGGAAATTCGAAGATCCGAAGCGCTGAAAATTCGAAGATTCGGGGTTGAATTAAAAATTCAGGGCCGCCGCAGCGTTTGTCCCGACTTCTCGCAACAGCAAGGCAGCTAATGTGCGAAGCACGACAAATCCTGAATCTTTATTCGTACTTTTGCAAAAACAAATTAAGGATGCTCATTAAGAACGCGCGCTTCGTAGTAAGCAACACAACCCATAAGGATTGCCCCAAAGACGGAAAGCCGGAATTTGCCTTTATCGGCCGTTCAAACGTGGGAAAATCCTCCCTGATCAATATGCTTACGGGCAATAAAAAACTGGCGAAAACCTCATCTACACCAGGGAAAACACAACTCATCAATCATTTTGAAATCAACGAAGACTGGTACCTGGTGGATTTACCGGGTTACGGCTACGCCAAGGTTTCAAAAGTGGCGCGCCTGAAATTTGAAGCTTTTATTTCGGAATACCTGCTGGAACGCACAACCCTGGTAAATACCTTCGTGTTGCTCGATTCGCGTCTGGAACCCCAGAAAATCGACATCGAATTTATGAACTGGTGCGGCGAAAAAGGCATTCCTTTCGCGATGGTCTTTACCAAAATCGACAAATTGTCTTCCTCCTCGCTGCAAAAAAACCTGGCGGCCTACAAAAAGGAGATGCTGAAATACTGGGAGGAACTGCCACCGGTATTCACCACGTCCAGCGAGTCCCAGTTCGGTAAGGAAAAATTACTGAATTATATCGGGCAACTTTTGAAATAGTTACGAAGTTCATGAGTTTCGGAGTTAGCAGTTAACTTAAGAACTACTAACTTATGAACTTATCCACTTAATCACACTTTCATTCCCTTCACCACGCGGTCTTTGCGCTTCACCTTTTTCAGCTTCTTGGTTACAACAAGCAGGTGGGCTGAACCAGAATCGGTCGTGGCGTAATACGTCAGGTTCCCGTAATTGATCTCTCCGCCCTTGCTGGCATCCCAACTATTGGCAAGCAGGTAATAACGGCCATTGGTCTGCCCCTTACGGATAGCAAAGCGCAGGGTTTTGTTCTGTCCTACTTCAAAACGTACGTGAATGTCGCCGTTCGCTTCAAATTTTTCAAATACGCAGCGGGTGTTTACCGGAATAATGATCCGGTTTTCAACCGCATTTTCATTGGTTACCAGCGCCCCGCCATCAGTCGTTTCCTGGTTTTCAACCGCATTTTTGCGTTGCAGGATGATCGTGGCAGAGGTGTAAAACTGCACCTTGCGGATATTTTCTTCCGTCAGGCTATATTGTTCCTTCAGCTGATCTGTATACGGTACTTTTACGCCACAACCAGCAAGCATAGCAAAAAGGGCAATCACAACAATTAATCTCATAACCGGTAATATTTTAGTGCAAAAATATAATTTCTACGACACAAAAAATATACCAAAGGAAAATTATTGACCAAGCCCTTTCCGGAGAAAGTGATCTTAATCCCAGCGCTCGTATTCGCCGTCGTGTTCCATGAAGCCCATTTTTTCGGGCGCTTCACCTTCCCAGTCGGGTTCGTCCATGCTGATCCGCTCATCACCGATCCTGACCCATTTATTGTGCGGGATCTCAATAATAATCATCACTTCCTGGCCGCGGATCTTATCTCTTTTCGGGAAAACGAATTCCGGATCGATCCGCAGGATATTGGAATCAAGCTCGGCGCGGTGGCGGATATTTTTGGCCTTGGACAGAGCATTCCGGTAGGAATAACCGTTGGCCGCCTGGTTCTGGTAGATATGAAACAGGCTGTCTTTCGACGGGCGGTAAACAAACTGCACGCCGTGGTCCACCAGTTTGGTGCCTTTCACCAGGATCGGGTCATTAAACGGATCGCTGTTCCTTGCTTTGTAAGCCCCGCTTTCCGGTGCATTTTCAAAACGATCTACGACCAGTTCCGGGGCATTGACGCTCCCGATCTTATTTTCGATTTCGGCTTCGGAAATCACGTCGCCGGCGCTTTTACTCCCGATATAAATGCAGAGCACCGAACCGATAATCCCCAGGCTGATCAGGGTCACGGATGAAATTTTGGCCCATTTTGAACGGTGTCGCAGCACCAGGAAAGTTCCGTTGGAAACCAGGAAAAGAATCACCGAAAAAGCCACCAGGAAGATGCCCAGCCAGGCCATGACCACATCACCTGAATCGCTCAGGAGCAATTCGCCGAGCTGGCTGAAGGACAGGAAGCCTTCCTCCCCGTGAACCGGGATAAAACGCAGGCCTCCGAAAAAGAGCACCAGGAAAATGATCAGGAAAAATACCCCGGTGATGATCAGGCCGAAGCCCAGCACAGAAGTGATCAGCCGGCCGATGCTGCTGAAGCGTTTTGTCAGGTTTTCGTCCTTGCGCAACTTATCCGCGAAGCTTTTGGAGCTGGTGGTAAAGCGGTCGGCTGCCTGCCCGATTTCTTCCTTCACACTGTCGACCGTGATCGGCTTTCCCTGCATGCGCAGCCTGTCGATGCTGGATGCCGCTTTGGGAAGGATGATCCAGAGGATGATGTAGATCGGAACACCAAAACCAAAGAAGAAGAAAAGCAGGAAAATCACACGCACAACAATCACGTCGATGTTGAAATAGTTGGACAAACCGGCGCAGATCCCTGCAATTTTGGCATTTTCGATATCGCGGTAAAGGCGTTTGTCCTCCCCGCTTGTTTGCTGCTCGCTATAGCTCCGCTGCCCCGCATTTTCTTCTTCATCGAGGAAATCTTCGGGCTGGCCCAGGGCTTTGATGATGGTTTCGATGTCTTCTTTTTCGATCACCTGTTTTTTGTCGGAAAGGTAATTCTGGCAAAGCTCAGCGATCCGAAGCTCAATGTCTTCCACGATGTCTTTTCCACCTTTCTGGCCGGCAAAACTGGCTTCCAAACGATGCATATACTGGTGCAGCAATTCATAGGCATCTTCTTCAATCATGAAGTTCAGGCCTTTAATGTTTACTGAAACTGTCTTTTTCATAGTTTTTCGTTTTTGTTGGTGATTTTTTGTACCGCGTAATTCAATTCCTGCCAGGTACTCGCTAATTCTTCGAGAAAGGCTTTGCCCATCTTGGTGATGGTGAAATATTTCCGGGGCGGGCCGGCATTCGATTCCTCCCAGCGGTAAGTCAGGAGCTCCATATTCTTGAGCCGCGTCAGCAGAGGGTACAAGGTCCCTTCCACGACAATCAGCTTGGCTTCTTTGAGTTTGTCCAGGATTTCTGAGGGATAGGCTTCCTGCTGATCAAGGATCGACAGGATGCAATATTCCAGAATTCCCTTTCTCATCTGAGCCTGCGTATTCTCTAAATTCATAACTGCTGCTTTTAATGATGAAATTAAAACTTCTTGTCTTTGCAAAGATATATATAAAACATTGTATTATGCAATACATAGTACTAAAATTTTTTCAATTTTAACATATTTTTAGAAATGAATTTTATTTAAATTGTTGATATTCAGTGCCCCATAAGATGATTTTCGTAGATCACCCCTCTTAATCTCCCCCTGCCTGCGGTAGGTAGCTCAAGGAGAGAAACTGGTTTCCTCCCTCTAGAAGAAAAAGCTTAGCTTTTGAAGACTACCGTCGAAGACAGCAGCGAAGCTAACCGTTAGTGCCAGGAGGATCAAGGAGGGTGATCATAGCAAGAATGAAAATCGATTAAAACAAAAAAGCCGGGATCGCTCCCGGCTTTTCTTATGATATAAAATGATCTGGAATCTTAATCGCGGATCGCTTTGATGCCCGGAAGCTCAATTCCTTCGAGGTATTCGAGCATCGCACCCCCGCCGGTTGACACGTAGCTTACCTGGTCTGCGAGCCCAAACTGGTTGATCGCTGCTACGGAATCACCGCCGCCGATCAGTGAAAAGGCCCCTTTTTTGGTTGCATCAACAATGGACAGGGCCACATCTTTGGTCCCTTGGGCGAAATTCGGCATTTCGAAAACGCCCATCGGACCATTCCAGAGGATGACTTTGGAGTCCAGGAGGGTTTCGCGGCACATCTCCGAAGTTTTCGATCCCGTGTCGAGGCCCAGCCATCCTTCCGGGATCTGGTCAATGGCTACTTCCTTGCGGTTTGCATCGTTGTCAAATTTATCCGCAATGAAGGTATCAACCGGAACGATCAGCTTTACGCCTTTGGTCTTTGCTTCGTCCACAATGCGCAGGGCCGTATCGAGGTAATCGTCTTCCACGAGGGAATTTCCAACCTGTCCGCCCTGAGCTTTCACAAAGGTATAAGCCATCCCGCCACCGATGATGATATTGTCTACCTTATCGAGCAAGCGCTCAATGATCGTGATCTTGGAAGAAACTTTCGCCCCGCCGACGATCGCCGTCACCGGTTTATCGGTACTGTTCAGCACGCGGTCAACGCTTTTGATCTCGGCCTCCAGCAGGAAACCAAACATTTTGTCGTTCGGGAAAAACTGCGCGATCACAGCGGTACTGGCATGTGCCCGGTGGGCCGTACCGAAAGCATCGTTTACGTATACATCTCCATGTTTGGCAAGCTCTTTGGCAAAATTCACATCGCCTTTTTCTTCTTCCTTATAAAAACGGAGGTTTTCAAGCAGCAAAATTTGACCCGGCTTTAGCGCCGCGCTCATTTCAAAGGCTTCCTCGCTGATGCAATCGGAAGCAAACTGAATTTCGCGATCGAGTAATTTTCCGGTCTGGTGCAGGATATGCTTCAGGGAATATTTTTCCTCCGGCCCTTCTTTCGGACGCCCCAGGTGGGACATCAGCACCACGCTTCCGCCATTTTTCAAAATGTGCTCAATGGTCGGGATTGCCGCCCGGATGCGGGTATCGTCCGTTACCTCAAAGCTTTGTTTGTCTAAAGGAACGTTGAAATCCACGCGGATCAGTGCCCTCTTGCCATTAAAATCGTACTGCTCGATTGTTGCCATGTTTGAATTTTTTTTGCAAAAATAGGAATTCTGTTCGATTTCCTCCCGCGGATTATGCAGATAGACGTGGATTATTTTCTCCCGCTGATCACGCAGATTTAAGACAGGAAGCACGAAGGATTAGTTAAAGGTGTTCAAATCCACATTATTCGTAGGAGAGCAATCCCGTTTGAACCTTTTCAAGGTATAACTGTACTTGCCTGAAATTTAGGATCATGAAAACACGTCTTTTTATTTTTGCCGCGTTCTGTCTTTTAGCGCTCAACGTCTTCAGCCAGTCATTCAAAGTGACACAGCCAGCCCTGGTAGATTTTGATGCCTACGAAAAATTGCTGCTCGAGGTGAAGGAACACCGTACAACACATTTGGTGACCCTGGAAGAATTTACTAAAATGAGCAAGGAGCTGAATGTGCTCATTCTCGATACCCGTTCGGATTCGATGTATAAGGCCAAGCACATTACGGGGGCCGTGCACCTGAATTTTTCGGATTTCACCCAGGAAAACCTCGCTAAAATCATTCCTTCTCAGGATACGAAAATTTTAATTTACTGCAATAATAATTTTGGGGATGATATGCTTTATTTCCCAACCAAATCGGCTACACCGGTAAAAAGCTCAATCGGAAGAAGGACCCTGACCCTGGCGCTAAACATTCCGACTTACATCAACCTGTATGGCTACGGTTATAAAAACGTGTACGAGCTTTCCGAGCTGGTTTCGGTTTATTCCAATCCTACGCTGTTTGAAGGGACGGCCGTGGAACAATAAATCGTAAATCAAAAACGATGAAACCATTTTTCTTTTTCCTGTTTTTCTGTCCATCTCTGTTTGCGCAGCAAGTAATTCATTTTGATTTAAAATCGGCGGATACCTGGGAGAAAATAACAGCCGCATTTTCAGACAACTCTGTGAGCAAGGACACACTGCTTTACTTTCTTTATTCAGAAAAATCCACACGCGTCAGGCAGGTCCTGGAGCAGGCCGCTACACTCAGTTACAGGGAAAAAACGACGGGTGAAGATTTGCAAAGACGCTATCTCAGTAATGTTCATGTTTTTTATTTGGATCAAAAACCTTTTATTGTCTATTTTTCTTCGGTGGACAGATCACGTATGGGTTCCTGCGGGGAGGTGCTGATCGAACACTATTATTTGTTAGGTGACAACAAAGTAGAACAGTTTTTAAATATTCAACGCCCATGTATTGGAATACCCCAGGCGCTAACATATGAGCAAATCAAAGTGTATTTCAGAAAATAAAAGACATGAAATTTTTCGGAACCTTCCTTTTTTGCTGTTTGCTGAACCTCTCTTTCGGCCAGGTAAAGCCCGAGCGGATCAAGCTGGATGATTTAAGTAAACTGGAAAAGCTGGAAGAGGCTTTGAAAAAACTGGATTCCGAAAACAGCTTGAATTATGAAGATCAAAATGAAGAATTGATCCGTGCAAAAGAAGCATTAAATATGGGCACCGGGCACTCTTTCAATGTCTCCATCACGTCAAACAGCCTGTTTAAGGTCTATTATTTCGAAAATAAAGCGGTGCTTGTATTTGAATATTACACTAACAGCTCGCGGATGGGATCCTGCGGAGAAGTTTCTATCGAAAAATATTATTTCCTGGATGAGCACGGGATCCGAAAAAACTACTACCGGGAGTTAGGATCAAATTGTTACAATGATCCGGTCATGTCTTACGATCAACTGGAAGAAATCCTAAAGCTCTGAATCAAAAAAGCGGAAAGAGCAAAACGAAATAGCGCAGCGCTTTTCCGAGCAACATCCAAAAAGCAGTCCACCCGAGATGGGAACGGACATAACCCAAAACGACAACGAGCGGGTCACCCACAAAAGGAAGCCAGGAAAAGAAGGCGGCAAAACTTCCGTAACGTTTTACGAAACGATGCATCCGCTGGTTGACCAGGCTTTTTTCCAAAACCTGCTGTCCGAAAAACCCAATGGCATAATTCGTGAGGCCTCCCAGGAAATTCCCGGTGGTGGCCACGAGAAACAATTCCCAAAAGCCATGTTGGCCTGCCGCTGACAGTGCAAGAAGCGCCAGTTCCGAGCTGACAGGAAGTAAAGTCGCAGACAAAAAACACAAGAGGAACAGCGCCCACAAGCCGTGGTTTTGGACCAGCTCAAGCGTCCAGTCAGGCATCTTTGAGGAAGTTCAGGTTTTGACGTACCTGCAGCAAAGCTTCTTTGGAAAGTAAAACGGTGATTATTTCTTCTTTTCCGGGAGCATCCGGGGCCAATTTTTCGCCCAGGGCATTGTACACGTTTGAATCGCCGGTATAGGTAAGTTGTTTACCGTCCTCCCCTACCCGGTTCAGACCCGCTACGTAGCATTGGTTTTCGATGGCGCGCGCCACCAAAAGTGATTTCCAATGGTGGGAACGGCGCTCCGGCCAGTTGGCCACATAAAGGCAAAGGTCATAAATGGCTGCTCCATCAGGGTCCAGCACGTTACGCGAAATTTCGGGGAAACGGAGGTCGTAACAAATCTGCAGGTTGATTTTCCAGTCCTTCCAAATAACAATCACGCGTTCGCTGCCAGGTGTATACGTTTCATCTTCTTTGGCCAGGGTAAACAATTTGCGCTTGTTGTAAAACACCGTCTTCCCATCCGGGTAAACAAATGCACCCCGATTGAAATAATTTCCCTCCGACTCGGCAATAAAAGACGTATAAAGGGCAGCCTGTTTATTTTTGGCCTGCTG
This sequence comes from uncultured Flavobacteriales bacterium, assembly GCA_966250255.1. Lineage (GTDB taxonomy): Bacteria > Bacteroidota > Bacteroidia > Flavobacteriales_D > Crocinitomicaceae > M2408. The sequence continues at coordinate 1,766 of CBINGV010000065.1, read as the reverse complement.
TTTCAGCCAGGTCAAGGCTTCGGAGTTTTCGCAATTTTCAGCCAATTCCGGCGCATTCATCGAAAATGCGGTGTGAAACATTTCCGGCAGGAGGATCAGATCACTTTCCGGCGTTTTGGCCAAAAGGATTTCCATATGTCCCAGGTTTTGGGCTTTGTCTTCCCAGTATTGGGTGCATTGCACAAGGCTTATTTTCAGATCCTGCATAATTTTTCGGCTGCTGTTTCGAGGGTTTGATTGTCTTTGGCAAAGCAAAAACGGATGACTTTTCGCTGCACCTGGTCGCGGTAAAAAACCGACATCGGGATAGCGGCCACGCCGAACTCTTTGGTCATATTTTCGCAAAATTCAACGTCGTTCTGCGAAGAAATATCGGAATAATCTACCGCCTGGAAATACGTTCCTTCCGAAGGCAGGATGTTGAAGCGGCTGTCGCGGATCAGTGTCCGGAAATAATCCCGCTTTTGGCGGTAAAAGTCCCCCAATTCGAAAACGTTGACCACTTGTAGGTATTCGCAAAGGCTTTGTTGGGCAACACTGTTGACACAAAACACCAAAAACTGGTGCACTTTTTTGAGCTCGGCCATGATGGGCTTCGGTGCTACAATATAGCCGGTTTTCCAGCCGGTAATGTGGAAGGTTTTGCCAAAAGAAGAAACAATGATGCTGCGCCCGAGCAATTCCGGCACGGTATTGACCGAAATGTGCTTTTCTTCGAAGCTGATGTATTCGTAAACCTCATCGGAAAGCAGGTAAACCTGCTCATTCCGGAGCAAAATCTGCTTCAGGCTTTCGATATCCGCAGCTGTAAACACCTTACCGGAAGGATTGTGCGGGTTGTTGATGATCAGCAAACGGGTTTTGGGCGTGATGGCCGCCTCGATTTTGTTCCAATCCACCGTAAAATCGGTTTCCATAGCTACGTGCACGCATTTTCCGCCGCACAAATCGACCGCCGGTGCATAACAATCGTAGGCCGGATCGATGATCACCACCTCATCGCCGGCAAAAACCAAAGCCTGGATGGCCGTAAAAATGGCCTGCGTAGCCCCGGCCGTTATGAGAATTTCATCCGTAGCGACCTGTCTGCCATAAGCTTTGGCGGTGAGCTTCGCGATTTGTTCCAGCAGCTGAGGGTTTCCGCCCATGGGAGCATACTGGTGCACATTGTTCCGGGCATTTTTCTCCAGTATCGCCTGCAAACGCTCATCGACCGGGAAATTCGGAAAGCCCTGGGCGAGGTTAATCGCTTCGTAATCCAAGGCCATTTTGGACATGGTGGTGAATATCGTCGTCCCGATATGGGGAAGTTTGGATTGCATGTGTTTGTTTTTACACAAAGGTAATCACGAATTGCTTTGTTCCTTCAGTTTAGGCGGATTTTCAGCACAGAGCTAATTCAGATTAAGAAAGAACATGGTAACGCAAAGTATACCAAAGGTTTGCAAAGAGCGCTAAGCCTAAGGTTTTGAAAGAACACAAAATTAATTTTGCATTCTTCGTGTCAAACTTTGCGAATCTTTGCGTTACAATTCGAATATTGCCTGCAACAAAATCTTCGAATTCTGCGCCAACAGAGGAATTTTTGACGATTTTATTTGTTTTTTAAAATATTTAACTAATTTTACGGCACAAAGCAAACTGCAAAACTTAAAAATTATGATTAGTGGATTAGGCCTTACAATATTTCTCCTGATTGGTGGAATGGCATTCTGGTTATTGTTTTTCCTGCTTGGTTTTATCGTACCATTCTGGATTTCACTGGG
>CBINGV010000064.1:0-14516 GCA_966250255.1 uncultured Flavobacteriales bacterium | reverse complement strand
AAAAGTAACAAGTGCCGCTTTTTTTCGTTATTTTTACTGGTGTGAAAGGAAAGCTGAGCCTGCTGTTTTTTATCCTGTCATTGGGCGCGTGTTTCGCCCAGGAGGAAGAGCCGACATATTACAAGGTGATTGTCCCGAAACATTCCTATACGCTTGATTTTGGCTTGCCGGTCACGATTGCCAATCGCCCTTTCAAAGGCATCATGCAGGGTTTTGCCCGGGGATCGGCGTATTATCGTTTTTCCTTCAAATCCGGTCCTTACATCGGCGCGGGCATTAATTACACCTATTTTCAGCTCAATCGCTTCAAGATCACTCCCCAGATGCAGGGCGGGATGCACGTTGCGAATGTTTACGGTATGTTGGGCTATGAAAAATATTATACCGAACGCGTGGGTATGGATGCTGGCGTACGCTTCGGCTATTCCGCCATTACCTTTCATTCCGATACGCTTGTTTCACCCAACCAAGCGAGTGCCACGATCGTCGAGCCCTATGTCGCTTTTGCCTTAACGGCCAATCACAAATCATCCTACAAATGGATTTTGTCTTATTCTTTCCTCGGGCTTGGTTTTTACCCGCAGCGCGTAGGAGATTACGTCAATGCGGATTTTGATATCAGCGAAAACAAACGGATCACCCGCTTTTTATCTTTTGGTTTTTCGTATACGCATTATTTCAGGCAGTGGGATTGATTTTAAGCTGTAGTCGAATGTTATTTACTTGTTAATTTTCAAAGTCCCGGGTTTTGTGGTACAGACTTTGAAAAGCAAAAAACAGTATCTTTAAAAAAAATATATGAAAAAAACCTTACTCTTCAGTTTCTTTACATGTTTATTCTCAGTGACATTTTTTGCCCAGAAAACTTCCAACTTTGTTGTTTTTTCGGATGATGCGTCCCTGTTTTATGTAATTGTCAACGGCATCAAACAAAATATTGAGCCGCAATCCAATGTGAAAATCACCGGACTTACCAACAATGCCAACCAGGTGACCATCATTTTCAGTAATGAAAAACTGGGCTCATTAAAAAAATCAATTTATTTCCAGGAAATGGGTTATGAAGCAACGGCCCGCATTACCAAAACCAAAAAAGGCTATAAAATGCGTTATTTCGGCGAAGTGCCGATTGACGGCTCCAACCCGACACCAAGCCAGTGGACAACGACCTACCACACAACGGAACCGGTAGCACAAGCCCCGGTTGAAACAACGAATTGGAATCCGAACAACACGAATACCAATACCAATACGGTCGATAATACCTGGAATACCAACACAAATCCCAATCCGAGTGGAACAACTACGCAAACAACGAATACGGAAACAAACTGGAACACCAATACGACAACAACAACTAACACCAACCCCGTAACAACAAACACCAATCCAACGACAACCGAAAATGTAAGCCCGTCAGCTGTGGACATGAGCTATACCTGGAAAACAGGAATGGTTTACCAGTTTTCGGCTGTGCAGACCGACGATGTTTCAACTTCCATGATGGGCATGAGCATGAAAGACCAGTTTAAGACCGTGACGGATTTTGCCTTGTATATCGACAATGTCATGCCGAACGGAGAAGCGAGCGGGACCCTGTACCTGCTGAATTTCAATGTGACGGACTCCCGCAATCACGTCTTGGCTTCTATCAATGATATTCCAAAATCAGCGATCCGAAGCGATGTGAAAGTAGACCGCAAAGGAAAATTTACCTTCCTTAAAAAGATCATGCTGATCACGACAGATGCCGGTAACGTGCTGGCTTATGCAAGTGCCGATGGCAATTCCGTTTCAGTAGGCGGACAGGCGGGCAATATGCAGGTGGATGCTTACGCTGAATTTGATCCGAAGACCGGGAAACTGAAAACCGGCTATAGCGTTAAAGAAATCAAAAATACCCGCAAAGTAACGGTACAAGTGAATGAAAATACGGATATGGTAGATGTATTGCCTTACGATTTTCTTGAATTGCTTGCCCTGCCGGACGGTGGCGTTGCAAAGGGAGACAAAGCTTCGATGCGTGCGGGAATGTATACGGTTGACATGACGGTAAACACCCTCGAAAATGGTATTGCCGGCCTGAACTACAAAATGAGCACGGACAAATCCAAAGATATGTTTACCGGTGACGCCAAAGGAACAGATGGCAATGGAAATACGATGTTTGACATGAACACGGAAGGTTTTGGTAACATGGGTGACGTTGAAATGACGGACGAAGACAAGCAGGCCATGGATATGACTAAAATGATGACACCCGATATGAGCTGCGACATCAACAGCACCTTCAATTATGCTGCCGGCATGTTTGACCAGGTGTATGGAACGGTAAACACTTCGATGGATGCCATGGGGATGAAGATGGAAGTCAAGTCTTTTCTCCAGATGCGTAAATTGTAAAAGCTGATTCAGAATAGCGAGAAGTCTGCCTACCCGGCGGACTTTTTTTGTTTGAGCTGGCGGTGTTTTTCACGCTCTGCATTCAGCTGCTCCCGGAAACGCTTATCCGCCTGTTCAACCAAGCCTTTGAGGTAAATAAGATCTGCCGGTGAAGTATCTTGATCTTCTTTTAAATCATCATACGCCAAACGGGCGGCCCAGTCAATTAAGAAATGATGGGAAATGATGCATCCCGATTGAAAGCTGATCCGGCTGGTATCCTGTTCATTTTTCCGGAAAGCGGGAACGAGGAAGATCGATTTTTTATGAATTAATGCCCAAAATGCATAAGCCCGGACAACTGCCTGCGGATGATTGGTCAATTCATAAAGTGTGGTATCGTGAGCGCTTTGTTCAAGTCGTTCAAATTGTTCCCATTTTTCAGGCAACATGGCTATGGATCCCACCTGCTCAGCTAGAACAAGTTCATCCACAGCAATCGAATCACATAATGCCTGAATGGCTCCAGGAATCCGCTCCTGCAAAAAATTCCGCTGGGAAAAGCATGGGAAGAACATCAACAAGGTCGATAAAACCAGGAAAAAACGCACGAGTACCGAAATTAACTTCCTGTAAAGTTATTCAAAAATAGAACGCAATTCAATCAGCTCCTCTACTTTTTCGGCATTTCCGACCTGCTGGAAAGAAGCGATCAGGTTTGTCAGCATGCGCTGGATCATGATTGTATTCGAGCAAGGCTCAAAATGGCTGCGATCCGGCGTCACTTTTAGCTGACCGAGAAATTGCAGGATGTCGTTTTCATAGAAAATAGTCCCGCGGGAATAGGTATTGATGTAAAACAGCACCCCGTATTTGCTTTTTTCCGGGAGCATCATTTGCGTATTATGCTTATCCATATAACACAAAACAAAATGATTCGGCAGGTTGACACCATATACCGGGATATCCAGCTCCTGGGCAATGATGCTGTAAATCAGGCTCAAGGTTAGCGGATTCCCTTTTTTAGTTTCCAGGACGGTATTGATGAAGGAATTCAGCGGCGAATGAAAAGACTGGGTATTTCCCCGGAAATGATGGATCTCGTAAAATACCTTGTTGAAGGTTTTGATCTTCTCAAAAGCCGTTTGATTTGAATTGATTTCCAGCCAGATATCTTTTTTGATTTTTTCCAGTTCCTTGTAGACCTGTTTTTCGTTCAGGCCGGGGTATTGGTATTTGGCAACAATGATGGCACCTTTCAATAAGTCCTTTTCCACAGAGTTCTTCCATTTCAGGAGCTCTTCCTTGCAATTTTCAAACTGGATTTCGTGGATGATCTGTTCAATGCGATGCTGGAACAAAAGTCCGAGGTCTTCATTTTCCCAGGAATGTTCCAGGATCGGAATCGCGTCTTTGCCATAGGATTTGATCTGGCAACGCACGTGTTCATAAATGGAGTCGTCCGGATCGTCGATCAGGTGAATCAAAGCGAGTACAGACTTTTCATTTATCATGAAGCAAAGATATGGGAACAAAGAATCGGTTTAACCTATTGAAAATGAACTTTTGAAAAGACAAATGTTAATTTTATAGTTGAAGTACTTTCCGGGTGGAAGCGCTTGTTTTTCAGGACAGAAAGCTTTTTGTTTGGGATAAGCTTTTAACAGAATAACGTTTTAAAAAGCGGAATTGTTGGTTGTGAGGGGGCTTTGTTGTGAGCCTGACCAGATAAAATTCATTACAAAACGTGGTTTAACCGTTAGTAAACGAGTATTAACCTGATTGTCAACCGATTGTTTAATTGTTGATTTAAAGCCCCGAACAAACTATGGAATTGTTACCTTTGTACTATGTCAGGATCAACTTACGGTAATTTATTTCGTTTATCAAGCTTTGGCGAATCGCACGGCCCGGCTATCGGAGGAGTGATTGAGGGTTTCCCACCGGGAGTTGAGATCGATATGGAGTTTGTGCAGGCTGAGCTTGATCGCCGTAAGCCGGGACAGTCCAACATTGTAACTCAGCGCAAAGAGGCCGATGAGGTGAAATTCCTTTCCGGGATTTTTGAAGGAAAATCAACCGGGACCCCAATTGCCTTTGTGATGGAGAATACCAACGCAAAACCGGGCGATTATGAGCATCTGAAAACGGCTTATCGTCCGTCTCATGCCGATTTTACCTACCAGCAAAAATATGGACATCGCGATTACCGGGGTGGCGGAAGGTCCAGTGCCCGGGAAACAGCCGCACGCGTAGTGGCGGGTGCTTTGGCCAAATTATATCTTGAAAAGCTGGGTATTTCCGTTAAGGCATGCGTCGACCAGGTAGGAAGGGTAAAAATTCCGGATCAGGCCGCAATCGATTTTTCCCTCGTGGAACAAAACCCCGTGCGCTGTGCCCATGCTGAAACGGCGGTAAAAATGGAAGAATTGATCCTCGAAACCCGCAAAAAAGGAGATACGGTAGGCGGCAGCATTTTCTGTTCTGTAAACGGGGTTCCGGCAGGTTTGGGTGAGCCGGTTTTTGACAAGCTTCATGCTGAGCTCGGAAAAGCGATGTTATCCATCAACGCGGTTAAAGGCTTTGAATACGGTTCAGGATTTAAAGGGATTGAAATGTATGGCTCGGAGCATAACGACCTTTTTGAGGCGGATGGTTCTACCCGGACCAATTTCAGCGGGGGGATCCAGGGTGGGATTTCCAACGGGATGCCGGTTTATTTCAGGACAGCCTTCAAACCGGTGGCAACCATCATGCAAAAGCAGGAAAGCATTAATGCTGACAGCGAAAAGATCGAGCTGGAAGGCAAAGGGCGCCATGACCCTTGTGTTGTTCCCCGTGCAGTCCCGATTGTGGAAGCCATGGCTGCTATCGTTTTGCTGGACTTTTATCTGCGCTGGAAAGCCTATCAGTAAATTCACTTATCTTTTTTCGCTTTTGATGTAAATTCCGGGCATTCATTTTTGGTTAATTTTGCAACTATGCTGATTACGGTCAAACATCGTTTCTATTTCAAACAAATGGACCCCGAAACGGAAATCCTGGTCATAGGTACGTTTAGCCCCGATGTGGGAGGTAATCCGGCCGATTCATTTTATGGCAGGATCCGCAACCATTTCTGGCGTTTGATCACAGCGGCTTTTAATGAAGAAAGCCTGAAAGGAAAAAGCAAAGAAGAAAAAGAAGCTTTCTCCCGCCGGCATAAAATTGATTTCATAGACCTCATCCGCGAATTAAAAGTAGACATCGGGCATGAATGCAATTACAACGATGAGTACATTGACGGGAAAGTAACGGAATGGTTTGATGTGAAAAAGATTATTTCCGGCTTGCCGCAGCTCCGGAAAGTTTGTTTCACCCGGAAAAGCTTTGGACAGGTCCCCAACCTGAAAACTAAAATCGCGGAAATCGAACAATTTTGCCGGGAAAAAGGCCTGCGATTCAAATACCTCACGACCCCTTCACGCTTTTATTCACAGGAGAAAGAGGAGGAATGGCGGGAGTTTTTCAGAAATTGATCACAACATTTCAATCACACCGGCTGCACCTTGTCCGGTACCCACGCACATCGTTACGACTCCGTATTTCTGGCCGCGTTTTTTCAATTCGTTGATCAGTTGAACCGTCAATTTTGCCCCGGAACATCCAAGCGGATGGCCTAAGGCGATTGCGCCGCCGTTCACATTGACGATTTCCGGGTTTAAACCGAGCTCGCGGATCACAGCAAGTGATTGCGAGGCAAAAGCTTCATTCAGCTCAAACAAGTTAATCTCATTTAGGCTTAAGCCAGCCATTTTTACGGCTTTCGGAATGGCTTCCACCGGCCCGATTCCCATAATGCGGGGCTCAACGCCAACAGCGGCATAGCTCAGCAGGCGGGCCAGGGGTTTAACCTGGAGCTCATTGACCATCTTTTCAGACATCACGAGCACGAAAGCTGCTCCGTCAGAAGTTTGTGAAGAATTTCCGGCGGTTACACTTCCACCATTGGCAAACACCGGTTTTAAAGCGGCAAGGGCCTCCATTGTGCTGGCGCGTGGTCCTTCGTCCGTATCCACGACAAATGTTTTGACCTGGCGCTTTTCCTGTTCGTCCAGGAAAATATGCTCCACGGTAATCGGAACAATGTCTTCCTTAAAACGCCCGCTTTTGATCGCAGCAATGGCTTTTTCGTGTGATTTGAGCGCGAAAGCGTCCTGGTCCTCGCGTGAAACTTTGAACTGCTGTGCTACCGCCTCGGCCGTGAGGCCCATTCCCCAGTAATAAGTTGGGTTTTCCTTGCCGGTTTTCGGGTTGGGAACCACTTTCCAGCCTCCCATCGGGATCATGGACATGGACTCTACGCCGCCGGCAATAATGCAATCCGCCATACCCGTTTCTATTTTGGCTTTGGCTATTGCAATGGTTTCCAGCCCGGAAGAACAATAGCGGTTCACGGTCATGCCGGGAACTTTGTCGGTATTCAGACCCATCAATGAAATCAGGCGGCCTACGTTCAGGCCCTGTTCTGCTTCCGGCATCGCATTTCCGACAATCACATCATCCACCCGCGTTGGATCCAACTGCGGAAATTGTGCCATCAGGTGTTTGATCACTTCTGCTGCCAGGTCATCCGGCCGCAAAAAACGAAAACCGCCTTTGTTTGCTTTTCCGACTGCGGTTCTGTAGCCCGCTACGATGTATGCTTTATTAGACATAAATATGAGTATTTATTTCCCCCTTTGGAGTGGGGTTAAAGAGGGAGGAACTGTTGAATTTTGATTTCATTTGGTCACCCTCCTTAATCCTCCCTCAAGGGAGGAAATTTAATTTCTTAATATTTTACCATTTTTCACCAGGCTTTCCAGGCGCTCCAGCGTTTTGCGCTGCTGGCAGAGCTCAACGAAGGCTTTGCGCTCCAGGTCGAGCAGGTATTGCTCGGAAACCGTCGTGTTTTCGGATAAATCCCCGCCGCAAAGCACGAAGCCCAGCTTTTCGGAAATCACCTGGTCGTGCTCCGACATATAGTTTCCGGATACCATCGAATTGGCCCCCACGTAAACAATTCCAAGTCCTTCCTGGCCGAGTACGGTAACGTTTCTTTCCCGTTTCGGGGCGATGTAGCCTTTATCGGCAAGTTCCAGGCAGGACTGTTTGGCGCGTGCGAGCTGGAATTCGCGGCTAATGACAATTTCATCGATCCCTTCCCGCAGGTAACCGAGGTCAAAGGCTTCGTGGGCTGAAGTTGATACTTTGGCTTGCCCGATGGTGAGGAAGCGTTCGCGCAAGCGGTTGATCTTCACATCGCCGGCTGAAATTTCATCCGAAAGCCGTTTTGCAAACTCTTTCGAACCGCCACCGCCCGGGATAAGCCCAACGCCAAATTCGACAAGTCCCATATACAATTCAGCATGCGCGACGACTTTATCGGAGTGCATAGACAATTCGCAGCCGCCTCCAAGCGCCATGTTATGCGGCGCAACCACCACGGGGATATTGGAGTAACGGATCCGCATCATCGTATCCTGGAAGGTTTTAACGGCAAAATTCAGCTCGTCGTAATCCTGCTCGGCGGCCATCATGAAAATCATTCCCACATTGGCACCCGCGGAAAAATTTTGTCCCGTGTTGGAAATCACCAGGCCTTTGTATTCTTTTTCGGCGAGGTCAATCGCTTTGTTGATCCCTTCGATCACGCCACCGCCAATTGTATTCATTTTGGTATGGAATTCCAGGTTCAGGATACCTTCTCCGAGGTGAACCAAAGTTGCGTCGGCATTTTTCCAAACGGTATTTTCGGAGCGGAGCGCATCCAGGATCACCAGGTTTTCCGTACCGGGAATAATTTCGTATTGCCCGCTGTTCTGGTTGTAAAACAAGCGCTGTCCTTTTTCTTCCTTATAAAAAGTGGCATTTCCTTTGGCTTTCATTTCGAGTACCCAGGCAGCCGCTTTTTTGCCTTGTGCTTCGATGAGCTTTAAGCCCTGGTCAAAGCCCAGTAAATCCCAGGTTTCGAAAGGTCCGAGCTCCCAGCCGAAGCCTGCTTTAATGGCATCATCGATTTTATAGCATTCGTCGGAAATTTCCGGGATGCGGTTGGAAACATAGGCAAAAAGGCCTCCAAAAATTTTCCGGTAAAACTCCCCTGCCTTATCCATTCCCATAAACAGCATTTTTGTGCGCTGCTTCAGGTCATCGATCGGTTTTGCCATGTCCAGCGTCGGGAATTTCACCTTTTCGGAAGGACGGTATTGCATAGTTTTGAGGTCAAGCCCGAGAATTTCGGATTTGCCTTGTTCATTTGTTACTTTTTTATAAAATCCTTGTTTGCTTTTAGCTCCCAGCCAACCGTTTTCGACCATTTTCGAAATGTAGCCCGGCAAATCAAACAAAGCATTTTCTTCATCGTTTTTGCAATTGTCTTTCAAGCCTTTGGCAACGTGTACAAGCGTATCCAGCCCAACTACATCGCAGGTGCGGAAAGTGGCCGATTTTGGCCGGCCGAGTATTGGCCCTGTCAGCTTATCGACTTCTTCGACCGTCAGGTCCATTTCTTCCACGGCATGAAAAAGCGCCATAATGGAATACACACCTACGCGGTTGGCAATAAATGCCGGGGTATCCTTACACAGAACGGTTTTTTTGCCCAGGAACTTGCTTCCGAAGTCCAGCAGGAAAGAAACGATTTCCGCTTTGGTATCGCTAGTCGGAATAATTTCGAGCAATTGCAGGTAGCGCGGCGGATTGAAAAAGTGGGTGCCGCAGAAATGCGCTTTAAAATCTTCGCTCCGGCCCCGGGTCATCAAGTGGATCGGGATGCCGGATGTATTGGAGGAAATCAGCGTTCCGGGCTTGCGGAATTTTTCAACCTGTTCAAACAGCTGCATCTTGACGTCAAGCCGTTCCACAATGACCTCGATCACCCAGTCACATTGTGCAATTCCAGGGAGATCGTCCGCCAGGTTACCGGTTTTTATACGCGAAGCAAAGGACTTCCGGTAAAGCGGTGAAGGATTTGATTTGATGGCAAATTCCAGCGATTCGTTGACAATCCTATTTTTGAAGGCAGGTGAATCACTTGTCAAACCGGCTTTTTGTTCCTTTTCGTTGAGTTCTTTGGGTTGGATGTCAAGCAGGAGCACTTCACAACCGATATTCGCAAAATGGCAGGCAATCCGCGAACCCATAACCCCTGAACCCAGGACGGCTACTTTTTTAATACTGCGGTTCATTTTATATTAATTAGGCATGTTGAATGAAGATTTATAACTCATGACTCATCGTCCAACATTATTTTTATTCGTTCATGATTTTCAATTCTTTATCAATGAATCCGTCAACGATTTCCATGACATCAAAATAAGCTTTGAGCTTCGTTTTCGGAATACGTGAAATCAGGCGGTCGTCAAAATCGAGGACAACATCGCGTACGATCCGGCGTTTTTCAACTCCCTTTGGCGTTAGAAAAATCAGGACTTTTCGTTTATCGGTAGCGTCCACCTCGCGGCGAATCAGCTTATCGTCTTCCATGCTTTTCAGTGTTCTTGACAAACTTGTGGGCTCCATTCCCATTTTGGGCCCCAGCTGCGTACTCGGTGTGCCTTCTTTATCAATCATCAGTAAGATATAACCGATAGAAATTGAAATGTCCGAGCCGTTTGCTTTTTGGTTGTACATGCGTTGAATCTTATGCCAGTTCTGGCGGATAAAAAAATCAACAGTGGTTCTTTTTATACTCATTCTTTTTTGTTCAGCTTTAAAGATATAAAAAATTAATTAAGCGTGCATATCAAATAAATAAAAATCACCAATTTTCAGAAGAAATGTGCACGGTGCCCTGGAACCAGGCAATCAATTGATTTTCACCGCCTGCTTTTTTGCTGAAAACTTCCGTTTTGTATTTTCCGATGCTTTTTCCTCGGTAAATTTCGCTGCACTTTGCGGTGAGCTCAGCATCGCATTCGACCTTCCTGAGGTGTGAAATCGAAGTTTCGATGCTGAAGGCTTTCAAACCGTAGGAATTGGAAGCAAAGGCGAGGGCAGAATCTGCCAGTGCATATGAAATTCCACCATGGGCTATGGCAAAACCATTCAGCATATCGGGCTTTACAGTTAAGCGCAGCGAGCAGCTTCCCGGGTCAATTTCGAGGACTTCAATCCCAAGCCATTGGCTGAAATGATCGTTATCCATCATCTGCTGCACAATTTCGGAAGGTGTTTTCATCATATAATTTTTTGAAGTAAATATAACATAAAAAAACCTCGCCAACCGAAGCCTGCGAGGTTTACTGTTATTCAGATGAAAGACTTATTTACAGATCGTTTCCTGCGTAATCGCCAGGATTTCACGTACTTCCTGCAGGGTTGGCGCCTCAGCATAGGTGCGCAGTACGGGTTCGGTACCGGAAGGACGGATCATCATCCAGCGGTTTTCGTCAAAAATATACTTGAAGCCGTCTACCGTTTGCAAATCCTGTACTTTGTATTTTCCAAAGGCTTCAAATTCCTTGTTGTTGCACTTGGCAATAATTTTTTGTTTGAGCTCTTCCGTGATGTGAAGATCGTTACGTTCGTATTTAAAAGAGCCGATAATTTCGTAAACTTCCTGTACGAGTTCATCAAGCGTTTTGCCGGATTTCGCCATGAATTCCCAAATGATCAATCCCATCCAGATTCCGTCGCGCTCCGGGATGTGGCCTTTTACGGCAATTCCACCGGATTCCTCCCCGCCAACGAGCACATCTTCATTCACCATAATGGAAGCGATTTCCTTGAAGCCGATTTTGGTAGTCTGGTGAGCAAGGCCATAATGACGGGCCAGTTTTTCAACGCGCGGCGTGGTACTGAACGCTGTTACGACCTTCCCGCTCATCTTTTTGTAATGCGCCAGGTAGTGGACCAATAAAAGCAAAATGTGGTGCGAATCCACAAATTCACCGGATCCGTTATATAAACCAATGCGGTCGGCATCGCCATCGGTAGCGAGTGCACAGCTTACATTGCCTGCTTTTTTGATATAATCTTCGAGTTCTTTGAGGTTTTTGGCAATGGGTTCAGGTGCCTGGCCATAAAATGAAGGGTTGTATTCGCAATGTAAAAAGCTAATGTCCGGGAGAATGCGTTTCATGGCATTTTGTCCGGCCCCGTACATGGCATCATATACCAGGTTCATGCCTGATTTTTTGATCGCATCCAGGTCAAAATTGGCTTTTACATGGTCTACATACAATGTTTCGAGATCAACCACTTCCAGCTGGCCGGCCTTCATGGCTTCGTCCAGGTCGATTTTTTTGAAATCAATGGCATTCTGCTCCGGGATGATATCTTCAATTTCCTGCACGAGTTCCGGTTGCAAAGGCCCACCGAAATAAGCTTTGATTTTATAACCGTGATAAGCTGGGGGATTGTGGCTTGCTGTAAAGATAATCCCGAGGCCGCAGTCAAAATGTTTTGCCCCGAGGGAAATCATTGGCGTTGAAACGATGCCTTTGGTCATTTTTACGTGAATGCCCTGGCTCAAAAAAATGCGAACAGCCGTATCAACGAACAATTCACCTGCAAACCGGCAATCGTGACCAACGACAATGCGTGGATTTTCATATTTTGCTTTCAGCCAGGTACCGGTTGCCTGGGCAACGCGCGCTACATTTTCTACCGTAAAATCTTCTGCAATAATGGCTCTCCAGCCATCTGTTCCAAATTTAATTTTAAGTGCCAATTTCTTTTATTTTTAGGCAGCGAAGATATAAAAAAAGAAGGTTAAAGCGTTAATTTACGGGTTTAAAAACGAAATTAATTTACTAGATCGATTTTGATGGATTCCCCGCAAAGGAAATGTTTTTTTGGGCAGGATTTGTATCCGTGCAGGCCACAGGGTTTGCAGCTGAGTGTTTCCGTGGTTTCAATAATTTCAGCCCGTTCAGAGAGAGGCCCGAAGCCGAAATCCGGTATCGTGGAGCAAAAGAAAGCCGTGACGGGGGCATTGACTGCCGAGCAAAAATGCAAAGGTCCGGAATCGTTTACGTAGTTCATTTCCGCTTGCTCAAACAAGGCTGCTGATTGCAGGAATGAAAATTTCCCGGCCAGGTTCAGGCAGTTTTCAGAATTGATTTCTTTGCTCAAACGTTCGCATAAATCCTGGTCTGCCGGCCCGCCGCTCAGGTAGACGTTTCCTTTTTCTGCCAGTTTTTTACCCAGTTCAATCCATTTCCGTTCGGGCAATTGTTTGGTAAACCAAACGGATGCGGGCGAAAGGCAATAATAAGGGGAGTCCTGGTAAGCTGCCACTGCCTTGCGATCATCTTCTGAAGGGAAAATTTCAGGACGAAGGCGCTTTTCAGCACCATGATGGGCAATACAGGCGAGGTTGCGTTCCACTTCATGTTTACCCTGTCCGATTTCGTGTTTGATCTTCCGGGTGTAAAAAGCCGAAAGCGGGTTTTTATCAAAGCCAACTTTGGACTTTGCCCCCGAAAATGCAGCAATAATTCCCGTACTGGCGAAGCGGTGCAGGTTGATGATCTCATCGTAATTTTTGCCGCGGAAAAGCTTGGTTAAAGTATACATAGCTTTGTATTTTCCTTCTTTTTTGTTTAAGGTAAATACCTCGTTGATTTTTGGGTTGTTGGCCAATAAACTTTCATTGCCCTTGCGAACGAGTACGTCAACCAGGGCATCGGGATAAATGCGTTTTAATTCGGAGATGACCGGCGTTGCCAGGATGACATCGCCGATGAAGGCAGTTTGGATGATTAAAAAACGCTTCACGGTATAAAGATATTGATTTATGGTGAATTATTGGTTGTGTAACCGTTAAGCAACTGATAATTACATAACTAACACATATTCAGAAGATTACGTCTTGATTTTGATGGTTAGGCCATAATAAGGTGAATAATTGGATTGCTAAAGGGGCAGGAAATGGGCTGAAAATACCCTGAAATTCCTTGAAGTTTACCCTTGTATCACACAAATGTAAGAATTTTTATGATTTATGGCTAAATCACTAATGCTCAATTTCCCGGCCCAGCCACACTTTGTATTTTTTCCATTCTTCATAATGAACACACCACTCCGTTATCCAGGAGATAATAGAGACCAAGGGTAGAATTCTAAAAGGAGAACGATCTATTTCTGGATAGTATAAGCATAGAGTATCATCCGGGTACGTATGTATTTTGGGATGATACTTTATGCCCTTGATAAAAATTCGGTCTGGACGAGGGAATAATCCGGGGTTGTATTCGAGTGTCACATCATAGACTTTACCATGAATGTCCAAGCTTCCTTTACCCTGGATTGTTGCTCCGTTGATCGTCAGTCTGATCCAATCGAAATGCTGCTCCACTAATTCCTTTTCGAACCACAGATTGAAACTGAGGTTTTTGAAATAGTTAGTGTACATCTTATGCTCCATAATTGTGATGAGGCTCATTTTTCCATCCGGTATTTTCAGTTATTTTTCCATCACGGCCTGTGTAAGCTGTCCCACCGAGAATTAATCCATTCGTTTTGGTTAACCCGTCCGTTTCGGTTTGCGACATGAGCTTGATTTGTTCCCGCAGTGATTCCTTGTATTGCCCCTCACCAAATAAAGCTATATACGCAGCCCCGCTTTGGCTAAAATCCTGCTTCAACTCATTCCATTTGGTGTGGAAGTCGTCAATAAAGCTATAGAATGCGGAATAGTGAGCGTCGGTCCAGGAATCGGTAAAAATTTCGTCCTGGTTTACCGGATTCCGGATTTGAAATTCCACTCCTGTACGAATCGATAAGGAATGCTCATCACGAATGGTTTGAATTACGCCATCAATCGTTTCATAGATCGATTCTTGCTGTTTGTAGTAGTGCCCCATCAATGTCGTTAAAACGATGCTGGACACTGCATGTTCCCTGTCTTGAAAGTAAACATCCCTATACCTTTTGATCAGCTGTACAGCACGTTGCAATGGCGTTTTGCTATACACATCGTCATTCGGCAACTCCTCTCTTTCAATTTTTGCTTCAAGAATTAATTGCTCTCTCAAACGCATCAACATTGATCTGCGGGAAGAATTAGCAATATCAAGAAACCATTTTGAAAATCCTTTGGGATTCCCGGATGACCAGGATTTCATGCTTTTTTCGGGAATAGCAATTTGCTCCCTATCGTAAAG
>CBINGV010000063.1:0-14841 GCA_966250255.1 uncultured Flavobacteriales bacterium | reverse complement strand
AAAGAGCTTTCTGAGCGTTTTACGCCTGAAAATTTCTTCAAAACAGGGCGTAAATCCCCTGCCCGCAAAGCCTGCAGGAATCCCCTTTTGTTTTTCCGTCAGCTGATCAGTAGTTTTTCAGCATGCCTTTCGCGTCTTCCAGCGTGCGCTTGGTGTTCCCTACAAGCACTTTGTCCTCCATGATGATAAAAGGCCTTTTCAGAAAAGTATATTCCTCCAGCATGTAGCGGCGGTAATCTTCTTCGCTAAGCTTCATCTTGTCCAGGCCCATCGACCTGTATTTCAGTGCTTTTTTTGAAAAAAGAGCTTCATAAGAGCCCATTTTTTCTTTCAGCCAGTCCAGGGTCGCCGCGTCGATATTGTTTTCCTTGATATCGACCATTTCGATGTCCTTTCCCGGTTTCAGTTCCTTCAGCATACGCTGATTTGTCGTACAGGAACTTAAGTGGTAAATGCGTTTCATAAGAATAAAACAGAGTTGAGTGAAAAAAGAATTTGTTTTATTTGATTTCCCTGGTTTCGATCAGTTTCCCGTTTTCGTAAACATCCACCTGGTAGAGGCTTTTGTTTTCGGGTCGGTAATACTTGACTTCACCATGGATTTTTCCGCTGCGATAAGGAGTTTGCTGCACGAGCTTGTCCACATCGCCTTCATACATATTTTCAAGAATTTTTTTGCCGTTTTCGTAAATGTCTTCGGTGTATAGATAACCCCCGTCGTAGCTGCGTTCAGCCGTTTTTACGCCGTCTTTGTAAAAAGTAATCCGTACCGGGACATACGCGCTCCCTTCCGCCGTTTCTTCGTAATAACGCTCTTCAAAGGCACCGTTTTTCTTTTTCTTGTAATAGCGTGAAATATCCAGGCTCGTCGGCGTGTCGCCGGCATAATCATAATCCTCGAGGATCAGGGTATCGCCGTTTATGCGGGTCACATTGGCTTCCTCGCGGGAACCGTATTTGTTGTATTTGATTTTTTTCTGGTAAATGTTGATCCCGTGCTTGTAAATGCTGGAATCCTTCACCAGTCCCTGTTCGTTGTAACGGATAGTCAGCCCGTCGTAAAAACCTTCATCAAAGGTTGAAAAACCCAGGGCGCGGTTACCTTCGTAGCCGTAGACTTTTCCCTGCCAGTTCCCATTTTTGAGATAGCCCCGGTTTTCGACGCCCTTGCTTGGAAAGCATTTGGCCGGGCCGGTGTATTTTTGTTTGGACGCATCGCCGGTTTTGTAATAAAATTTCTCCGTTTTGTCCCAGGTAAGGTGCTCCCTACAATTCAGGGTGTCCTGGGCATGGAATATACAAGCGCTTAGCAGGCAAACCGTTAGCGTAAAGTTTTTCATAAGTGAGAGAATTGCGCCGAAGATAATAAAAATACACAAATAGGACAGCTGTGTAAATTTTATTTTAAACGCTCGCTTGGATTTTCAACCCATAAAAGGGCCTATTTTTCTTCCGGTACGGGCATTGGTCCCTTATCCGGCGTAGTGCAGTTTGTTTTCCCTTTGGCTCTGCTGAAACGATACAACCAACGGATTTGCACATTGATCGGGTAATATTTGCTGTCAAACCAGTAAACGGCTTGTTTCCCCAGTTCCTGAATCGAAAACACCGGCACAAACACACTCGGAACGAGGTAACTGCCGCGCTTGAGCTGGAAGCCGAGACCGAAGGAATAATTGATCTGGGTGGTAAACGACGGCGAATATTTGGAATACTGGCTCAGGAAATTCGGGTAAGTGGCATCGGCCTTAAGGAGGTTGAATTCGGCGTGAACGCCCAGGCCATTATCGAGGAACATTTTGGTATTGGTAATCGGCAAAATCTTGTGAATGCTAAAACGGCCTGAAAGCAGCCCGGCAAAATAATCCCCTTGTCCTTCGAGGGCCGGGATGTCGCGGCTGGCCGCATCGGTAAGCGTCGTTTTTTCCAGCCCGCGGTAGTAATTGAAGCCGGCACCCAATTCGTAATAATCAATGATGCGCCCGAAGGAAAACCAGCCGGCCTTCTTGCTGAAATAATTCAAGCCAAGGCTCACGTTTCCACCGATTTTGCCCTGCTGGTCGATTTCGTAATTGTAAAAATTGCCCGCCCCGTCGCTTACAATGGCATTTTCCACCTGGACTTTGTTGTCGGAGGCCACCGAAAAGGAAGGGCCAGCACCGAGGTGCATCCCGAAATTCCCGATCTGGCGGTTATTGAGCTTGTCCGTACCAAAAAAATCCGGGCGTCTTGTCTTGGGTTTGGACTGGGCATCCACCGTAAAAACGAAGGCCAGTAAACTGATGATGGTGAGCACTTTTTTCATGGCTTTATTCTTTTACTAAAGTTAACATTTTTTCCATGACCTCATCGCGGTCCCAATCTTCATGGATGTTATCCATCTCCATGATTTTCGCCATGATACGGTCCTGTACCTTCCCATTTTTCAGTGCTTCACTATAGCGGATGTTGCTGAAGGTTACCTGGCTGTATAACGGCAGCCACAGGTTTGGGTACAGTTTGCTGAACTTCACCTCGATCTTTTTCCGCAGGAGGAAATCCGGATCGGCCGTCAGGTCCCGCATTTCGATGTAATTCAGCAGGGCGAGGTCAAGGATCGCATTTCCATCGGGCACGCGCTGGTTTGAAAAACGGGTCATCAACCCGTCCCAGTTCCCATTGGATTGCCTGTACATTTCATCAAAAACCGTGCAATCTTCGAAGCCGCAGTTCATCCCCTGCCCGTAAAAAGGCACGATCGCATGGGCAGCGTCCCCCAGCAGGAGCACATTGTCGCGGTAATTCCACGGATCACAGCGCACCATCACCAGTGAAGACGTCGGGTTTTCGAAGTAATCATCCAGCAAGGTCGGCATCATCGGCACAGCATCCGGAAAGGTTTTATTGAAAAATGCCGATACCTGCTCGCGTGTTTTGAGGCTGTCGAAAGAAACCGGGCCAAACATCGGGAAAAAGAGCGTGCAGGTGAAACTGCCGTCGAGGTTCGCCAGCGCAATCATCATGAATTCGCCGCGCGGCCAGATGTGGAGGCAGTTTTTATCCAGCTTGTGCGTCCCGTCTTCGTTGGCCGGGATTACCAGCTCTTTGTATCCGTGATCGAGGTATTTCTGGGAGTAATCAAAAAGGGTTGATTTTTGCAGACGCATCCGCACGGCCGAAAAAGCCCCGTCGGTCGCAAAAATTTTATCAAATTGCTCCCGCTCCTGCTGCCCGCTTTCCGAATTGTGGAAGGTAAGCATGTTGCTTTGCAGGTCGAGGTCCTGGCATTTGCGGTTGAAATGATAAGCAATATTCGGGTAATCGTCGGCCAGGTTCATCAGCTTTTGGTTCAGCCCTCCGCGCGACACGGAATAAATCGCCTGGTCTTCACGGCCATAAGGCTGGTAGCTCAGCGTTCCGTCCGGGGCATGCATGCAGCGCTTGTACATCGGGATGGCGATGTTGCGGATATCTTCATCAATCCCCGCCAGCTCCAGGGCTTTCCAGCCGCGGTCGGACAGCGCCAGGTTGATCGATTTACCGGCAATCAGCTTCGCCTTTCTCAAATCCGGGCGGCGTTCATACACTTCAACCTGGTAGCCTTTTTTGGCCATGAGGATCGCCTGTAAGCTTCCGACGAGCCCGGCACCGACAATTGCAATTTTTTTCATCCTCCAAATTTACGCAAAAGCAGGTGAACAGGCAATTCAAAGCAGGGCTTTCTTTGAACAAGGGAACGTTAATTTGTGAAATCCGGGTTTTAATCCTTTTGATGCTATGCGCTCATAGTAATGTTAATTTTAAGTTATAAATCGGGATGAAAGCAAATGAAGACGTAACTTTGTAGACAAATGGGCTTAGCCCATCTTTTTCAGTGAATAGATTCTGTGTTGATTACCAAATCCAATTGATGATTTATTCATAAATTTACGATATGAAAATATCTAAAGACGTTGGTAGGATTGGTGTAATTGGATTATTTATCACCGCATTTTTTTCACCATGTTGTTTTCCTTTGTTTGCATTCGGCGCATCTGCATTAGGTCTGGGGAGTTTTGAACTTTTTGGTGGTTGGACGATGATAATCTTCCAGGTAATGACTGTTATTTCTTTGCTAGGATTCTACTTATCTTACCGCAAACATCATTGTACTTATCCTTTGCTGATTGCTATACCAAGTTCACTACTCATTTTTTTGAGTTATAATTTTGATTTTGGCAAACATTGGATATACTTCCTTTATGCAGGCATGTTTGGGTTGCTAATTGCCACGATAGTAAATTGGTATCGGAACAAACTACACAGAAAAATGGTAGAACTAGAATCGTTAATTACTTGCCCTGAATGTGGTCACGAAAAGGTAGAGTTAATGCCAACTGACGCATGTACATACTTCTATGAATGTGAAAATTGTAAAGTGAGGCTTCGTCCAAAGCATGGTGATTGTTGTGTTTATTGCAGTTATGGAAGCGTACCGTGTCCCCCAATCCAAATGGATCAAAAATGTTGCTAATTAATTTGTTTTTTTATTGTATTCAAATCCAGGCTCATAGAAGGTTTTGTTTCTATAAAGCACAAAGCAAAGCTCTAGTAATCTCCTTTGAATGGCTACAAGCGCCTTTTTTTTAATTCCATGTTTTTGAACTATCCGTATAAAAATTTCTTTGTGATTTTCGTTGTTTCTAATTGAAGTCATGGCAGGTAAATACATCGCCTTTCTAAGATGCGTATTACCTTTTTTTGATATTTTAGTTACCCCTCTGATTGATGTTCCAGATTGCTTTTCTTTTACATCTAATCCAGCATAACTAACTAGTTGTTTTTTATTCCTTATCAACTCAAATCCATTTGTTTCTGCAAGAAGAATGACTGCGGTTAAACGTCCAACTCCAGGAACACTGGTTATGTGTCCAATTTCAATATTTATTTCCGGATTTTTAACCACTACACGCTCAATATCAGCCTTAATTTCTGCCTCTTGTTTGTTCAGGAATTTTATACGCTGTTTCAATCTATTCATGGTTTTAGTATTAGGATCTGCTTCCCTTTCTTCTGCATGAAGTTGGTTTTTGATTGCCGCTCTTTCAAGTACAAGCTGATCGCGCTCGCGTGTAAGCTGGCGTAACTTTTTATAAGATTCTTTTGGCGGGTTCCAATCATCCAGTTTCCGCTCCAGACCGAACCGGGCAATTGCTTCGGAACAAGTTTTATCATTAATAGTCTTTATGGTCAATGTTCGTATGAAGCTGCTGATCTTGTTAGGTAAAATGATACTTATTGAACATCCCATTTTATGTAGATAATAAGCTAGTTTTTCATGATAAACACCTGTCGCTTCCATTACAAAACGAACTGGAATTTTTGCATCCAATTTATCCTTCATCGTTTGTAATAATTTATCAAATCCTGCTTCGGTATTCTTAAAAGAACACTGAAACAAAAGATACACGTCCATTGATTCGGACATCTTGCCAAATGTAACGTCCAAGGTCTTTAACGATACATCAATCCCTACGCTCTGCCTAATAATTTTCTCCATGCTGTTTTGTATTAATATCCTCGCCTTGTAATTTCTTCTTTCACTCTTTTCTCCTTTGATATTCTGAATATCGCGCAAGTGCCGATTTCTTACATTCTTGTTCAAAGTCTGAGAAGAAAAAAAGAATGAGGTTAATTCTATTCATCAGCATACTTCTAGGAGTTGCTTGGTGGTTAATCACACTCTCATTCTTTTTACTTAGCTTTAGATCGAAAATAATAAAATACAAACATAGGAGTGGTTAGGTTGAAAGGCGCATCGAACAGGTGCGTCTTTCTTTTTTACATGACCTTTCCGTAACACACGCCACCGCGCCAAACAAGGGCCGGGAAAGGAATTTTGATGGAGTTGAATGGCGAGAGCGCTGCTTTGAGCCATTTTTTGCGAATGGGCAGCTCTTTCACGTCAAGATCGAGCGACAGGATGAATTCACGTTTGGATGTAAAGCTGTGCGCAGCGTCCGGTGTAATGTAAAATTCCTGGTCGCCCACGAGTTTATCGTGCACACTGTAGCCCAGCGCCAGGCCGATCCATTTCGGAAAAGCGGAATTTTTGCTGAAGGCGAAAGGCGAAAAAGTAAGCCAATACACCTGGGCGTTGTAATCTTTCAGCAGGCGTTCCTGGAAATTCGAGCCGAGCACTTCGGGCCGGTATTGGGCCACCCCGGAGGGCCAGTACGAAAATTTAAGCTTGAAGACCTGCTTTTCAAAGGCGAATTCCTGCCCGGTGTAGAGCACGGCGCCGATCGTATTGGCCGTGAGATCGCTCCAGGAAAAACCCCAGCCTGAGCTGCGGCCGTCGAGCAATTCGATGCCAAATTGGTAGCCCCAGCCATAGGCCGCCCCGAGCAGGGCCGATTTCCGGCGGCTCAATCCCGACCAGCGGTAAGTTTTAGCTGCCAGCTCGTTAAAATGATACGTGGCGTAAACATGGCCGGCCTTATCCATTTGCAGCCAGTTGCGCGCATCGTTAAAACTGTGGAGGGGTGTTTTTTCGTAGTCCGAATACCAAACGGATTGCAACCCGATGATACTGCCGGCAGCAATCGTCGTGTTCATCGCTGTTACGCCGATCACCCGTTTTTTATTGAAGACAGAATCGTTTTCGAAAAAATGCTGTGCCCCTGCCCGGAAGGAAAAACACAGGGACAGGAGAACGGCAAAAAGCGCTGCGGTTTTATTTGCGTAATTCGAGCTCAAAAGTAAAATCAACGATATCGCCGATTTTCGGATCGGATTCCATATTGAATTTTGTGCGGTCGAGTGAAGATTTTCCGCTCAGCAAAGCATATTCGCCCTGCTCGTCTTTGCCTTTTTCCAGGAAGATCATTTCG
Source organism: uncultured Flavobacteriales bacterium (assembly GCA_966250255.1). GTDB lineage: Bacteria > Bacteroidota > Bacteroidia > Flavobacteriales_D > Crocinitomicaceae > M2408. The sequence goes on along the minus strand of CBINGV010000063.1, from coordinate 7,990 downwards.
AGCTCCACTTTTTTCTTCACGCCTTTCATGGTGAATTCGCCTTCCACGAGGTAAAGGCCGTCCGCCTCGCTCCAGTTTGCGGATTTAAAGGTCAATACCGGGAATTTGTCCGCCGCGAAATAATCTTCACCCATGAGGCCGTCGTCGCGGTATGCGTTAAAGGTCGAAAAGCCGCTCATGGGAACGTTAGCCTTAATGAAGGATTTTTCCACGTCATCAAGGATCGAAACCTCACCTTCCACCGTTTTGAATGTGCCTTTGGTGCGTGTGTCTTTCGGACCCAGCTCAAAATCAATTTTGGAGGCTTTGCCGTTGATTTTCCAGTCGCCGGTAATTTCGCTGATGTCTTTGCCTTTCGGGCCTTCCTCTTCGCCGGTTTTGCCCGCAATTTTATCAAATTTGGAGTTTTTGGCCTCATCTCCCTGTGCGGGTTGCAGTTTCGGCAGCGCCAGGATAAAAATCCCGAAGGAAAAAGCCAGGAAACTCAGGTTCAGCAATTCATTGCGCGCTTTGGAAACGAGCAGGAAGCCCACCAACAAGCCCGCAAAACCGGACACACCACCGAGGTGTTCTTTGAACAGTTCGATGTAAACCACCAGGAACACGCAAAGCAGCGATAAAACCATGATCGTGGCTTTTGCCAGGTATTTCGTATGTGCAATCTGGAAAGCCTTGGAAAACAAAACCCCGATACCGGTCCCGACCAGCAAGCCCAGGAGTGTGCTGGATTGGAGCAAAGTATCAGTTTAAGTACCGGATTTCTCCACGAGGAAGGCCAGCAAAGCAAGCGAGAATACCAGCACCGAATGGTAATTTTTGTGTTCCTTGTTGCGGTTCAGGTAAATTTCCACGCCGTACAGGGTCACGCCGCTCAGCACAAGGCCGAAGGTACTGCCGAAAAAGAGGGAGATCAGGATCAGGATACCGGTTGCGATGTGGTAAATGCCGTTTTCAAGCTCCAGCTCCGGGAAGAACTTCGCCAGCAATTTGGCCTTGAGTTCCACCAAAAAAGGAAAAATCGCTGCCGTCACAGGGAGGATCAGCATATTTTTAAAGTCAAAAACCAATGGGTATTCCTGGAAATTGATCGTTTTTCCCATGAAAAAGAAAAAGCCGGCTACGCTGACAATCCCAAAATATTTAATCCAGGAACTTTTGACGAAATAGCTCACGACAAAGTGGATCGCCAGGAAAAGGATCAGGAAACTGACCAGTTGAGTGCCCTGCTCTTTGTTTTCAAAACCGCCGATAAAAAACGTCAGGCCTAAGCCGATGTAGAGAAAAGTCAGAAAATCCAGGTATTTATTGCTTTTGTTCAGGTAAATGCTAAAAAAGGCAAGCCCCAGAAGCAGGAAAGCATAATTCATGAGTAGTTCCATAGATCTTTTTTGAAAAGTTTAACCAAATGTAATAAATTATCCGAATAAGGAGGAGTTTAACAGCTTTAAATCTTTCAATTTATGGAAATACGGGTTTTTAGCGTGATTTTCGAGGATTTGCAGGTGCTCGATCCGGTGGCAGTCGCTCCCCACGAAATCAATCAATGCATTGTCTACCAGGTATTTTGCCATTTTTTCAACCGGCGGGCCGTAGTGGCCGGTCAGTGACAGCAGGTTCATCTGGATCAGGATCCCGTTCTCGCGGTATTCGCGGATTTTCTCGGGGTTGTTGTGGTAATACGGGTAACGCTCGTAGTGCGCCAGGATGGGCTTGTAACCGTTCACTTTGAATTCGAACAGCAGGGAACTGATTTGCTGTGGTTCCTGCCCGAAAGCATATTCAAAAAGTACATACCTGTCACCAAAAGTCAGCACTTCCTTATTTTTGATTTTCTGTACCAGCGTTTCATCGAAATAATACTCGGCTGCAGCTTCCAGTTCGATATCAATCCCGTATTTTTTGACCTCTTCTTTCACAAAAGCGAGGCGTTCGTTGATAATTTCGGGCGTATTCTTGTAAAAATCTTCCATGATGTGGGGCGTCATGATCAGCTTGCGGTAGCCCATTTCATGAAATTTATAAATCATGCCGATGCTCTGGTCGATGCTCTTGGCCCCGTCATCAATCCCCGGTAAAAGGTGGCTGTGCATGTCGGCGCCGATCAGGCTGAAATCAAACGGCTCCTTGCTTTGTTTGGAAGAAAATAAATTGGATAAAAAACCCATGTTTTAGCATTTAGTCGCGTTAAATTTAATCAAAATTGTCTTTCCCGCGGATTTCGGGGATTTATAACGCAGATCTTTGGGGAACGCAACGTTTAGGAAGGTCACGCAGAGGGCGCAAAGGAAGGATGCAAAGTAATTACCTAGCCCATAACTGGCAATACTACTCGGCTACTTTGCGTTCCCCCTATGCGTAGTTTATACCTTTTTCAAAACGCGGGATTCGGGTGCGATGGCCTTGTTTTTATTGGCCAGCTGACCACAGGCGGCATCGATGTCTTTTCCGCGGCTGCGGCGCACATTCACGATCATGTTGCGGTCTTCCAGGAATTGGGCAAACGCATTTACTTTGGCAGGATCAGCCTGTTGGAATTCACCGTCGTCGATCGGATTGTATTCGATGATGTTGATCTTGCAGGGCACACACTTGCTGAATTCGGCCAGCTCGCGGGCATCCTGGAGCGAATCGTTGAAATCCCTGAAAATGATGTATTCGAAGGTCACGCGCGAACCGGTTTTTTCGTGGAAATACACCAAAGCTTCCTGCAGCGATTCGAGGTTATTGCTCTCGTTGATCTCCATGATCTTATCGCGCTTTTCATCGTTGGCTGCATGCAGCGAAAGCGCCAGGTTGAATTTCACCTGGTCATCACCCAGCTTTTTGATCATTTTAGCGATCCCGGCTGTTGAAACGGTGATTCGGCGCGGGGAAATCCCCAGGCCTTCTTCGGAGCAAAGCATTTCGGTGGAACGGAGCACGTTGGCATAATTCAGCAAAGGCTCGCCCATGCCCATGTAGACGATGTTCGTCAGCTGCTGGCCGTAGCGGCTTTCGGCTTCGTTTTTAAGGTAAACCACCTGGTCGACAATTTCGCCGGCCGTGAGGTTCCGCAGCAATTTGAGGCGGCCCGTGGCACAAAATTTACAGGAGAGGCTGCAGCCTACCTGGGAAGAAATACAGGCTGTGGTACGCGATGTCGTTGGGATCAGCACACCTTCCACAATTTTGCCCGGCTCCACTTCAAAGGCGCATTTGATCGTGCGGTCGGAGCTCACCTGTTCATCGTCCAGCTTGATTTTATCAATGAAAAATTCCGTTTCGAGCTTTTCGCGCAATTCCTTGCCCAGATTCGTCATTTCCGCAAAGGAAGAAGCATTTTTCTTCCACAGCCATTCGAACACCTGTTTGGCCCGAAAGGGCTTTTCCCCGAAGCCGGTAAAGGCCTCCCGGATTTGCTCCAGGCTCAGGTTACGGATATTGACTTTGCTGTTTTTCAAGGGAAATTTTTTACAAAAATACGAAAAATAAAAAATCCCCGTGAAATCCGCGTATTATCACTACATTTGAGGCTATGCTATTGCCGGGATCAAAAGGCTGGATCAAAAAATACTTTGAATTGGTGCACCGTAAGGAGATCACCCTGGAAATCCCTTTGTTCCCTTCCGACAAACAGCATCTGAAACACCTGATTTTTTCGCAAACCGGCATCGTTTTCGGCTATCCTTCGGATTTCATTTTCGCCAAGGATTATCATTCGAGGGAAACGAAATGGACCATCGATGAGCAGCTGACCTTCCTCTTGTTCGAATGTCACCTGTACGTGTACATTTCCAATGGCGGGATCATCCAGGAAAAACCCGATGATTTTGTGCATTCCCTCCTCGATTTTTACGAAAACCACAGCGTGTATTCGCTTTCGCGCATGCTGACCTTTTACCTGAAGGAATCGCCGGACGAAAAGCTCGAAAAATTGCTCGAAAAACGAACAGAAGTTCGCAAAAATTTACTCGAAAACGCCATCTGGCTAAATTACCTGAGTAATACCTTTGTGTACCTCGACGTGATTTTGTACGATGAATTCCTGCGCACCAAGCGGAGCCTTGAGCTTTCGAACTACGACAGCTATGCCGAAAATGCGCTTTACGCCCTGATCCTGGCGGCCCATGCCGACGGAAAGGTGGAGCTCAAAGAAAAGCGGCTCTTTGAAGTCTTCCTGGCTTCAGCTAAAATCCACGAAAAAAAGAAGGAAGAAATCGAAAGCTTATTTCACGCAGACATCCCCCTGGCAATAATTTCGAAGGAAAGTCTCAAAAATGAGCTCTTCCGGCGCTTTTTGCTCGATATTTCGGTGCTGACCATTTTTGCGACCCACGACGATGCCCACCCCGAAGAAAAAAACTACCTGCGCTTTTTCTGCGATTACCTCAATATTTCCGACGATGCGCTGAACGAAACACTCGTGATGGTGGAAAATTTCGTGATCAAGCACAATGAGGAGATTTCCTTTCTTTCGAACAGCAATTCCGTGGAAAAGCTCTACGGCAATGTGTCCAAACGCTGGATTAATATCCTGGGACGAAACAAGGATAAGCTCGCCAAAGAGTTGCAGCAAAGCAAGGAACTGGTCCAGCTGATCAAAAAATCCACGCGCCACGAGCTGAGTAAGGAAGAAAAAGAAAAGGTCAAAACCCAATTCCTCGACATTGTAAAAAGCATGCCTGCGCTGGCTATTTTTATGCTGCCGGGCGGTGCCATCCTGCTGCCTTTGGTGCTGAAAATCATCCCGGACCTGATCCCTTCGGCTTTCCGCGACAACGAGCTGGATGAATCAAAAACGTCTTAAAAAAACAGCCATTTCCCTGAATTCCTACGTAAAAAGTATGGATTTCAACAACAAGCGGACAAGGAAGTCAAGTAAATTATTCCCCGTAAAACTCCCCGATGGCCTCGTCCAGGTGTTTTCCGAAATAGTACACATCTTCGAAGGAATTGTAAAGCGGTACCGGCGCCAGGCGGATCACATTCGGCTCGCGCCAGTCGGCGATCACGCCTTTTTCGGAAAGCAAATCGAAAATGGGTTTTCCGCCGCCGTGGATCAGCATCGACAATTGGGCGCCACGCTGTTTTAAATCGCGCGGAGTGATGATTTCCAGCGTACAGTTGGTCTTGTTTTTTTCAGAAACCCAATCAATGATGAATTCCAGGTAAGCCGTCAGCAAATCGCTTTTGGCGCGGAGCGGTCCCATGCCTGCTTCGTCAAATACATCCAATGAAGCGAGGTGCACCGCCATCCCCATCACCGGCGCATTGCTCAGCTGCCAGCCTTCTGCGCCTTCCATCGGCTGAAAGCCCGGCTGCATCTGGAAACGGGTCGATTTATCATGGCCCCACCAGCCGGCAAAGCGCGGAAGCTCTTTGTTATTGGCGTGTTTTTCGTGTACAAACATCCCGGAAACGCCTCCCGGGGAAGAATTCAGGTATTTGTAAGAGCACCAGGCCGCAAAATCCACCTGCCAGTCGTGCAGTTTCAGGATTACGTTACCGGCAGCATGCGCCAGGTCCCAACCCGCCAAAGCACCAACGGCGTGGGCAGCTTTCGTGATTTTCTCGATATCGAACAATTGACCGGAATAATAGTTTACCCCTCCGATCATCACCAACGCGAGCTCATTGCCCAATTCTGCAATTTTTGCCAGGATGTCTTCTTCCCGAATGGTGTGCTCACCTGTTCTCGGGGAAACTTCCACCAGGTTGTCGTGCAGCTCGAGGCCATGGAATTTAACCTGCGATTCCAGTGCATACTGATCACTCGGAAAAGCTTTCGCTTCACAGAGGATTTTCGTGCGTTTCCCTTGCGGCCGGTAAAACGATACCATCAGCAAATGCAGGTTCGTGGTCAGCGAATGGGTCACCACCACTTCTTTCGGCTTCGCACCCACAATTTTCGCCACTTTTTCTGTCAGGTTTTCGTGGTATGAATACCAGGGACGCTTTGCATGAAAATGCCCTTCCACCCCATATTTTGCCCAGTCGTCGAGTTCCTGCTGCACATACGAAGCCGTCGTTTTGGCCTGCAGGCCCAGGGAATTGCCTGTGAAATATCTAACATCTTTCCCTAAAAATGTCGGCATGAAAAAGCGCTCGCGGAAGTGTGACAGGCTGTCCTGTGCATCAAGCTCCCGGGCAAAATCCAAGGTGTTTTTAAACTCCATAACTGGTAATCAAAAGGTTAAATGACTTTTATTCCGAATCGGTTTCAAAGATAAGCAACAGAACTTTATTTTTAATCCACCCGGTTGAAAATGATTTTCCGGATGATATGCGGGCCGCTCACAGCCAATTTGTCCCCCTCCAGCTGATGAACGAGGGCTTCCACCAGGATTTCGTTCACCCCTCCGGGAAACTTTGTTTTCTGAGCTTCCAGCTGTTTATCGGTGCTCAGCTCCATCAGGATCCGGTCATTTTCTTCTTCCAGCCGGATGTGTAAACCGGCTGCTTCTCCCTTTTTCCAGTGCATGCTGACCGCGGAGCTCACCAGCTCATTGATCAGGAGGCCCAGGGGAATGAGGGTGTTGATCGGAAGCGACTCGAGCGCCGAATCGGCATTGAGCACCAGGTAGTTGGAGCTGTTCGTGTAGCGGATGGAAGCGATCAGGTCGTAGAGGAAATCCTTGACGCCCGTTTTATTGTTCTCCACCGATTTGAGCAGGATCAGGTGAATGGCCGATAAGGTCTGGATTTTTTGCTGGATTTCCTTCAGCGTATCAACCGTTACGTGCTCGGTTTCGGCCAGGTAAATCCGGATGATGCTGTTCAGGATCTGCAGGTTGTTATTTACCCGGTGGTGCACTTCCTTGATGAGGATTTCGCGTTTTTCTTCCTGGATTTTCAGCTCGCTCGACTGGTCGGAAACTGTTTCGATCGCGGCCTCAAGCGCTTGTCTTTTTTCATTGAGCAGCGTTTCGAGTTCCTGCTTCAGCAACTCCAACTCTTCTTTTTGCCGGATCCGCACCAGGAGGTTCGCAGCCAGGTCGGCGATCAGCTCAAAAAGGTACACATGCTGGGGAGTATAATAATTTGCTTCGGAATTTTCGGAATCAATCACCCCGAAAAGCTCGCCGTTGAACTGGATCGGAACACTGAGCTCCGAAAGCCGCGGTTCGTCATCCACAATGTAGCGCGGGTCTTTGGTCACATCCCCGGTGCAAACGGTTTGCTGGTGTTCGGCCACCCAACCCGCAATCCCGACCCCGAAATCCAGCTCGAGCAGGTTGTTGATCACCTCACCATTGGGATTTTTCGCCCCATGGGCCGCACGCTGGATAATTTTCCGCTGACGTGGCAGGGATTCGTAAACCACACAGTCTTCGATCTGCAGGGTTTGCATAAAATTTTTGGTAATGGCCCAGAACACTTCCTGTGGGGTAACGGCCGAAGCAGTGAAACGCACAAAATTGTGTATGACTTCAATTAAGAAATCGGCATCCAGATCGTGGGATTTGTGCTTCACGGGTACTTTTCTTCTCTGGCGGCAAAAGTACGTTATTTAATCCAGTTATTGCCGGTAATGGCAAAAAATTCCTCCCTGGAAAGCCGTCCAGAGCGCCGCTTTCTGCCCGCAGCTTTTCAGGGCGCCATTTGCCCAGGAGTTGCAGGTTTGAAACAGGCTGTACGTTCCATGCGCTTCGTAAAAGCTATCGTTATCGCCATACACCGCATCCGTCGGGATGAAGCGCAGGCCTCCTTTTTTGGTAATTTGAAAGGAAGAAAGAATATAACGCACCAGGCGTTTGTACTGTTTTTCGCTCAGCTGCAAACGGATGCAATTTTCCGGGTTTTCCTGCATTTCCTTGTAATAGGTCGTATGAATGGCCGTCGTGCTCAAACCGAAAGCCGCGTTAAAGGCCGTAGAGGTTTTCAGCTCGCCCCAGCTTGGCGTATCCATATAAAAGCCCTTGTCGCCCCAACCGAAGGCCAGGTAAGCAAAAGCAGTATCCCTGAGGCGCGTGTTTTTCGTCAGCACATAATCACTCCAGTCGATCTGCCT
>CBINGV010000062.1:0-14890 GCA_966250255.1 uncultured Flavobacteriales bacterium | reverse complement strand
CGTTTTGGTCGATTTGCCGGGTCATGGAAACTCTCCTTTAAATAAGGAGTATAAGAGCCTGGGCGAAATTGCTTCGGAAATCCATGCCTTTTTGAAGGAGAAAGGAATCGGGGCTTTTGATGTGATCGGGCATTCGCTCGGAGGTTATGTGGCCCTGGAGCTGCATAAGCTGGCCGGCCCGGAAAGTAAGCTGATGCTGTTTCATTCCAATTTCAGGGAAGACGATGCGCAAAAGAAATCCGACCGCAACCGCGTAATCGAAGTGGTGCGCAAAAACAAAACCCTGTTTCTGAATGAAGCGGTTCCTAATCTTTTCCTTCCGTCTTTTCGTAAGCAGGCTTTTGTTACTGAGCTGCGCCGGGAAGCCGGGAAGATGGATGCGGAAATCATCGCGCTTTATTCTGCCCTGATGCGTGACCGGCCATCCCATGAGGATTATGTTAAAACACTGGGAAACAAGTTGTTGTTTGTCCAGGGTGAAAATGATCACATTGTGCCTAAAAAACGGATTGAGGAAGATAGCGCCGGTGTAGAGGTGGTATTTACGCCTGCCGGACACATGGGACATTTAGAACAGAATGAGCTTGAATTTGAAATAATTCAAACTTTTTTTGGCAATTGACCAACCAAAACGAAAATTAAACGTTTTTTTAATTGCAAACCTTGTTTGTGTTAAATTTTTTATAATTTTACACAGCAAAAAATTTAATTTAATTATGAAAAAATTTACTCTTAGTGTATTTTCTGTTTGCTTGGGTGTAGCTGCTATTGCCCAGGTTAATCAGAATCTCAACTTAGCTAATCCTAAGTTTTCCAAAAAGACGAATGAGTTTTATGCGCCTTCCAAAGGTACTCCTAACAGAGATAAAGCTACATTTTACACCAATGACTTTTCCAACGCAGGCGACTGGACAATCGGTACAAACGATGCAACAACTGACAACTGGGTAATCGGTACAGGTGTTCCTTCCGGTTCTTTCGCGATTGATGGAATTGCTTCTACTTCTGCAGCAAACGGTTTCGCACTGTTTGACTCTGACTTGCTGTGCAGCGGTAACCAAAGAGCTTGGGTTGCCCTGAACGCAGGTGTTGACTGTTCTGCACATTCAACTGTAGCGGTTGATTTCGAACAGCATTTCCGTTCTTTCCAGGACCAGACTTTCCTCGAAGTAAGTGTTGACGGCGGTACTACCTGGACCCAGTTTGAAGTAAACGCTGATTTGGCGGACAACTCTTCAACTGCTAACCCGGAATTAACTTCTGTAAACATTTCCTCCGTAGCTGCTAACCAGTCTGACGTTAGAATCCGTTTCTACTTCTACAGTGAAGCTGGGGTAACAGGTACTTTGGGTGGTTGTGCTTACGCTTGGATGGTGGATGATATCGCTTTCCGTGACGTAGATCCTTTCGACCTCGAATTGACAGGTGTTTACTGGGGTACTACAGGATATTGGGGCGCTCGTTTGCCTTACACCATGATCCCTGTTTCCCAGATTCAGCCGATCTACTTCGGTGGTTTGGTTTCCAACATCGGTAGCTCCGACCAGAACGACATCGTTTTCGGTGTAACCGGAGGTTCTTTCAACGGTGTTAGTGCGGTTACTCCATTGGCTGCTCAAACTTCCGATACACTCGAAACTCAAACGCAATTGACTTTGCCGGGTGTAGTTGGTACAACGACATTGACTTTCGGTGTAACGTCTTCTGCAACGGACATCGATCCTTCCAACAACACAGGTTCCCAGGATATCGAAGTAACAAACAGCGTTTACGCTCGTGACCTCGGTACTATGGACGGTGGTAGCTACAACCAGGGTAACGGTTTCGAAGTAGGTAACGTATTCGATATCTTCGCGAACTCCCAAACAAACAGTGTTACTTTCGTGCCTGCTGCAACAGCTAACGTTGGCGCACAAGTTTACGCCCGTGTATACGGTAGCGGATTCAACTACTATGCTGAGTCTGACCTCCACACTTTGACTGCTGAAGAACTCGGTACTGAAGTTACCCTGACACTGCAAAACTCTGTTGACCTGATCGCTGACTCTTCTTATGTGATCGTAGTTGGTTCTTTCGGTGACGGTGGTACTACTGATGACCTCGTTGTTGGTACTGCAGGTGAGTCTGAAGAGCAAACTTCTTTCTACTTTGACCAAACAGACCAGACTTGGTACTATGTAACTTCTACTCCAATGGTACGTTTGAACATGGGTATTGCTCCGGTTGTTACTTCTTCCAGCACAACAAACAACTTGTGTGAAGGTGGTTCTTTGACTTTGACTTCTGACGCTACTGCCGGTAACGTATGGTCTAACGGTGAAACAACTCAGTCGATCACTGTATCTGCTGCAGGTGACTACTCTGTAACTGTAAACGGTTTGACTTCTAACGAAATCACTGTAACTCAAACGACTATCAACGCTGTTGCTACTGCTTCCGGATTGGGTGACCTGTCCACAACTGAAACTGGTACTTACCAGTGGGTTGACTGTAACAACGGTAATGCTCCTATCGCTGGTGCAACAGCTTCTTCTTTCATCCCTACAGTGAACGGTTCTTACGCTGTTACTATCACTAAAAACGGATGTTCTGAAACTTCTAACTGCTTGACAGTAAACAACGCTGCATTGAATGAATTGGAAGGCTTGAACGCTCTTTCTATCCATCCAAACCCTGCAACTGACAAAATCGCGATTTCTTTCGACCTCGAAAACGAAACTGCTGTTTCTGTTTCCGTAAGAGATTTGTCCGGTAAAGTGGTTTACAGCGCTGACCTTGGAAGCAAAGCTGGTAAAAACGCTATTTCAGTAAACACGAAGTCTTTCGCTAACGGTGTATATGTAGTGAACTTCGAAACTGAAAAAGGAATTGCTACTAAGAAATTGGTAATCAATAACTAAGATTCAGCCTTCGGGCCGACTTGGTTAAAAGACATAAAAAGTCATTCGTCTTCGGGCGGATGGCTTTTTTTTATGGCACAAATTGTTATTTTTGCAGAAAAATAATACATGAAAGCATACGTATTCCCGGGCCAGGGAGCCCAGTTTTCCGGAATGGGAAAAGACCTCTACGATAAGTCAGAAACAGCAAAAACGATGTTTGCCAAAGCGAACGAGATCCTCGGTTTTGATATTCAGAAAACGATGTTCGAAGGAACAGACGAAGAATTGAAACAAACGAAAGTGACCCAACCGGCGATCTTTTTGCATTCTACCATTCTGGCAGCTTGCCTGGGTGATGCCTTTCAGCCGGATATGGTGGCAGGTCACTCTTTGGGTGAAATTTCTGCGCTCGTGGCGAATAAAACCCTGCGGTTTGAAGACGGGCTCAAATTGGTTTACAAAAGAGCCCTGGCGATGCAGAAAGCCTGTGAGGCAGTACCGTCTACCATGGCGGCCATTCTTGGCCTGGAGGATGAGGTGGTGGAGCAGGTGTGCTCCGAAGTGGACGGCATTGTTGTGGCAGCCAATTTCAATTGCCCGGGGCAATTGGTGATCTCCGGCGCGGTTCCGGCGGTGGAAGAGGCGTGTAATCGCTTGACCGAGGCCGGAGCAAAAAGAGCCATGATTCTCCAGGTGGGCGGCGCTTTCCATTCTCCGCTGATGGAACCGGCCCGCGAAGAGCTGGCGGCTGCAATCGAAGCGACTGAATTTTCAACACCGATCTGCCCGGTTTACCAGAATGTAAATGCCAAAGCGGTTTCCGACCCGGAAGAGATCAAAAAGAACCTGGTAGCACAGTTAACTGCACCGGTGAAATGGACCCAGATCATGAACCAGATGATCGCTGACGGAGCATCAGAGGTAATTGAAGTCGGTCCGGGCAAAGTGTTGCAGGGACTCTTCAAGAAAGTAGATCGTGCTTTTCCTTGTTCTTCTGCAGAAATCTAAGCATTTTTAAAATAAGTTAAGGCTGTTTTGGCGTGTGTTTTTGATGAAAACCATGCCAAAACAGCCTTTTTTTATGAATGAAAATCGGTCGCCTTATGTTGTGAAAAAATGGATCGAACTGAAATCCGGGCTCCATGAGGTAGCTCGGCAGAGATCACCGAAATGGTCGGATTTCAGGAGAGGAATGTATTGAAACAACATACAGCGACGAGTTTTCTTTGGTTCTTTCTTTTGCGGAAAAAGAAAGAACAAACTACAAATAGAAAAAAATCAGGAGTTTTTGAGATAAGCCTGAATGTCCAGCAAAAAATCCAAATCCTCTTCAAGTTTATTCCCAATAACAAGCACATTCACCCGGCTTTCGCGGTAGTTTTTAATGCTTTCAATATCGCGGATTCCCCCGCCCACGATTACCGGCACCTGGGTGTATTTGCGTAATTCGGAAATGAATTCTGCCGGTACGGATTCTTTTGCGCCACTCCCGGCATCAAAATAAATGACCTTTTTTCCCTGGAGAATGGCGGCAAGTGCTGTGCTGACGGCAATGCTTTTCTGTTCGCGCGGGATCGGGGTGGTTTGACTCACATAAGCCACAGAGCTTTTGGTGCCGCCATCCACGAGAATGTAACCCGTTGGTATGATTTCAATCCCAAGCTGGAAAACCTCGAGAGCGCTGTTCACGTGATGGGTGATCAGGAAATCCGGGTTGCGGCCTGAAACGAGGCTCAGGTAAAGGATCCCGTCGGCTTCGGCTGAAAGCTGGTGGTTTCCTCCCGGGAAAATGACCACGGGAATATGCGTTAATTTTTTAAGCAGGGAGATGGTATTTTCGATGTCTTTGCGGGAAACGGTACTTCCGCCTACAAAAAAGTAAGAAATGCCCGCAAATTCGGCTTTTTGGACCAAAGGGAGCAGTTGTTCCTCCCGGTTTGTTTTTTCCGGGTCGATCAGTACGGCAACCTGACCAAAATGCGCTGAAAATTGGTTCAATAAATCAATTCGGGACATAGCTTACTTCCTCTGCATTGATGGTAATGATGTATTCTTTAAAACGGAGGGCCTGCAATTCGGCATTTACCACTTCGTCCGGGTTAATGATTTTGGCCCGGCAGCCGGTATCCCGTTTTTCTAAAAGTAATAAATCTTTTTTAAAGTCGATCAGTTTGCGTCCGGCAAGCTTGTATAAAGTTTCCTTGTAGGACCAGCAGGTGATCATTTGCTCGCAGTCCTCTTTGTCAAAAATTTGTAATTCGTCGCCATTCAGAAACTTATGTGTCAGACGCAGGATTTTCGTATGGATCTCTTCCATGTCAAAGCCAATGGCATAAGCGGGGTTGGTGGCGATCCCGACGAGGTTGCGCGCATGGCTGATGGAAATAAAACCGGCATTTTCGAGGTAAGGCGCCCCGTGATCGCGGTACTTGATTTCTTCGTAGCCGTAGAGTTGGTGACGCAGGAAACGCGTAGCTACGAACTCCTGGCGGCGTTTTTCGTGCTTAAAGGCAAAATAGCGCTCCTTCTCGCTTTCGGTAAGCGTATGCAGGAAGTCTTCCGCGCGGAAACTTTCGCTGTATTCCAACAGGTGAATGCTGCCGTTTTGCAGCGGGAGCTCATGTAGCTGGTAGGGCATAAAACAACGGTGAATCAGATGGTCATGATGTCCTTCTCTTTGGCGTCTACCAGGTCGTCAACTTTTTTGATGTAATTGTTGGTGATGTTTTGAATTTCGTTTTCGCTGTCTTTCATCATATCTTCGGACAGACCGTCAGCCTTGAGCATTTTGACCATGTCCAGGGCATCTTTCCGGTTGTTCCGGATCCCGACTTTGGCATGTTCGCCTTCCGCTTTGGCTTTTTTCACCAGCTCGCGGCGGCGCTCTTCAGTCAGCGGCGGAACGGAAATGATCAGCATTTCGCCGTTGTTCTGCGGGGCAAAGCCGAGGTTGGAGTTGATGATGCCTTTGGCAATATCGTTGAGCACGTTTTTTTCCCAGGGTTGTACGGTAATGGTGCGCGCATCGATGGTTCCGATATTGGCTACCTGCGCAATCGGGGTTGGTGTTCCGTAATATTCCACCATCACCCCCTGAAGCATGGAGGGGGTTGCTTTGCCTGCACGTACTCTCTGGAGTTCGTTTTCGAGGTGGCTCAGGGACTTCCCGTTGGAGCTCTTGAATTCGTCGTATATCAGTTGGAGTTCTTCTGTCATAAGTCTTTTTCTTAGTGGGTTAAATCACAGTTTCGTTGGTAACAATGGTTCCTACCTTTTCACCGTTGAGCAATTTTTTGAGGTTACCCGGAGTGTCCATGTCGAATACGATGATCGGGAGGTTATTTTCGTTGCACAGGGTAAACGCGGTCATGTCCATAATCTTCAGGCCTTTTCCATAGGCATCGTCGAAGGAAATGGAATCGTATTTCACAGCGGAAGGATCCTTGAGCGGGTCGGCGGTATAAATTCCGTCTACGCGCGTTCCTTTCAGGATCACGTCGGCATTGATTTCGATGGCACGCAGGGAAGCGGCAGAATCGGTGGTGAAATAAGGGTTACCGGTACCGGCGCCAAAAATCACGACGCGGCCTTTTTCGAGGTGTCTTACAGCTCTTCTGCGCACAAAAGGCTCGGAAATTTCTTTCATTTCGATGGCCGATTGCAGGCGGGTGATCACGCCAATGGATTCCAGGGCAGCCTGGAGGGCCATGCTGTTGATCATAGTGGCCAGCATACCCATGTAATCGCCATGGGTACGGTCCATGCCGCCTTCTTCTGCCTGCACACCACGGAAAATATTGCCACCGCCGATAACGATCGCTACTTCCACGCCTGCATCACATACTTCTTTGATTTGTTTTGCGTAGGAATTGAGCCTGTTGTTGTCAATCCCGAACTGCTTGTCGCCCATCAGGGACTCGCCGCTTAATTTAAGCAATATACGTTTATATCTCATCTACCTCAACACTAAAGTCGAGTGTAAAATTAGGAATTTTATTTCAATCTGGAATTGCCGGCCGGAATTATTTCTCAACAGCTTTCGGGGCCAGTTTTGTTGGTGTTGTAAAGGTTTTTTAATCCAACCACTTATCGTTTTTAATTTCACCTAAAACGTTTACCTGTTTGGTGCGTTTGTATTCTTCGGCAGCCACTAACATTTGTTCCCGTGTGTCTCTGCGCACGAAAACGGCGCCTGCTGGTTTTGTTGCTGGACGTCCCATAAATCTGTCAATTTTTCGTTATTATTTAGAATGATTATAAATGTAAACATTATAATCCGCATAATGTTGTGCAATTAAGAATTTTTAACAAAATAAAAAAGGGCTGTTCCGAAGAAACAGCCCCAATATGTTAAAGTCCTTAAAAAATTAACGCTTGTGGTTCGCTTCGTCAGAAACGGTTAATTTTTTTCTGCCTTTGCGACGACGTGCAGCTAATACCTTACGGCCGTTTTTTGTTGCCATACGACTGCGGAAACCATGTTTGTTTTTTCTTTTTCTAACAGAGGGTTGAAACGTTCTTTTCATGACTATTTATTCTTTTAATTGCGTTTTTTCGAAATTCGGATTGCAAAGATAGATAAAAATTCCGGAAAAACAAGCGATTGCGTAAAAATTAATTTTTTAAAGCGATGGCCGGAATTTTTCACGTAATTATATTCCGTATTTTTGCAGGCGCAAATATAATACATACGCTGCAATGCTCCGTCCGAAAAAAGAAAAGAAACAAAAAGTAAAGCTCACCAAAGAAGGAATCCGGAAAGCAAAAGGAATTTTTCGGTACCTGCGCCCATATGCTTTTCCTTTTTCCATCGGCTGGATTTTCCTGGTGCTTTCGACCAGCGTGGGGCTGGTGTTTCCGCTAATGATGGGGCAGCTGCTGGGAGCCAATTCGGTGAATAGCACGCAGGATGCCATCAGCATGATTTCGATGGAAAACATCAACCAGGTGGCTCTGGCTTTATTCCTGCTGTTCGCGGCGCAGGCCGTTTTTTCCTTTTTCCGGGTGATTATTTTTACGAATGTAACCGAAAATGCTTTGCGGGACATCCGCCGGGACGCTTTTTCACGCCTGGTGTACATGCCGATGGACTTTTTCAACCGGAACAAGGTGGGAGAGCTGACTTCGCGCCTGGCGTCGGATATTGTGCAGGTACAGGAAACGCTGCGCACGACCATTGCCGAGTTTTTTCGGCAGGTGGTGATGATCGTCGGCGGGATTGTTTTCCTGATGCTGATTTCCTGGAAGCTGTCGCTGATTATGCTCGGAACGGTGCCGGTTATGGCGATCGTTGCCGTTGTGTTCGGGAAATACATCCGGAAGCTGGCTAAAATTGCCCAGGACGAAACGGCGAAATCCAATGTGATCGTGGAGGAAAGCCTGACCGGGATTTCGAACGTAAAAGCCTTTACCAATGAGCTTTTTTCCATTCGTCGGTATACAAAAACCGCAGAAGAAATCCGTAAGCTGAACGTGAAAAGCGGCTTGTGGCGCGGGGTTTTTGCTTCGTTTATCATTTTCTGTCTTTTCGGTGCGATTGTGTTCATTATCTGGCAGGGCATGCTTCTCACCCAGGGCCCGAAACCGGAAATGAGCAGCAAGGATTTTTACACCTTTATTTTCTATACGATCATGATGGGCGCTTCGGTGGGATCGCTGCCGGAATTGTATGCCAGTATCCAGAAGGCGATCGGCTCGACGGAAAACCTGATGGACATTATCCAGACGGAAAGTGAAAAAGAGATCATGACAGGCAAAAGCCGCCCCGGAATCAGTGGAAAGGTCACCTTTAAAAATGTGCGCTTCCATTACCCGCAGCGGCCGGATATGCCGGTGCTTGAGGGAATTGACCTCGAGGCCCAGCCGAATGAAACAATTGCGCTCGTGGGCTCGTCCGGCGCCGGAAAATCTACGATTGCTTCACTTTTGCTGCGTTATTTCGAAACGACTTCGGGCGAAATCTTGTTCAATGGCGAGGATATCCGTAATATTGATATTGAATACCTGCGTTCCCACATGGCGCTCGTGCCGCAGGAAGTGATCCTTTTCGGGGGGAGTATCCGGGAGAATATCGCTTACGGAAAGCCGGAGGCCAGCCCGGAAGAAATTGAAGAAGCAGCCCGCCAGGCAAATGCCTATGATTTTATCAGCTCTTTCCCGGAAGGCTTTGAAACGCAGGTCGGCGACCGGGGAATCCAGCTTTCGGGCGGACAGAAGCAACGGATTGCCATTGCCCGCGCCCTGCTGAAAAACCCGACGATTTTGATCCTCGATGAAGCGACTTCCGCCCTGGATTCGGAAAGTGAAAAACTGGTGCAGGATGCGCTGGAACACCTGATGAAAGGCCGTACTTCTTTTGTAATTGCGCACCGCTTGTCGACCATCCGCCATGCCGACCGGATTTTTGTAATTGACCAGGGGAAAGTGGCCGAAGAAGGGAAACACGACGAGCTGATCGCGCTCGAAGACGGGATTTATGCGGGCCTGATCAACCTGCAGATGCGTACGTGATCTTTGAGGTAATAGCCGGACGCAAAGGATTAGAAGTTCACGCAAAAATCGCAAAGGTAATCCTTTTTTAGTTACTTAGGAAAAAGACACATAGCGTTATTAATTCTTATTTCCTTTCATCAAATCCGCCCGTGCTTTATTTAATTCGTTGATGCGTGCATTTTTACCGCCCTGGCGGATGTTTTTGGCAGTGTCGGTATAATATTCGTGCTTATTTTCCAGGAATTTGAGCTGAAATTCGATCCATTCAAGTTCGGACATCGTAATATCGTAATTTTCCATTTCTTCGCGGAGCTTACGCGCTACATGGTAATAATCTGCCCGGCCGAGGTAATCGTGGTCGGCATCACACATGATTTTTTGCAGGATGTTTTGTGGCTCCGTATGGCTTTTTGTTGCTTCAATGATGCCGGTGATTACTTCGATTTCATCTTCGCTGTAGCCGTAATACGGGAGCAGGTTCTGCGCCATTTTGATGGCAAAATCCTCGTTGTCTTCATATTGTACCAGGAAACCGGCATCGTGGTAGTAAACCGCCGTGCGCAGCAGCATCATTTCGTAAGACGAAAGTCCTTCGAGCTTGGCAAAGCGGAGCGCCGCCTTTTCGACATTGCAGGTATGGTTAATGTCATGGTAGGCCAATTCTTCCGGCAGCATCGATTTGAGGCGGTTGAGGATGTCTTTCTGCATGTGGTCGAAATCACTGCTTGGAAGTTCGCATTTGCGGAGGAGGTCGGCGTTGGCGATTTTTCCCTCACCGTACAGGCAATAAGGGAGTTTGAGCCGGTCGAGCTCGAACATTTCGATCATGCCGCCGCGTTTTTTGATTTCGACTTCTTTCGGGTGGGAAATGTCAAAATAGTTTTCCACCTTACCGGAAATGGATTTCGTGATGAGGATGGAGTCGTTTTCTGCCGATTGTTCGGCGCGTGCGGCAATATTCACCGTGTCGCCCCAAACGTCAAAGCTGAATTTTTTGGTGCCGATCACCCCGGCTACCAGCGGCCCGGCGTGGATCCCGATGCGGATTTCCCAATAATCCTTGCGCAGGGCTTTGGCAACATCGCGTTCGTTGTGCATGAAGTCCCGCATTTCGAGCGCAGCAAGACAGGCCCGGATCTCCGGATGGGCAAGGGTTTCGGTTACGCCGGCGATCGCCATGTAGGAATCCCCGATGGTTTTGATCTTTTCGAGGCGGTAGCGGTTGGTGATCTCATCGAATTTGGTGAAATAAGATTCCAGCTTTTTGAGCAGTTTCATCGGGTTGATGGCTTTCGCTTTGTTGGAAAAGTTCACAAAATCGGTGAAGAGCACCACCCCGTTTTCAATGCGTTTCGGTGAAAATTTCCCGCTGGTGTTCAGGTCTTCGAGGACTTTCTCCGGGAAAATGTTGGTCAACAGCTGGCGGATGCGCCCGTCTTTGTAATATAGGGATTTGTAAATCTCAATCTTGGCCTTGACCAGGTTGGGGCTGAAAGGCATCGTGAGGAAATCGATGGCGCCTTCGTTCAGTCCGCGCACGATGTGGGTCGAGGTACTGGATTGTTCTGTCAGCACAACTTTGTACACATTGCGGAATTGTTCTTTGTTTTTGATCTCGGTGAGCAATTCAATGCCCTTGAATTCCTTTTTGTCGATGTTGACCACCAGGATCCCGATTTCTTTCTGGTTGAGGCTGTGCAGGGCTTCTTCGGTAGAGTTAGCAAGCAGCACATTGTTGCCGCCCCCGTTCAGGATTTCTTTTAAACCGCGCTGGTTGGTAGGGTTGTCGTCAACAATCAGAATATTGATAAAGTGCTCCATGGTATTTTAACGTCCTAAAGGTAGCAATATTATTTGAACCGCATAGAAGACACAGGACATTTAAGATGGTGTTTCGTTTCTCCCGCAGATCGGCGCAGATTGGGTAACGCAAAGGCTGCAAAGGATACGCAAAAGACGCAAAGTATTCTTGGCGCTCTCAGCGGAAACATTGCGTTCTCTGCGATCCAACTTTCTTGTGTATAACGCAGATTGGGTAACGCAAAGGCTGCAAAGGATACGCGAAAGCCGCAAAGTATTCTTGGCGCTCTCAGCGGAAACATTGCGTTCTCTGCCATCCAACTTTCTTGTGTATAACACAGATTGGGTAATGCAAAGGCTGCAAAGGATACGCAAAAGACACAAAGTATTCTTGGCGCTCTCAGCGGAAACATTGCGTTCTCTGCGATCCAACTTTCTTGTGTATAACGCAGATTGGGTAACGCAAAGGCTGCAAAGATACGCGAAAGCCGCAACGTTTTTAAGTAAACAAAAGTTCCAAAATCCATGTGATCCGTGGAATCCGCGGGAGATTATTCCGGATCGAATTCCAGTCCGTAAAGCGCCGCGATTTTTTGTAAAACCTGGTCGACAACGGCATCCGGGCAGGAAGCGCCGGAAGTGATCGCAATTTTAAGCGGTTCTTTTTCCGGGAAAATGTTCGTTTTGTGCTCCAGTTCCCGGGAGTGGATGTTGAAGCTGAACAACTCGTCCTTGCTTTTGATCTCTTCCGCCGATTTGATGAAATAGGTCGGGAATTTGGTTTCGAGCAGCTCCACCAAATGGCTGGTATTGGAGCTGTTGTAGCCGCCGATCACGAAAGCCAGGTCGGCACCGGATTCCATCAGACCATAAGTGGCAGACTGATTGTCGTTGGTGGCGTAACAAAGCGTATCCCGCGTGTCGGCCATGTGGTCTTTGATGGTTTCAGAGCCATAACGCTGCTCCATCGCCTTGTAAATCGTTTCGGTGATTTCCTGGGTTTCCGAGGCGAGCATCGTGGTTTGGTTCACCACACCGATTTTATCGAAATCCTTTTGGAAATCGAAGCCGGGCGAATACCTGCCTTTGAAAAACTCGTAAAACTCCGCTTCCGGTCGTTCGCCGCGGATAAATTCACACAGGATTTCCGTTTCTTTCATGTTTTTTACCACCAGGGAAGGAGCATTTTTGCGGCTGTGCGAAAAAGTGGCCCGCGTTTCTTCGTGGTCGTGCTTGCCGTGAATGATGATGGTATGCTGCTCGTTACCGAGTTTTTCGGAGCGGTTCCATACTTTTTCCACGAAAGGGCAGGTGGTGTTGTAATTCTCCACGCTTACGCCGATGTCTTTCAGGATTTTCTCCGTTTCGAGCGTCGTGCCGAAAGCCGGGATGATCACCACGTCTTCCGCTTTGATGGTTGACCAGGGAATGAGCTGCTGCCCGTGGGTATCCTGGATGAAATCGAGGCCGTAGGACTGCAGGTCTTCGTTCACCCCCGGGTTGTGGATCATCTGGCTCAGCAGGTAGATCTTTTTGCCGGGATTTTCGCGAATGGCCTTGTAAGCAATTTCAATCGCATTTTCCACGCCGTAGCAAAAACCGAAATGCCGCGCGATCAGGAATTCGATGTTCCCCAAAGACAAGCGGGTGGGCGTAAAATCCTTTTTGCGGGGATCTTCGGCCTTGCGCTGTGCTTTGACTTTGCTGATGATGGGGGAGCGGTAAAACTCCGGGATATCGAATTGTTTCACGCTACAAAAATAGTGAAATTATTAATCCCGCACGGGGCCGCATTTCTCTTTTAATTCCCGGATTTGTTGTTCCGCATAATTTTTTGAGGCCTCGTCGCCGTATTTGACCGTCAATTTATAATATTTGATGGCTTTGGAACAATCGCCTTTCAGCTTGTAAGCCTGGGCAATGTTACTGAGCACGATGTAATCCTTCGGTTCCAGTTTTTCGGCCTTCAACAGGGGCTCCAGGGCTTTGTCGTAATCCTTGCGCAGCAAATAAACGATGGAGAGGTTGGAAAGGCTTTCAATGTGCTCGGGGTAGAGCTTGAGGATCGCTTCGGCAATCTGTTTCATGTATTCCAGGTAGCGGTCATCCTCCATTTCGTAGAGCTGGACCTGGTAATCCTGGATAGCATTAAGCAAAAAGCTGGCATCATCTACTTTTTCATTGTCGGTCCAGGTCCATTTGTTCTTGTTTTTGCCCGAATAGTCTATTGTCCGGATGATTTCTGCCGTAAAGGCTTCGTAATCGCCGCTTTCGCCGTACATGAACACTTTTCCGAAACGCATATCGAGGCGGTCCGGGTGCCGGGTGATCCCTTCCTCAATGGCGTCAAAGCCTTTTTGGAGAATTTCCGGAACGTAATAGGTTTCGCCGTACATGTAAGCAATGGCTTCGTTCCCGGAACTGTCGCTCACCTGCAGGGCCTCGCCTTTTTGGGGTTGTCTGCTGTCGAGCCGCACGATTTCCTTCCGGCTGTTATTGGCGTAATAATTAAAGCGGGCGATGTATAGCTCGGCGTTATTTTTGTCTGCCTTTTCCCATTCTTCCAGCAATTTGAGCTGACCCAGGGTGTCTTTTTGGTAATACAGCTCATTGAAGCGCTGCTTGTAGCTTTGGCCATAGGCGATGTTTCCCAGGGAAAGCAAGCAGAGCAGGAGAAAAATGATCCGGAACAGAAGTGTTTTTTTCAGCATGGAATGGTTTGTTTTGAACGACTTAACGAATCAAAAATAAAGAAAATTTTCCTGGAAATGTTTGCTTTTTAAATTTTCGCCCTATCTTTGCCGCATCAAATGTCCACGATGTCTGTGGAAATTGATTTATACAGAAGAGGCGAGAGACTGGCTCGATGACCCTCTGGCAACCAACTATAAGTCCCCGAATGAATCCGGGGGTTGGAAAACCGGTGCCAATTCCAGATCCTTGGGAAAGGTTCTTAAGGAGAATATAAATTGAGAAATAATGCAACAAGTTAAGATCAATTTAGGTATTCGTAGTGCGTCATCCGGCCAGGGCTTTTGCTTTGCGGGTATGTGCCTGTAATTTTTGCTTTAAATACTCAAAATTACGGTACATGAAACAACGACATAGCTATGTCCATTCCGGCAGCTTTGCGCTGGAATCGGGCCAGGAATTAAACGGATTACAGATCGTTTACCACACTTTCGGTGAACGGGAAAAGGCATCCAAGATTGTTTGGGTTTGCCATGCGCTGACGGCCAATTCGGACGTGAGTGATTGGTGGAGCGGGCTTTTCGGCTCGGGGCAATATTTTGCCCAGGACGATTATTTCGTGGTTTGCGCCAATATCTTGGCTTCCTGTTACGGGACCACGGGACCGCTGAGCGAAAAAATCCCGGGGGAAAGCTATTTCCTGGACTTTCCACAGGTGACCCCGCGAGATATGGCCAATGCCCATGAAGTATTGCGCCGGGAACTGGGATTATCACAGATCGATTTGCTGATCGGTTCTTCGCTCGGTGGACAGCAGGCGCAGGAATTTGCGATCCTCCTTAAGCAGCGGCTTAAAAAGCTCGTGCTGATCGCAACCAATGCCTTTCATTCGCCTTTCGGGATTGCCTTCAACGAAGCCCAGCGTATGGCTTTGCTGGCCGATCCGAGTTTTTCGGACTGCCGGCCCAATGGGGGCGAAGAAGGCCTGAAAGCCGCGCGGAGCATCGCCATGCTGAGCTACCGGT
>CBINGV010000061.1:0-15081 GCA_966250255.1 uncultured Flavobacteriales bacterium | reverse complement strand
GAAGCGGCTGCTGGTATTTTTCAACCATATCGAACGAGCTTTGCAGGGTATCTCCCATGGAATTGATCAGGATGTAATGCGCCAGGAAATCGTCATCGGCAGCCGGGCTTCCGCCTTTTCCTTCCTGGAGGGTTTCAAGCACAATCCCCGAACGGGTCACTGTCACGTTTTTCTTTTTCTTGGCTTTTTCGATCATGGCCATGCCGTTCATCTTGTTCAGGTCGGCCATAAAATCCTGGATCATCGTTGCCTGTTCGGTGCGCGGAACGAGGGTGTCCACTTTGCGAAGCCCGTGTTCAAAGCCGATCAGCACCTTTTCCATGTCGATTTTTGACATGGCTTGTTTCTGTTTCCAGCCCGTAGAGAAAAACACCCCGGAAATCTTACCGATGCAATTCGATCCCTGCTTGGCGTATTTCTCGTTAAATTCGCCGCCGTTTGAGCCGAAAAGCGAAGCGATCGTATTTTTACAGCCTTCATCAAATTCACCGTTTTTCACGCCTTCTTTGAAGCCTTTAACGATTTCTTCAACGACGTATTTATCATAATTCGGGTCGCCGGATTCGGAAATGGCGCGGGCATGATCAGCCCCGAGGGTATAGGAAAGTTTGTCTTTGAAACTTTTCAGCTCGACCACTTCTTTTTCTTCCACGTCGGTACACGCCGCAGCAAATACCAATAAGAAGGAATAGAGGATTGTTTTTTTCATCTTAGATTTTTTCCAGCAGTTCAACATCAAAAATCAGGGCCATGTAAGGCTTGATCGGTCCACCCGGATGCGGATGTGCGCCATAAGCGAGGCTTTCCGGGATATACAGGCGGTACTTGGAGCCAACCGGCATCAGCTGCAGCGCCTCAGTCCAGCCTTTAATCACCTGGTGAACTCCGAAAGTTGCCGGTTCCCCGCGCTGGATGGAGCTGTCGAACACCGTCCCGTCGATCAGGGTCCCGTGGTAATGTACACGAACCGTATCGCCGGCACCCGGTTTTTCACCAGTTCCGAGGTTAATGACTTCGTATTGTAAACCGGAAGGCGTTACCTGTACACCGGCTTTGTTTTTATTTTCCGCCAGGAAGGCTTCGCCTTCATTTTTAAATTGAATGAATTTTTGCTCGCCTACTTCCTGCAGGTAAGATTGAATCACCTGGTTTGCCTGTTCCGGCGAATATTTGATGTCCCGGTTGTTGAATACATCGGCGATTGCTTCCGCCAAAACTTCCGGGTTGATCTGTTCGAGGTCTTGCTGCATTAAACTGCCTGCGATGCTTAATCCTACGCAGTAGCTTACTGCATTAATATCTTGTGCCATATAAAAATTTTGCACAAAAATACGAAATAAATGAGTTAATGAGTTCGTAGCGGAGGAGTGATTCAGGTTAAATTATTCTCAACTCAATAACTGCCCCAATTTTATAGCTCATCAGCAGCCTTCAATTGATCTGAGCGAGCAGCAATAAATCAACGATTTCTTTGCCGTCCCGGCCGGGATAACGTTTGCGATCGGTATAAACAAGGGAAAAGCCTAATTCTTCGAATATCTTTTTTAATGTTTCCGCTTCATAAAAATACTGGTAAAGCTCATCTTTGCCATCACTGCTTTTACGGATTCCCGATTCGGAATAAAAATCTTCCATGGTGCTGATGTAGATGAAGCCGCCGGGGTTAAGTATTTTCGCTGCATCGGCGATCAATTGCCGGCTTTCTTCGCGGGAAAGGTAGGGTAGACAAAAGGCAAGTACAACAGCATCGAATTTACCTTCCAAACGCGAAATATCCCGGCAATCCATCACCCGGAATTCGGCTCCCGGGTTATTTTTCCGGGCCAGGCCGATCATGTTTTCCGCCAGGTCGATTCCCGTGATTTTGAGATCCGGCCGTTTTTCAAGCAGGTATTTACTCACATTTCCCGGACCACAGGCCACATCCAATACCCAGGCATTTTTCTTTGAAAGCTTCTCACAGAGCAGGTCCAGGCAGGCGGCGTAAAGCGTCACATCCATAAAACGCTCCTGGTAATTCTCCGCCCATTTGTTAAAAACATGTGATACCACTTCGTTCTGGTCCATCTCTCAGTAATTTATCCGTTCAACTTCTTTGCTTTGGGCGTTGCAAATTAGCAGGCCTTCTACATCAGGGAGCAACTGCCCAAGTTGTTTTCCGTTCCTGTCCCAAACGGCGCTTTGGCCCCTGCTTTCAAAGTTATCACAAAAACCGGTTGAATTTGCCATCATCACAAAGAAACTGTGTTTCGCAGCAATTTCCGGGTAATGGCAATGCGCTTTTTCAAGTCCCGCAGCTGATTTGGCTACACTGGCGGCATATATTTCCGCTTTAAAGCTGTAAGCTTGTTCTGCGTGCCTGTTGTGAAAGGATTCAAAACAAATCGCAGGCGCAATTTTTTTGCTTTTCACTTCGAAAATCAACGGTGAATTTCCTGCTGTGAAAAATGCTTCTTCGTCCTGATGCAAAAGCTGTTTAGCATAAAGCTGCACCGCTTTCCCCGGTTCAAAAACCAGCATCCCGATTACAATCCCACGATCTTGCCGGATGGGCATGCCCACAGCAATTGTCATCCGGTGCAGCTTGCTTAATTCACTAAAAATGTGAAAGCGCTTATCCTCCGGAGTTGTCGCGAGTTCATGCGCCAGTTCCGGTTCATAGCCTGTCAGTGACAATTCGGGGAACAGGATAAAATCCACTTGACGGGAAGCCGCAACGGTGATCAGGGCTGTGTGCTTTTTGATGTTAGCGGGAACATCGCCTTTGACGGGTTTGATTTGTGCGCAGCAGAGGAGCATGTTTATTTATTAATTAACACCCTGTTTCGGAACCATATAAGGCATATAAGATCGTTGAAATAGAATGACTAACAGAACATATAAGTTTCCGTGAAATCATTTTACAATGCTGATTTTCAAACACATATTCATTTCTTAACGGTTATTCAACGTTTAATTTTCAATTTTTTCCGCCTCAAAATCCTCCCAGGCCAGCTCAATATCCCCAAACTCAAAGCCCTTGGATTGCAGGTATTGAAACACTTTGGCTTTTTGCTGGTAAGGCGAATCCGAAGCTTTCAGGTCTTTTTGCTTTTTTCGGATCAGCCGGAGGATAGTTTCAAGGTAATCCTCGCGCGTAATGCTTTTCAAGGCTTTCTCAATAGAATAAGCTGAAATTTGTTTGGCTTTCAGGTGCTGTTTGATCTTAACTTTTCCCCAGTTTTTGATCCGGAATTTCCCGGAAACATAAGCTTCGGCAAAGCGCTCCTCATCGATGAAACGGGAAGCGATCAATTCGGCCAATAGCTGATCGATCAGCTCATAATTCAAGCCCAGGCTCTTGAGCTTGGTGGAAACTTCATGCTGACAGCGCTCCTGGTAGGCACACCAGGCTTCCATTTTTACTTTCGCTTGCTGGTATGTAATTTTTTTGGTTTCCATTGGCCCCCAAATATAACATCTAAAATTAAATCTATATCCGGTTTTACATCTTCCCTCCTTGAGGAGGGATAAAGGGAGGTGACTCATGTTAAGATTAAACATCCGGGAATCCTCCCCCTTAATCCCTCCCGGAGCGCCGGGACAGGCCCTCCAAAAGGGGAAATAGATTTACACAGGATCAGCGGGAACCAAACAAAAAACCCCGGCGGGAAGCCAGGGTTCATATTTTTTAAAGTGTAATTTCTTCGTTTTTTGAATTCACAAAGGTGTATTCCAGCAGGTGATGTGCTGACATACCACGCACCGGGATCCATTTTTTGAATTTCAGGAACCATTTGACCTGGCGGGAAATCAATCCTTTTTTGAAGTAAGACTCCAGGTAAGGATGCACCAGCAGGGCGAGGTCTTTTTCCTTCCGATCGAGAATCAGGAAATTCAGGTTGTTTTCGATTTCCTCAGCGAAGAGGATTGAAGCCTGGATTTCACCGGTTCCGCCACAGGTCGGACAGGTTTCGTTGGTCACGATTTCCGTTTCCGGGCGAACGCGCTGGCGGGTAATTTCCACCACACCGAATTTGGAAGGTGGGAGGATATTGTGCTTGGCGCGGTCGGACTTCATGAATTCCTTCAGCTTCTCGAACAATACTTTATTGTTTTCCTTGTCGTGCATATCGATGAAGTCGATCGCTACGATTCCGCCCATATCACGCAATTGAAGGATCCGGGCGATCTCTTCGGCCGCTTCGATATTCGTTGCAAGTGCATTGCTTTCCTGGCCTTCGGCGCCTTTGCGGTTTCCGCTATTGACGTCAACGACGTGCATGGCTTCGGTATGTTCGATGATCAGGTAACCGCCGCTGGAAAGCGGAACTTTTTTACCGAAAAGGGCTTTGATCTGCTTGCTGATGCCGAACTTTTCAAAAATATCGATCTTACCGTCGTAATACTTTACGATTTTTTCGCGTTCCGGGGCAATATCGCTTACGTACTGGCGCACTTCGGCGGTCAGTTCCGGGTTGTTCACGTAAATATTGGCAAAATCTGCGTTCAGCAAATCGCGCAGGATGGAAGATGTCTTGTCAATCTCACCCAAAACGCGCTTCGGCGGCTGGGCATTTTTGAGGTTATCGAACATCGTTTTCCACTTGTTGATCAGGTTTTTCAGGTCCTGGTCGATGTCTTCCACCTTTTTGTTCTCAGCCACCGTGCGGATAATCACCCCGAAATTTTTCGGTTTGATGGCATCCAGCAGGGTTTTGAGGCGGTCGCGCTCTTCCGGATCTTTGATCTTCTGGGAAATGGAAATTTTATCGGAAAAAGGAACAAGCACGAGGTAACGGCCGGCAAGGGTAATTTCAGCACACAGCCTTGGGCCTTTGCTGGAAATCGGTTCTTTGGCTACCTGTACCAGGATTTGCTGGGAAGTGGAAAGGACCTGGTCCATTTTTCCATCCTTGGCAATCTCCTTTTCAAACTTGAAATACTGTAAATCGGCGACATTTTGCCGCCCTTGCAATGAGTCTTTGGTGAACTTACTGAGTGAGGCAAATTGGGGCCCCAGGTCCAGGTAATGCAGAAAAGCATCTTTTTCGTAACCTACATCCACGAAGGCGGCATTGAGGCTCGGTACGATCTTACGTACTTTCCCGAGGTAAATATCTCCTACGGCAAAGTCGGTGTTTCCATGTTCCTCGTGTAGTTCAATCAGTTTTCCATCGCGCAGCAGAGCTAACCAAATTCCATTTGACCTGGAATCTACAATTAAATCTAAACTCACGGGAGTTAACTTTATGGCGTTAAAAAATAGAATAACTTAGCAAGAAGACCTTACTAAGTTACCCGACTAAAATCTTGCGCTATGCAAAAAGATTATTTTTTCTTTTTGTGGCGATTTTTTCTCAGTCTTTTTTTACGCTTGTGCGTAGCCATTTTATGTCTTTTTCTTTTTTTACCGCTTGGCATAATGATATATATTAAATATTAAACAATTCGTCTCTGTATCTAAAAAAACACTCCCTTTTTTTCGAAAGGGAGTGCAAAGATATAAATTTAAATTTAATTTATGATGAAAATCGTCAGAAAAACAAAATTATTTAACGACAACTTTGTTTTTAACTTCCTCAACAAAAACCTTTGCAGGCTTGAATGAAGGGATGTTGTGTGCAGGGATAATAATGGTTGTGTTTTTAGAGATATTTCTTCCTGTTTTCTCCGCTCTTCTCTTCACGATAAAGCTTCCGAAACCTCTTAAATAAACGTTCTCTTCTTTTGCCAGTGAAGACTTGATGGTCGACATGAAAGTTTCAACTGTTTTCAAAACTTCATTTCTTTCAATCCCAGTTTCTGCTGCAATTTCAGCAACGATATCCGCTTTTGTCATTGTGTTTGATTTAATTTAAATAATAATTTGATTTTCAAGCGCAAAAGTATATATTTAAAAAGATATTATTTTTGCTTTCTCTAAAAAAAATTCCAAAAAAAATCCGAATGGCTGATTTCCCCCTATTAATTATCGATTGGTACAGACGAAACAAACGTGAGCTCCCCTGGCGAAATACAAAAAACCCTTATTTTATCTGGTTATCGGAAATCATCCTGCAACAAACCCGGGTCGACCAGGGCATGGCCTATTACCTCAAATTCGCTGCCAATTACCCCACGGTGAGCGACTTAGCCTCCGCAAGCGAGCAACAGGTCCTGAATGACTGGCAGGGACTCGGTTATTACTCGCGGGCACGCAACCTTCACCAGGCCGCCAAAGACATACGCGACAAGCACGAAGGCCACTTTCCCGGGACATACGAACACATCCTGGAACTGAAAGGCGTGGGGGAATATACGGCCGCAGCCATTGCCTCTTTTGCCTTTGGCCTGCCCCACGCGGTAGTGGACGGCAATGTGTTCCGGGTTCTTAGCCGGGTCTTTGATATTGATTTGCCCATCGACTCCACGAAAGGAAAAAAGGAGTTCAGCGCCCTGGCACAGTCGCTTTTACCGGGAACAGATTCCGACAGCTACAACCAGGGAATTATGGAATTCGGAGCCTTATATTGCACGCCGAAAAACCCGGATTGCAGCCATTGCATGCTGAACACGAAATGCCTGGCGTTCCAGCACAAAACCGTGGATCAACGCCCGGTAAAAGCCGGGAAAACCAAAATCAGGCCGCGCTATTTTTATTACCTGGTGATTTCAAACGAAAAGGAGCTGATCATTTCCAAGCGCACAGGAAATGACATTTGGAAACATTTGTACGAATTCCCGCATTTTGAGTTCGACAGCGAACAAACGGAAGAAAAAATCCGTCTGCTGGTGCAGGAACGCTACAGCCTCCCGGTCCGAAAAATGAGCTATGCCAAAAAACATGTGCTGAGCCACCAGCATATTTTCCCGGTATTTCTTGAACTTTCAGCCGAAAACATGAAAGAACAGTTGCGCCGCGACAGTGAGCTCGTGATCCGGAAGGAAGAACTGGCCGATTTCCCGCTTCCGCGATTGATTGAACGTTACCTGCTCAGTTAATCGGCTGAAAAATTTTGATAAGTCAAAAAAATCCTTATTTTTGTGTGTATAGTATTCACTTTAAATCATTTCTATGAAAAAAATCTTTACCCCAATCTCTTTCATTTTATTAAGCTCCGTTTGCATTTCAGGCTCTTTGTTCGCTCAGAACGAGCTCGCGATCTACAACT
Organism: uncultured Flavobacteriales bacterium; assembly: GCA_966250255.1. Classification (GTDB taxonomy): domain Bacteria; phylum Bacteroidota; class Bacteroidia; order Flavobacteriales_D; family Crocinitomicaceae; genus M2408. The sequence goes on along the minus strand of CBINGV010000061.1, from coordinate 7,948 downwards.
TCAACGGTACCGGCCAGGAAACCTGCACCAACCGGGTTGTAGCGCCGGAAAGCCCGGTAGCAAACCTTACTTTCAGCGATTTTACGACTTCCAATGTAAACTGTGTGGTAACAGCAAACCAGTTCAATAATGACGGCTGGAACATGGGCTCCACCATTGACCTGACTGAATACGTAGAATTTACCATTACGGCTAACGCAGGCCATGAAATCAACCTCGATTCCCTCTATTTTGATGTGCGTTCCAGCCAGCTTGGCGGTGACCTTTATGTGCGTTCAAGCCTCGACAATTATGCCACCGACATCAGCGGTTTCGAATATTTTGACGGCAGCAGCTGGGTTGGCGTTGGTACCATCGACATCCCGGATGCTTACCTGACTTTCCGCAAGGAGTTCAATGCAAACTACGAAGGCTTGTCTGCCATTACCTTCCGCTTTTATGCTACGACCGTTTTGGCCGCTTCAACAACCCTTCGCCTCGACAACGTGATTCCTTACGGTACAGTAGGCGTTGACAACGTTTCTGTAGACGAGCTTGAAAAAACGGCTTTTTCCGTTTTCCCTAACCCGGGACAGGACGAATTGAAGATCGAAACCCAAAACACGTCTGACGATCTGAATATCCGCATTTTTACTTCAAAGGGTAAACTGGTAAGCGAAGAGCATATTTCTTCCGCCGGAACCCACACCATCAACACAGCAAAGTTTGACAGCGGCATTTATTTCATCGAGCTTTCCGGAACAGAAGGCAAAGTAACGCAGCGCTGGGTCAAGCAGTAAACGCTCTTTTTTGACCTTTTAACAAACTACTTATGAAAAAACTAACATTTTTGCTCGCCTGTGCTGCCTTCATTTCTTATGGATCGGCACAGCAGCTGGCTATCTATGAGTTCACGGGAACCGGAGCTTGTCCCAACCAGGATCCAAATGCGAGTATGCAGCCCGGCGATGCCACTTTTGCGCCTTTCAGCCACGCAGGTCTGAACTGCGTAAGCACGGCAAACGTTTACAATACTGATGGCTGGAACACCACTTCCACCATTGACCCGAATGAATACCTCGAGTTTTTGGTACAGGCCAGCGATTGCTACCGCATCAGTATTGATTCCCTTATTTTTGAATACCGGAATACGGCAGCCGGAAACACGCCAACCTGGCATTTGCGCTCGAGTGCGGACAATTACGCCAGCGATATCGCCAGCGGGACGTCTATGACAACTGCCGGCATGCTGGTGGATACCGTTCATGTGAATTTATTCAACCTGCGCGAGATCGTTTTCCGTATTTACCTGACGGATATGGGATCCGCTGCGGCGGCTTTCCGCGTGGATAATGTGGCCGCTTACGGAAGTGTTTCCTATTTCGGCCCGTCGGATTATTTTGCAGATACGGACGGCGACGGTTTTGGCGGTGGCGACCCGGTTTCGATGTGCTCCAACCCCGGCGGTTTTGTTGACAATCCCTTTGACTGTGACGACAACAATGCATCCCTAAACCCGAATACGGTTTGGTACGAGGACCTGGACGGCGATGGCTTCGGTGACGATAATGTGACCGAAACAGGCTGCAGCCCGACAACACTCACCAACCCGATCATGACCGGCATGGATTGCAATGACAATGACGCTACACTCCACCCGAATACCGTTTGGTACGAAGACGCCGACAATGACGGTTATGGAAATACCGACAACTTTGAAGTAGGCTGTTCTTACACCTTTGCCAGCGCGGTCATGAATGACGACGATTGCAACGACGGTGAGCCGAGTATTTATCCGGGAGCGCCGGAAATCTGCGACGAGTTCGACAACAACTGTAACGGGCAAACGAACGAAGGCCTGAACACGACCGTTTATTACATCGATAATGATGGTGACGGTTACGGGCAGGGAAGCGCCGGTGATTTTTGCAGCGATCCGGGAATAGGCTACGTGCTGAACGACGATGATTGTGATGATGACAACGCGGACATTACCCCTGTTTCGTTCGAAGTTCCGGGCAATGGCGTGGACGAAAACTGTGACGGCATGGATTACATCCCGGGCGACCAGGACATCGACGAGTATACCATTGATATGGGCGACTGCGACGACACAAACCCGGCAATCAACCCGGGAGCAACCGATGCTTACGGCGACGGAATCGACCAAAACTGTGACGGACAAGACGGAAACCTAGGCCTGAACGATCTGGCAGATTTTCAACTGCAGGTCTTCCCGAACCCCGGAACGGATAGGGTAAACCTGCCGATTCCAATTCCGGGCAAACGAAAAATCAAAGTTGCTGACAGCCGCGGCAAACTCCTCTTCGTGCAGGAAGTTACAGCTGCCGGAACTTACGAAATCAATACCTCGGAGTTCGCCAAAGGAAGCTACCACTTCATCGTGGAAAGCGAAAAAGGCATTTCACGTATTTCGTGGATCAAGCTTTAAATCACATTTAAAAAGATATCTAAGAAAGGGCAAATCTTCGGGTTTGTCCTTTTTTTGTGCAGCCCGGTTTCCCGTAGATTGTTTCACTGAAAACGCAGATTAAACTCACTCGTTATCGAGTAAATCATCATCCGGTTTTTCGTCTTTCTTAAAGGGATTAAAGAAATAAGAAAGCGCAACGGTTAAAATACCGGCAATCAGGATATACTGATCATAGCGCTGGTTCTGGATTTTGAAAATCAGTCCGATAAAAATAATAACCGTACCCAACCAGAAAACCAGGTTGTTATTTTCCGAATTCGGGTCGTAGCGAAAGGCCAGCAAGTTCATCAGCAACGCGATCCCACCACAAATAATAATCCCGATTTTTGCATTGGATTTGGAAATAAAAGCGCTGAAATAATCCGTAAACACGCCAATGGCCAGGATAAAGGCCAGGGCAAAGCAAATAGCACCGATGCGTTTGAAAATCATCTTATTTTAGTTTTTCGTTATTGTGGTGACGCTCGCTGTCGCGCGCCGTTTTCTTATCCAGGTTTTTGTTTAAAGCTGCCTGCAGGTCAATCCCGCATTGATTGGCCAGGCAAATCAGCACAAAAAGCACATCGGCCATTTCATCACCGAGGTCTTTGTTTTTATCCGATTCCTTTTCACTCTGCTCGCCGTAACGCCGGGCAATGATCCGGGCCACTTCACCGACTTCCTCGGTCAGCATGGCCATATTGGTCAATTCGTTAAAATAACGCACCCCATGGGCCTTGATCCAGTCGTCTACCGTTTTTTGCGCTTCTGTTATGGTCATTTTATTCTTTGTTTTTCGAATCCATCAAAATCGTCACCGGGCCGTCATTGAGCAGGGCAACTTGCATGTCAGCACCAAAAATACCGGTTTTTACGCTCAGCCCTGATTCCTCCTTCAACTTTTCGACGAAATATTCATATAACGGAACGGCTTGCTCCGGGCGCGCAGCCTTGGTAAAACCGGGCCGGTTGCCTTTTTTGGTGGAAGCATGGAGCGTAAACTGGCTGACCACCAGGATTTCGCCTTTAATATCCAGTACAGACAAGTTCATTTTTCCTTCCCCGTCGCTAAAAATCCGCATGTTGGTAATTTTTTGCACCATCCAGCCGGCATCTTCCTCTGTGTCTTCGTCTTCTACCCCCAGGAGAAGGAGCAAGCCCGCATCAACCCGGTTGTAGATTTTTCCGTCAATCGTAACAGACGCTTCGCTGACCCGCTGGATAACTAGCCTCATGAAATTTCTTTTTTACGGTGGATCTCGTTTTCGTCTTCGGTCATCAGCTGCACGTAAGTATCGTAGCGGCTCGGGGCTATCTCCCCGTTTTGCAAGGCTTCTTTCACAGCACATTTCGGTTCGTTCAGGTGCTGGCAGTTGTGGAATTTGCAGGCTCCGATCAGAGCGCGCATTTCCGGGAAATAATGCGAAATGACTTCTTTGTCCAGGTCCACGATCCCAAAGGCGCGGATCCCGGGCGTATCAATGATGTAGCCGCCAAAATCCAGCTTAAACATTTCGGCAAAAGTCGTAGTGTGCTGGCCCTGCTGATGTGCCCGCGAAATTTCCCCCGTCCGGAGATCGAAATTGCCATCCAGGGAATTGATCAGGGTGCTCTTCCCTACCCCGCTATGACCGGAAATCATTACTTGTTTATCCCGGATCAACTCTTTCAGGAAAGCCACATCTTCCGGCTTTTTACCTGAAATCCGGTAGCAGGGATAGCCAATTTCCTCATAAATCCGGCTCACTTCCTCAATTTTCAGCAATTCCTCTGCCGAATACTGGTCAATTTTATTAAACAGGATCGTCACCGGGATCCGGAACGATTCGGCTGCCACCAGGAAACGGTCAATGAAAGCGAGGTGCGTTTGCGGCGCCCTGAGGGTCACCAGCAAAAAAGCCATGTCGACATTGGCCGCCAAAATCTGCATCTGCTTGCTGAGATTGGTCGATTTCCGCACAATGTAATTGCGGCGCTCTTCGTAATCTTTGATCACCAGTTTACCCTCCTCGTCAGGTTTATCGTCGATTTCCACAATGTCCCCCACCGCAATCGGGTTGGTGGTGCGCAGCTTGCCCAGGCGGATTTTCCCGCGGATACGGCAGGTGGCCAGCGATCCGTTTTCGAGCTCAACCGTGTACCATTTCCCGGTAGATTTGACGACTTTTCCTTTCATTCTGTGAGTAAAGATAGAACTATTGCCGCACAACACAAAATTGCTTATTTTTGAATGATGATACTTTTCAAAAAATACATCCTGCCGGTTTTCCTGCTTGCTTTGTTTTCCTGCACCAAGGACCAGGCTTCGGAAACGGACGCCGAGCTCTATGAAAAGGCAAAAGACACCGCCGGCTTTACCTGGTACAAACACTCCGACACTTTATTGCCGCGCAGTTCGGGCAGCGGGCACGGACAACCTTATTTGCGCACCCGCTATAATGCATTGGCAGCAGCCCAACTCGACTCAAGCGGTAAAATCAAATCCAATGCTGTTTTCGCTACAGGTTCCCTGATCGTAAAAGAATTATACCTGGACGGACAAGTACTTGACCGTTACGCCATCTTATACAAAGACCCGGAGCACGGGAATGCCGACCCCAAAGGCTGGGTGTGGGGCTACATCAATGCCGATGGTTCGGTAGCCGTTTCCGCATCCAAAAAAGGGAACTCCTGCATCAACTGCCATTCCCAAAACGGGAACATCGATTACATGCTAATGAATGTGTATTTCCCTTAAATTTACAGGAGCACCAATTTTCCGAGGTGTACACCCGAAGCCGTTTCGAACTTCAGGATATAAACCCCGGATTTTAACGCCTTCAAATCAAGCTCATTTTGCAATGCAGGCAAATCGTATTGACCCACTTCGCTACCGTTCAGATCGAGGAAGCTGACACGAAGCAGCCCTGTTTGTTTAGTGCGGATTTTCAACAAACGTTCCGTTCCCAAAGGATTCGGATAAAGCACAAATTCCGGTTTCGGCGCTAGTTGATCGATGTTGAGCTCGTCCATCGTGCAGCGATTTTCGGTCGTGTTGGTTACGATGGCCTCGTTGAAATCAAAGAAAATATGAGCGGTGTTGAAAATCGTTTCATCCAGCTGCATGGGGTTGCGCGGACGGATCGCGTATTCCACGTAACCCTTTGAGCCCTCCGGATCGGAAAGACTGTCGGCCAGGTTGATGTTATTGAACTTAAAGATCAGACGGTTTCCGTTGAGCAGCGGCAATACGTCATGACTGGCATGGATCACGCGGAAAGTTTCGGGTGCCAGTTTCTCATCGAGCGTATCCACCAGCTGGATATTGATCGCCGCCGCATTCCCGGTATTCTGAAAATGGATCGTATACCGGATTTCGTCATCAAAGCCCGGAGCAAGCTCCATCGGGTACGTTTCTTTCATGTTTGGATCGTAGGAATTAACAACCAGAAAACAACGGGAAAGTAGGTCCAATTCTCCTCCCGGTAACGAAACCGTTGCTTGCACACAAACCTCATCGCCTAGCTGCGCCGTGGTGTCCGTTTGAAGCCCCAGGCAGAAATCATAGCCCGAAAACAGGCTTTCAATAGTATAATCATATGAAACCACCAGGGTATCGTTAATCACCTGGCTTTCGAAAGCAGATGAAGTATCCGCAAAACTTACCGGACCGGTGATCCGCAGCTCAAAGTGCAGGGTGCTGTCGAGCAGGTTATCCGCAGATAAACAAGCCAATTGTTCATTGTAAAGGGAATTTGCAGAATAAAAACAAAGGTCACTGGCTTGGCCCGGGAAGAACGTATTGGATTGATGAATTTGTACCAGGTCGAGGTCTACACCGTTCAACTCTTCGATGGAAAGCGTATCACACTTCAACTCAAAATCATGGACACTTTCAGTTATTCCCGCTCCAAGCGTCTGTGTATATTCGTAAGCTTGGCCGACGCAGGACGTTCTCAGCCCGGCTTCAAGCGTGTCCAACACAATTTTATAGCTTCCATCTTCAACGGAAAAGCCGTAAGCGCCATTCAGCGAGTAGGAAGTTGCCAGGAAATTATCGTTGCTGTCAAATAAATTCACCGGGATGCCATTTAACTGTAAATCTGTGTTCGGATCATAACTGCAATTGTTATTTAAATCGCGGTAAACCATCCCGCGAATCGTATTTTGCACCTCGCAGCCCGATAGGTTATTTCCCGGTGTACTACAAAGCCAATTTTCGACCCCAAGGCCCGGAATGTAATTTGGAAAACAACAAGAAGTATTCATATATAACTCAGTTAGTGTGAGAGGCAATTCCGGGATACAATCAATTTGTGTATGGAAGGTCAGTTTTTGCAATGCCGATGGAAATGTTTCTATATAAAGAGTCGAATCAGATTGAAAATAAAATTCACAAATAGTATTTGGTAAATTTCGAATAGTATCAAAGTTATACCCTTCAAATTTTAATTGTACCAGGTTTAGACTACTCCTAAAATCCGGGAAATAAACTTCTCTCCCCGAACCGTAGCCCACCAGAGAAACAGATTTTAAATTTATCTTATTCTCAAAATTCAGGAAATCCGGATAAGAATGTTCATTAACCCCCGAATAAGTATATGTGAATTTTTCCAACGAGTCTGGAATAGATGAGACAATATTTCTTATTGAAGCCGTATCACTCACCACCAGTGAAAATTCTTTTAAGCCATTTGGAAGAGCAGGAATATACATATCTGATCCGCCTAAAAATAAAGAGAACTTTTTTAATGAAGCCGGTAAATATAATGGCATATCTGAATGAAAAGCACATTCCGAAAAATATAATTCTTCTAAATGAGGAAGCATAGCAAACATGGAATCTTTTGGATAGATATTCCTGAGACCTATGTCTATTTTTCTTGCATTCCGAAAAAAACGAATGTAACTCAACGAATCATAAAGTTCCATGTCACAAAGATGAACGTTTGCTACATTTAATAAATCCGGACAAAGTGTATCTAAAACATATGATGTTCCATTATGTGTGACACAATTCGGATAATTGTAAAAAATACTCATCTCATAACTATTAAGCACAAGTTGACATTTCGCCGGAAAAGCACTAAAAAATAAGAACAAGAAGATAATATTTTTTTTCATAGGGTTTGATTTGTGATGGTTTACAGCTAAGACAGCAAAGCCTTCTTTTTACCCCCAAAAGCAAAGCAAAAAACACCCGATTCCGAATTTAAGAAACAGGACGCCAACAGATTAAAATGAGATTAGGAAATCCTAAATAAGGTTAAAACACAGGTCTTCTTTCGGGGCGTTTCTTTATTTTTAAACAAATCTTAAAATCTTTAATATGATACGTTTAGCTACATTTTTACTGGCCGTTCCGGTGATTGTATCCTGCGCCATTGTAAAACCCGGCGAAGTGGGTGTAAAAAGCAGGTTCGGGAAACTTCAAAAACCGCGCGAAACCGGTGTAATTGTCTACAATCCTTTTGTGGCCAAAGTGATTAAATTGCCTACGCAGACCGTCAACCGGGA
>CBINGV010000060.1:0-15162 GCA_966250255.1 uncultured Flavobacteriales bacterium | reverse complement strand
TCTAAATTTCCTTTGGCCCCCACCTGGAATTGCTGCGTAATGTGCGTGATCGTCTTCGGGTGACCCTGGATCGCGGTGCGCTGCAGGTAGTGCAAAACCCCGCGCTTCCCACCCATTTCCTCGCCGCCGCCGGCCCTTCCGGGACCTCCGTGGGTAAGCAAAGGCATCGGGGAGCCATGGCCTGTGCTTTCTTTCGCACAATCTTTATTCAGAACGAGGATCCGGCCGTGCATGCTGGCTGCACCGACCACGTATTCCATCGCTTCTTTGTCATTTGGGGTAACGATCGAAGAAACGAGTGATCCTTTCCCCATGCGCGCCAGCTGAACGGCGTCGCTTATTTCGTTGTAAGGCATCAGGGTGGAGACCGGCCCGAAAGCTTCGATATCGTGTACGTCCGTTTTGTTGAACGGATCATCGTTCAAAAAGAGGATGGGGGAAAAGAAAGCCCCTTTTTCAGAGTCGCCGCCGGTAATTTCAACGTGGTCCACATCGCCGTAAACGATTTGCTGGCTTTGCGCCAGGCGGTTGACATTTTCCCGAACACGGTCCACCTGCGTGCGGGTTGCCAGTGCACCCATGCGGACACCTTCGAGCGCCGGGTCGCCTACCTTTGTGGAAGCGAGACGTGCCGACAAAGCTTTTTGTACATCTTCGATGAGGTTTTCCGGCACGATGATGCGGCGAACCGCCGTACATTTCTGCCCGGCTTTGATCGTAATTTCTTTGGCTGTTTCCTTAATAAAGAGGTCGAACTCTTCGGTGCCCGGTGTGGCATGTTTTCCTAAAATGGTCGCATTCAGGGAATCGGCCTCCAGGTTGAAGGAAACACTGCGGTCGGCGATTTGGGGCAAGGCTTTCAGAAGCTTGCCGGTATGGGCGCTTCCTGTAAAGGTCACAGTATCTTCCATGTCAACATGGTCAAGTATTCCGCGGCCCAACCCGCAAATGAGCTGCAAGCTTCCTTCCGGCAAAATCTTCGAGTCAATGATATCCTTCACCATTTTTTCGGCCACAAAGCAGGTAAATTCGGAAGGTTTCACGATGGCGGGAACGCCTGCCATGAGGTTTACGGCAATTTTTTCGAGCATGCCCCAGATCGGGAAATTAAAGGCATTAATATGGATGGCCACTCCCTGCTTCGGAACCATGATGTGATGCCCGATGAAGGTGCCGTTCTTCGATAGCGGAGCTGCCGTCCCGTCTACATAATAAGGTAAATCAGGGAACTGGCGGCGCAGGCTCGCATTGGCAAACAAGTTGCCGATCCCGCCCTCGATGTCGATCCAGGAATCCACGCGGGTTGCACCGGTGAGCGCGCTCAGCTGGTAATAGCTTTCTTTTTTTTCCAATAAATGCAGGGCAAGTGCCTTGAGCATACGCCCCCGTTCCTGGAAGGTCATTTTGCGAAGCTTTTCACCCCCGGTATTTCTTCCATAGGCCAGGATGGCGGCATAATCCAGCCCTTTGCTGGAAGTTTCGCCGATCAGCTCTCCGTTGATGGCATTGTATAAATTGGTTTCTACTCCTTCACCGGCCACCCACTGGCCCTGAACGTAGTTTTTTACTTGCATCATGAATTGAAAAATTTGGCTAAAGTTACGTCAATTTTTAGCGAATCTTAAAATAATTGCCCGAATTTTTGGAAATATTGGAACGATTTAGTAATTTAACTGAAAAAAATATATATTTGACGACTGAAACATGGGCTTGGTCAAAAAACATACCGTTCCACTATTTGAGGATTGTTTCCTGCTTCATGAGCGTGAGTTAGAGATCGCCACGGTCCGGATTTATTCCAATGATATTTTTCATGTTTACTTTTATTCCGGGGGAAACCTGGATATGGATTTTGTTTCCAGGGTCTACGATTTTGTTAATGAAACCGGCCAGAGAGCGTATTACAATCTCTATGAATTCGAGCCGCATGTTGATATCGAACCCGAAGTCCGTGCGTGGGCTTCAGCGCCTGACGGGAACAAAAATACGATTGCAGACGCCTTGCTGATTTCAAGTTTGCCGCATAAGCTGATGGCCAATTTTTATATGAAATTCAATAAGCCGGTAAAGCCCACCCGGATTTTCAATAACCGCGATCGGGCGGTGCAGTGGTTGTTAAGGCAATAAGGAGTAAAGTCTCCCGCGGATGGCACTGATCGGACTGGTCGGATCGGTGTGGTTTTTATCGTTCGTAAGACGAATTGCTTCGAAAATAAAATCCGCATGATCCGCGAAATCCGTGGGAAAACCGGACATAAACAATGGGTCAAAAATTGGCGAAAATCAACGAAATCAGCAAAAGATATTCCAGGCTGAATTTAACGGCACTTCAGTTTTGTACGAATTGTTTCAAATTTATACCCAAATAAAGTTTGGCAATCAAAAATTTAGTGCTACCTTTGCGCCCAAAATAGAGAGTATATAATCTAAAATAGGCAACAAAATGTCGCAAATTCAAGGTAAAGTTTCACAGGTAATCGGTCCTGTAGTTGATGTCAGCTTCGATAAAGGAGTGGCCCTTCCAAACATTTATGATGCGTTGGAAGTAGTAAAACAAGATGGTACGCGTGTCGTACTCGAAGTGCAATCCCACGTGGGTGAAAGTTCGGTAAGAACAATTTCCATGGACTCTACGGACGGGTTCAGAAGAGGAATGGCAGTTACTTCTACAGGTGATGCAATCAAAATGCCTACCGGTGACCAGATCAAAGGACGCCTTTTCAACGTGATTGGTGAAGCAATCGACGGAATCAATGCCGTAGATGCAAGCAAAGGTTTGCCGATCCACCGCGAAGCTCCGAAATTTGAGCAGCTTTCCACATCAACAGAAGTACTTTTTACCGGGATTAAGGTAATTGACCTGATCGAGCCTTATGCAAAAGGAGGTAAAATCGGTCTTTTTGGTGGTGCCGGTGTAGGTAAAACCGTATTGATCCAGGAGCTGATCAACAACATCGCCAAAGGTCACGGAGGTTTATCCGTATTTGCCGGTGTAGGTGAGCGTACCCGTGAAGGAAACGACTTATTGCGTGAGATGCTGGAGTCCGGAATTATCAAGTACGGAAAAGACTTCATGCACTCCATGGAAGAAGGAGGTTGGGACCTGGCGAAGGTTGACCTCGAAGAAATGAAAGAATCCAAAGCGACGTTCGTATTCGGACAAATGAATGAGCCTCCGGGTGCACGTGCACGTGTGGCTTTGTCCGGTTTGACGCTTGCAGAATATTACCGTGACGGTGAAGGTGACGGACAAGGAAAAGACATTCTTTTCTTCGTTGACAACATCTTCCGTTTTACCCAGGCAGGTTCCGAAGTATCCGCTCTCCTTGGCCGTATGCCATCGGCGGTAGGTTACCAGCCGACGCTCGCAACAGAAATGGGTGCAATGCAGGAACGTATTACTTCCACGAAGAACGGTTCCATTACTTCCGTACAGGCGGTTTACGTACCGGCGGATGACTTGACTGACCCGGCTCCGGCAAATACCTTTGCTCACCTTGATGCAACGACCGTATTGTCCCGTAAAATTTCCGAGTTGGGTATCTACCCGGCGGTGGATCCACTGGACTCTACTTCCCGTATCTTGTCTGCTTCTATTCTCGGTGATGCGCACTATGACTGCGCTACCCGCGTGAAGCTGACTTTGCAGCGTTACAAGGAATTGCAGGATATCATCGCCATCTTAGGTATGGACGAGCTTTCCGAAGAAGATAAACTGGTTGTTCACCGTGCACGCCGTGTGCAGCGTTTCCTTTCCCAGCCGTTCCACGTAGCGGAGCAGTTTACAGGGATCCCGGGAGTGCTTGTTGATATCCAGGACACCATCAAAGGCTTTAACATGATCCTCGACGGTGAAATGGACAAGTACCCGGAAGCGGCATTCAACCTGAAAGGAAACATCAATGACGTAATTGAGGCAGGTGAGAAAATGCTTGCTGAAACAGTTTAATTTTTTTGCAGCATGCAATTAGAAGTTATCACACCGGAAACAAAAGTCTTCAACGGAGAAGTTGTTGCAGTTCAATTGCCGGGAATCGATGGTTCGTTCCAGATCCTGAACAACCACGCCCCGATTATTTCCGCCCTGAAAAAAGGGTCGATTAAGGTTGACCTGGTTGAAAGCTTCGAAGGCGATGAGAAAACAGACAAACACATCCAAATCGGTTCCAACCCGAAAGTGATCAACATCGCGATCAAGGGTGGGGTGGTTGAGATGCTGAACAATAAAATCATTGTCCTTGCCGAATAAGCAAGGGTAAAAATCCTAAGAAAGAGGGAATTGGGCAACCGACTCCCTTTTTTTTTGAATGGAAAATTTAGAATTAAAAATGAAGAATTATTATACATTTAAATCTTCATTCTACACGCTTAATTCTTCATTCTCAATTATGTTAAGGTATGTTAATGCTGCTTTTTGTTTATCTTTGTTAACATATTTTTTCAATTATTTAGTTTAATCTTGTGACTGAATTTTTATGAGTGTTTTTTCTGATATCGACCTGACAAATGTTCCCAAGCATATAGCCATTATTATGGATGGAAACGGGCGCTGGGCTAAAAAACAGGGCCAGATGCGCCTTCATGGCCATTCCGTTGGAGTGGAATCCGTGCGTGGTACGCTCAAGGCCGCTCAGAAAATGGGGGTGAAATACCTCACGCTTTACGCTTTTTCCACCGAAAACTGGAACCGTCCCAAGGAAGAAGTGGACGGCCTGATGAAGTTGCTCGTGCAATCCATCGCCAACGAGGTCGACGAGCTGAATGAAAGCGGGGTGCGTATGCTGAGCATCGGTGATAATTCCCAATTGCCCGTGGAGGCGCAGGAAGAACTGAGCGCTGCCATGAAGCGCACGGAAAGCAATGACAATATTAACCTGGTGCTGGCGTTAAATTACAGTTCCCGCTGGGAGATTACCAACGCGATGAAAGAAGCGGCACAGGATGCAAAAAACAACAAGCTGGACCCGGCTTCGATCACCGATGAAGTGGTTGCCTCTTATATGGTAACGGCTAAAAACGGGATCCCGGACCCGGAGCTCCTGATCCGGACCAGCGGCGAATACCGCATCAGTAACTTCCTGCTTTGGCAGATTGCCTATACCGAATTCCACTTTACCGACATCCTCTGGCCGGATTTCCGCGACGAAGACCTGTTTAAAGCAGTCCTGGACTACCAGTCGCGCGAACGCCGTTTCGGCCAGATCACTGAACAATTAAAATAAGCTTATGAAGCCATTGAAAGCGCTTTTTTTCTCGCTCCTTTTTTCCCTGCCCCTGCTGGCGCAAGTGGAAGAATATCCCTACAAAATGCCGCAGGAATACGAGATAGGCCCGATCCGGGTTGTGGGTGCCGACAATTACGACCACCAGGCGATCAAGCTGATTTCCGGCCTGCGCCAGGGACAGCGGATCATGATCCCGGGGGATAAAATCACCAAAGCGATCCGGAACCTGTGGGACGAAGGCATTTTTTCTGATGTGGAAATTGCGGTCGAGAAAGAGATCAACGGTGTAGTTTACCTCGTTATTTCCCTCAAGCCGCGCCCGAAATTGTCGCGCTTCCGATTCGAAGGCATTAACCGCCGCGAAGCCGATAAACTGCGCGAAGAAATTACCTTGTATTCGGGGAAAACGATCACGGAAAACCTGGTGTTCAATACCCAGAATAAAATCAAGGGCTTTTACCGCGAAAAAGGATATTACGGCGTTAAAGTGGACATTCACCGTCAAACAGACAGCCTCATGAACGATTCGGAAATGTTTACGATCCACGTGGAAAAAGGCAACAAAATCAAAATCGGTACGCTGGATTTTGAAGGCAATAACTCCGTGCCGACCTGGAAGCTGCGCCTGGCCATGAAAGACACCAAGCAAAAAGCGTTCTGGCGTTTCTTCAAGCGTTCCAAATTCTCGACTTCGGCTTACGACCGCGACAAGGTGGCCCTGATTTCCAAGTTCAATGCTATCGGTCTGCGCGATGCGGTGATCACTTACGATACGGTTTACCAGGCGGATGAAAAAAACCTCGCGATCATTATCCGGATCGACGAAGGAAACAAATACTATTTCGGAAACATTGACTGGGTCGGCAATACCAAATTCCGCAGCGGCTACCTCGATACGGTGCTCGGGATCAAATACGGCGATGTGTACAACAAGCCTTTGCTTGACCAGCGCCTGAACATGAGCCCTGACGGCCGCGATATTTCTTCGCTTTACATGGACCGCGGTTACCTGTTTTTCCAGATCCAGGCGGTGGAGCAAAACGTGAAAGACAACCACATTTCGTACCAGATGCGTATCATTGAAGGGAAAGAAGCCCGCGTGAAACGCATCATCATCAAAGGAAATACCAAGACGAACGAACACGTGATCCGGCGTGAGATTCGCACAAAACCGGGCGATCTTTTCAACCGGAACGATATTATCCGGACCCAGCGGGAGCTTTCGCAGCTCGGTTATTTCAATGACCAGGCTTTCCAGATCAATCCAATCCCGAACCCGCAGGACGGAACGGTGGATATCGAATACGTGGTGGAAGAAAAATCGTCCGACCAGATTGAGCTTTCGGGCGGTTACGGTGCCGGCCGGATCATCGGTACGCTCGGTTTAACCTTCAATAACTTTTCCATTCAGAATACCTTTAAAAAAGGCGCCTGGACTCCATTGCCAGCCGGTGATGGCCAGCGTTTATCCATCCGGGCCCAGTCTAACGGACGTTTTTACCAAGGTTACAATTTCTCGTTCACCGAGCCGTGGATGGGAGGTAAAAAACCGAATTCCTTCTCACTTTGGCTGAACCACACGCAGTATTCGCAAAACGGTACGGTGCGCAAGAGCGATATCAATTACCAGGGAATCGGGATCTCGGGTGCCGGTGTCGGTTTGGGTCGCCGCAAAAAAATTCCGGACGATTACTTCAGCGCGTATTACGAATTTGCGTACCAGTATTACGATGTGCGGAATTCCGCTTCCATTTTCCCGGATTTCAGCAATGGTTACTCCAATGACATCAGCTTGAAGTACGTATTGCAGCGTAATTCCGTCGACAGCCCGATCTTCCCGCGGGAAGGCTCCAAAATCGGCCTCACGATGAAAAGCTCGCTTCCGTATTCCCTGCTGGATAATGTGGATGATTACTCGACCATGAGCCTGCAGGAAAAATACAAATACCTTGAGTATTACAAAATCAAGCTGACAGGTGAATGGTACCTTCCGCTTTCTTCCGACAAAAAGCTGGTGCTGATGCCACGCTTCGGGCTCGGCTTTATGGGAAGCTTCTCGGCCGATAAAGGCTTGTCGCCATTTGAGCGTTTCTACCTTGGCGGTAACGGTCTGACCGGGATCAACCAGTTCGGCGGACGTGAGATCATCGCCCTCCGCGGGTACGAAGACAATGCGCTTTCTTCCCGGAGCGGTGACCCGATCATTGCCAAGTATACGCTTGAGATGCGCTACCCGATTTCCCTCAACCCGCAGGCGACTTTCTTCCTCCTGGCTTTTGCCGAAGCAGGAAACACCTACCAGTCGGCGGCGAAGTTCAACCCCTTTAACGTGAAAAAATCCGCCGGTGCCGGGATTCGTATTTTCCTCCCGATGTTCGGTATGCTGGGACTGGATTACGGCTGGGGCTTCGACTACCTGGATCCGCATGCTTCCGGCTACAAAGGCACTTCAGATCAGTCGATTGACAAAAAAGGCTACTACGGCAGGTTAAACTTCACGATCGGTATGAACCTCGGTGAATTGTAAACAATAAAGTCGTATATTTGTCGTTCCTTGAACAAAAAAGAATATGAAATCAGTACTTGCAGCTTTACTTTTGATTTTTGGCACAAGCTTTGCCAGCTATGCTCAGAAGTATGCTTACATTGACTCGGATTATATTCTGGAAAACGTTCCGGAGTACAAAGAGGCGAAAGAAAAACTGGATAAACTGGCTGAGCGCTGGACCAAAGAAATCGAGGACCGTTACGAGGACCTGAAGAAGAAAAAAGAAGCCTTTGCCCGTGAGGAAGTACTCCTGCCGGCGGAAGAAAAGAAAAAAAGGGCGGAAGATATCGAAAAGCTCGAAACGGAAGCGATGGAAATGCAAAAGCTTCGTTTCGGCGTGAGCGGCGATTATTTCCAGAAACGCCAGGAGCTGATCAAGCCGATCCAGGACAACGTCTTCGAAGCCTTACAGAAAGTGGCCTCGAAAAAAACATACGCGTTTGTTTTTGACAAGGCGAACCAGAGTAACCTGATCTTTGCAGATAGCAAATACGATATCAGCAACGAGGTACTCAAAGAAATGGGTTACAACCCGAAATGAGTAAATACAGCTGCCTTTTAGCTGCTAAATAATAACACATAAAACACAACACAACAATGAAGAAGTTACTGATTGTACTTATCGCAGTTTTTTCCATGGGTTCACTAATGGCTCAATCGAAAATCGCTCACGTAAACTCGCAAAAATTGCTGGATACCATGCCATCCCGCAAGGAAGCAATGAAAGTCCTCAAAGAACTGGAAACCGCCGGTTACACCGAATTGAAGGAAATGGAAGAAGATTTGCAAAAGTCCTACACAGCATATATGGCTGAGCGCGATAAATTGTCGCCGATCACCCAGCAATACAAAGAAGAAGGATTGCAGAAGAAACAAGCTGCTATCCAGCAACGCGAGCAGGAAATCCAGCAGGAGCTTTCCATGAAGGCTAACGCGCTCAATGACCCGATCCTGAAGCGTATGCAAAAAGCTGTAGACATTGTTTCCGAGCGTAAGAAACTGAATTACGTGATCGATGAAACGGTTACCCTCTACTTCAAAGGTGGGATTGACATTACCAATGAAGTGATGGTTGAATTGCTCAAGATCGACGCGGAAGAAACAAAAAAGCCGTAATTAATTCTAAGATAATCTTATAAAAATCCGCCCCGGCTAACCGGGGCGGATTTTTTATTTCTTCCCCTTGAGTATGTCGCCTTCTTCAGGCCCATTCAAAGGTGGAAACGGATGAATCTTCAAATCCCGCGAAGCGGATGGATCTCCGAATTCAAAATTTTCACCTACCTTTGCTTAATGGATTCCCATAAACCAATCGGTGTATTTGATTCCGGCTATGGCGGCCTGACGATTCTGAACAGCCTAAAAAAAAGCTTGCCGGAATATGATTTCCTGTACCTGGGCGATAATGCCCGGGCGCCTTATGGTCCGCGTTCTTTTGATGTGGTTTTTGAATTTACCCTCCAGGCAGTCGAGTATCTTTTTGAGCAGGGCTGTGAGCTCGTTATCGTAGCCTGTAATACGGCTTCAGCCAAAGCGTTGCGCACGATCCAGCAGCAGGTTTTGCCCCATAAATATCCCGGGAAGCGTGTGCTGGGAGTGATCCGCCCGACTTCCGAAATCATCGGCAATTTTTCCGAAAGCAAGCACATTGGGGTAATCGCTACCGAAGGAACGGTCAAATCCGAATCCTACTGCATCGAGATCGGTAAATTTTTCCCGGAAGTAAGCGTGAATCAATATGCCTGCCCGATCTGGGTGCCGCTGATCGAGAATGCCCTGCACGAAACGGAGGGGGGAAAATGGTTTATCCACCGGGATATTGATGCTTTGCTTCGCATGGACCCGAAAATCGATACGATTTTACTGGGTTGTACGCATTACCCGTTGGTTTACGAACTGATCAGCGAACATCTTTCCCCGGGAATTAAAGTAGTATCGCAGGGCGACATTGTTGCCGAAAGCCTCCGGGATTACCTGCAGCGTCATCCGGAAATTGAAAGCACGTGCAGCAAGCATGGCCGCATCGACTTCCTGACGACCGAAAACGCGGAAGATTTTAACCGGAAAGCTTCGCAGTTTTTCAAAGGAAGCGTTCAATCCAGTCACATCCGCCTGGTTTAGTGAGCAACGTCCTCGCAACGTGTGAAAAGGCTTCTCCTATTTTACTTTACGTTCCAAAATTTACTTACCTTTAGGCTGAAAATCAACAGCATGATTCCTACGCACGATATCCCGCTTGCCGATAAGAAAGACGTCCGGATGAACGAATTGCTGACGCTGACGCATTACGATTCCGGCGAGCCGCACCGGCATGCTTATTTCGAGTTTTTCGTTTTCCTGAAAGGAGGCGGAACGCATGTGATCGATTTTACGGAATTCCCGGTGCAATCCCACGCCATTCATATCGTTGCCCCGGGACAGGTACACGAAGTGAAGCGCGAGCTGGATTCCAAAGGCTTCGTTTTTTTGTTTGAGCGGGACCATTTTGCAGCTTTCCCGCAGATCGAGCATTTTTTGCTGGACCACAGTTGCCTGGATGTGAAAGAATGCCCTCCCGGCTACTACCTGCAGGATTTTTCCGAAGAAGTGGGATACCTCGTGCAGCAAAGCTGGAGGGAATACAATTCAGGTCATGCTTTTCGCCAGGATTTTGTGTTTAACAACCTGTCGCAGCTGCTATTACTTTGCATGCGCAATAAGTTTGAAGCGGGTGCAGGAGCTATCAAAAATGACAATTATGCTGCCTTCAGGCGTTTGCTGAACAAAGAATTCCGGACGCTTAAAAAAGTGAAGGACTATGCTCAGGCGCTGAAGCTGACGGAAAAGCAGCTGAACGAAATCACCCGTCAGCGAAGCGGTGAAACGGCAGCTTCCTTAATCTACAAACAGGTGATCCTGGAGGCGAAACGTTTGCTCAACATGGGCATTTCCGCTAAGGAAGCGGCCTATGAGCTGAATTTCATCGACCCGGCGCATTTCAGCAAGTTTTTTAAGGCGCAAACCGGACTTTCCCCGTCCGAATTTAAAAATATACATGCGTAAGGCAGAATTGTACATGGCATAAGCAAAAACCCTGATTTATTTTTGTCTTAGCATTAAAAACGAATTCCTATGAAAGCAAAATTACTAGTCTGTGCCGCATGTTTACTCAGCGCATTTTCATCCCGGGCCCAGGAGTGGTACGAGATTCCGAGCGGAACAAACAAAAAACTGAATACCATTTCTTTTCCTTCTTCTACCGTGGGCTATATCGGTGGAAACGACAGTTTGCTGCTCAAAACAACGGATGGCGGCCGGCATTGGTCGGAAGTGAATTATTCCGGGGTTACTTTTTACCCGGAAGGTGATCGTATCCTTAAGCTGCAGTTTATTTCCGAAACTACCGGTTTTATGACTGTTGGACCGTATTCGGGGAATTATAAAACAACGGACGGTGGGCTGACCTGGAATTTCCTGAGCCCACAAACCATCATTTTGTGCTACAATCAAGGCCTGTACTTTTTTGATGAAAACAACGGGTTTGTAGGAGGATCAGGCTGTTTCACCGGTGAAACGATCGGGAAGCTGTCGAATGGCGACTGGACCGAAAGTGAGCTTGATGCCACCACTATGGCCGAGAACGATATTACGGATATCGATTTCCTGAACACCTCTTTTGGATTGGCGACCAGCCGGAGCGGTTATATTTACCGCACAACGGACGGTGGGGTCAACTGGGACAGCATTCCATCGTCGAACCTGCAGGTGATGGACCCGCTGACGAGCGTACAGATTATAAATGACACCCTGGCTTATGCCACGTATACCGCCTTTGATATTGGCTTTGGTGTTTTAATTTCAACAGACGGCGGCCTCAGCTGGGAAGTGGATATGAATAGCGCTACTTTTTATTATCCGAAAATGTATAGCTCTCACCAATCCGGGAATGGGAATCTATATGCGGGCGGCATTTCATTCGGTGCTGATGAAGGACTCATTTACGAATGGACGGACAACCTGGAAAACTGGAATTATTTTTCGCTTGATCAGCGCATTAACGGGATTTCCTCGTATAACGATTCGATCGTTTTTGCGGTGGGGGACAGCGGTTATGTGGTCGTGAACCATGATTTTGGCAACCTGGGGATAAAAGAGAGCGATTTTTCATCACCCGAAAGCTTTTCACTTTATCCGAACCCGTCAAAAGGTCTGCTTAAGCTGGAGTTGAACCTTGTTCAGGAAAATGGTGCCTTCCTTCGCCTGTACGATGTGAATGGGAAATTACTGCGTGTTACGGCTTATGAAAGCGCTGTGGATGTTTCGGATTTACGAAGCGGTTTGTATATCCTGGAGCTGCAATCAGCCGCCGGTGTCCGGCGTGCGCGCTTTATGAAGGAATAATCCTTAGTGATTACCCAATTTTCTGCCGATGGTCCAGGCGATGGTAAAAGCCCGTTGCTTGGCCATTTCGGCTTTTTCACCGGAGAAAAGTTCATCAATCGTTTCCCCGAAAAGCTCCAGCCAGCGGTCAAAATGCTCCTGTTTGATCGGCATGCGGAGGTGTTTTTCAGTCACGTTGGTTTTATAACCGGCTTCATCGAGCAGAACAAAAGCCCAAAAATGGATCATGTGCGGCTTATGAGCCTCAAAATCAATCCCGGCAAAAAAAGGGTTCAGCAATTCATCCTGCAATACTTTTCCGTAAAATGTATTTACAAGTAGCGCGATGTCTGTTCTGTTTTCGATGTCTTTCATTTCAGGAAGTTTCTTAATTATCAGTTTCGGACGTGGCAGCAGCGACGAAGTCAGTTAGTCGGAATTACTGATGAACGACTAGCTCAACAATTTATTTAAACCAACTGGCGTATTTCACATAATTATTCGCAATGCGCTGCACTTCGCCTTCGAAGAGCTCGGGAGAAAGGGTTTTAACTTTTTTGGCCGGTACGCCGGCATACACACTCCAGGCTTCCACGCGGGTACCTTCGAGCAAAACGGCGCCGGCAGCAATGATGCAATTGCTCTCAATGTAGCAGTTGTCCATCACGATAGCGCCCATGCCGATCAGCACATTGTCTTCGACGGTACAGCCATGAACAAGTGCGTTATGGCCGATGGAAACGTTATTTCCCAGGGTAGTTTTGGTTTTCTCGAAGGTGCAGTGGATGACGGCACCGTCCTGTACGTTGACTTTGTTTCCCATCCGGATGGAATTCACATCTCCGCGCACGACAGCAGAAAACCACACCGAACATTCGTTACCCATCACGACGTTGCCCACAATGGTTGCATTTTCTGCAAACCAGCAATCCGTTCCAAATTGGGGCTCAAAACCCCTGCATCCTTTAATCAAAGCCATCTTTCAGATTTTTTACGTTCTTTTCACCGATCAGGTAATTAAAAGGACGTAAGTTTTCCACGTGGTCAAAGATAATATTTAAAACGGCTAATGTGGGCAAAGCAAGGAACATTCCGCCAACTCCGGCCAGCATCCCGCCGATAATAACACCTAAAACAGAAGCCAGGGCATTGATACTCACTTTGGAGCCGACAATTTTCGGCAGGAGGAAGTTATTGTCGATCAGCTGCACGATCACGTTGACAACAACAACCCCGCCAACCAGGGTAAGCTCGGTGGAGCCGGCCAGTGTCATGAGGATGCTGATGGTTCCGGCTATGAGAATACCGATGTAGGGGATCAGGTTGAGCAAACCGGTCAGGATGCCCAGGAAAACAAAATATTTGACGCCAATGAGCCACAAACCGGTCCCGGTGAGCACCGCAACGATAAACATTTCAATGCCCAGTCCGCTGATGTACTGCATTAGGATGGAATTGATCTTCAGGAGGAGTTCCAGCGTATCTGGAATGGCTTGTTTTCCTTTGGATTTCTGGCTCACATTGACGATGAACCCCACCAGGTTTTTGCGGTAAATCAGGATGAGGAAGGTGTAGATCGGGATCAGGGTAATATTGAGGATCAGCGAGGTAACGCTGAAGAGTGGCTGCATGGATTTGGGCGACATCATTTGCGTGTCTTTCATGCTTTCCAACAGGTCGCTTTGCTTGGTATAGCTCAGGTGAAAGGTCTGATCGATCCATTGCTGCAGGTGCCAGAGATTCACCTTGGCATTGTGGGTCACCTGCGGCAAATCTTTAAACACATTCCCGATTTCCGTGCCGAGCACCGTAAAAACAGTGACCAGGACCCCAATGACGACCGCCATACTGAGGAGAATGGCCAGCAGGTCGGGAAATTTGAGCTTGACTTTCAAAAAGCGGACTGCCGGGTAAAGCAGGTTGGCGAATACAAAGCCCAGCCCGAGAGGGACCAAAACGCTTTTTGCAAAATAAATAAAGGCGGCAATTGACATTACCAGAAAAATCCCCGCTGCGATGTAGAGGAGTTTTTCGCGGGATTTACGTGTGGCTTCCAAGGTATAATTAAGTTTATTTGCATAAATATATAATTTTTCCGGCGGATTGGCTTACATCTTTTTCAAAAAAATGTATATTTGAAATTATCAATACGGATTTATGAAAACATTATTTTCCGGTCTGTTATTGCTGTCCTTCTTCCTTTTTTCCTGCAAAAGCGGGATTGATACCAACAAAGACAGCGAAGCTTCGGGAACCGGCGAGGAAGACGTTGTTGTCCAGGGAATTGAGTTGGATACCCTTCAGGGGATGTACATCGGTGATTTTGGCGGTTCGGATATCCGAATCGTGCTGAATTATGTCAGTCCGAACCATGCGGTGGGCTACAATCTGCACAAAGGCTTGCAGCGGAACCTTTCCGGGCGGATCGAAGAAACGGCTAGCGAAGTAAAAATGGAGCTCAACGAACCCGGAGACCATAAATTCGACGGGACCTTTTACCTCACCTTCAGTAAGCTTGACCTAAGCTGCAAAGGCTACTGGAAATCCAAAAACAAAAAACTCGGGAAGAAGGAATTTTCCCTGAAACGCGTTGTACAGCCCGAAAGCCTGCTGAATTGGGACAGCCTCCGGGTTTCAGACATCAACGGCGAGAATTTTACGGAAATATTCTCCTTCACCAGCGATTCCATTGCCGAGCTGTACTTCCAAAATGACGGCGGGGTGCGTTATGAATATTACCCGAAACTCGATACGCTCGAACGGGCCGAACAGATGGTAATTCTAAACGGAAGCTGGACTTACCGCGACGGGCAGGTGATCGTCAACTGGAATAATAAAAACGAAGTGTTCCCTGACAAGAAAACAAAGCTTGAAATCGTGATCAACCCGGAATATGAGTTTTTCCTGCGCTATAAAAAGCGCCGCTTCTTCGCCAATATGTATGGCTATTAACCATGTTCGGCAAATCCCTGAAATGGCTTTTTTTCCTGCTGGTACTGTATGCTTCGTACCTCTTGCTGCTGCTTTCGC
>CBINGV010000059.1:0-15181 GCA_966250255.1 uncultured Flavobacteriales bacterium | reverse complement strand
CGGAAGATGCTACGCTCTTGCTCAACGGCTACCTTTCCATGCGTCAGCCTGAAGGCGGCGGAGGCGGCGATGCCGGAACGGAATACGCCGGGGGGATTGACTTTAAACTTCCGAAGCTTAAAATGGGCGGAAGTGCAGCTATGCGCTACAATCCAAAAGTGCCGTCCTTTGTCATCGATATCGGGCTGGAGCTCTCCTCCCCGATCGTATTGGGGTCTACCGGTCTCGGGATTTACGGCTTCCGGGCACTCTTCGGCAAGCATTATGTGGCAACCAAAGAAGCCGCGGGCGTAAGCGATGAATCGCCATGGTGGAAATATTACAAAGCCAAGCTTGAACCGGAAAACCGTGAAGGGGTTACCGTCTCCAAAATGTCCGACCAGGACGGTGTTTCCATGGGAGCCGGTGTTTCCCTGGCCACAGCAACCGATGGCGGAAAGGCTTTCTCCAGCAAGATTTTCTTTTTGCTTTCGCTGCCGGAGGTGTTCCTGCTTCAGGGACAAGCCCAGATCCTCAAAGAACGGATCGGGCTCGACACGACTGAAGATCCGCCATTCTTTGCCTTGCTTTCCATCAGCAAAAAATCCATCGAAACGGCTTTCGGCCTGAACTATAAACTCCCTGAAACGGGTAAAATTGCAACGGTTGACGCCCTGATTGAAATGGGTTACTTCTTTGCCGATTCCTCAGCCTGGTATATCAACATCGGGCGTGAGCTGCCGGAGGAAATGCGCGTTCGGGCCCGCTTGTTCACCCTGATCGACGCTTATTTTTACTTCATGCTCTCCGCGGGCGGAATCCGTGCCGGAGCAGGCGCTTCCATGGAAGTCAAAAAAGAGTTTGGTCCCTTGAAAGCCGAAGTGAGCGCTTACCTGGATGTTGCCGGAAGAATTAGCTTCAAACCGAAACAAATCGGTGGATCCATCCAACTCGGAGGAGCCGTCGGACTGTACATTTTCAGCTTTGGCTTCCGGATTTCCGTCAATGCCTCTTTAGCAGCCGAAGCCCCGAAACCGTTCGCCGTTTCAGGCTCACTCGAAGTGTGCATCAAAGTGCTTAAAAAAGAACGTTGTGCTCATTTTGAATTCTCCTGGGTATACGAAACCACGCTGGATACCACTCCAATTCCGCTGCTGGCCGACAACCTCGGCGAAGCGGCAAAAGCACTGAACATCATGTCCAGGGAAACCTTCCCGGTACACGGGATCAGCAGCTCAAGCATCCCGGCGGTAACTGATCCGGTGTGGAACAACAACATCATTCCGCTGGACAGCTACATCGACATTGAATTCAAAAAAGGTGTCTTGCCTCAAAATGATGCCCAGTTGCATTACGGCGGCGTTACTTCCAGCCCGAAATACACGGCCATGGTCGCCCCGCAGCGTGGAATATCCAATCGCGTAAGGCATGAATTCATCCTGGACAACCTGAAAATCCAGTACTGGAACGGCAGCAGCTGGGAAGATTATAACATGTATGAAGCGGTCACTTCATTGGCTGATCAAAACATGTTTCCGGGCGGAACCTTTGTCAATCGCAAATACGGCTACTGGCAGGTGGACAATCCCGGCACGTATAACAAGCTGCGCATCCTCGCGCAGGACCCGATTTCATATATCACGCAGGGTTCAGGCGACATCACCATCGAAAATCTCGGAATAACAAGCGAAAGCCTGTTCTGTGAAGATCCGGTCATTTCGCCTACCTGTATTGATTTTGATCATTTCCTGAATCCGAATCCGGGCGATCATGGTATTTTGCCACAAAACATGTCTGCTTACCAGGACGGTGTTTTAATTACCATGCGAAATGGTGACGGCGAGCTTGTTTCCGACCCGTTTAACGGTATTAACCATGCTATGCAGCTGAATGCCGGTGAACAACTGGAATACCTTTTCCCGGAAGAAGTAGCATCGGTAAGTATGGTGATCAAGACCGACAATAACGCTGTCGTACGTTTTTACAGGCGCATTACCCAGGGACAAACAAGCAGCGGAATGCCGGTGTATGGCTACCAGCTTGTCACTACACGTACTGTGGGACCGCAAAACAACCCGGTATCCTATAGCAATCCGCTGCAACCAATTTCCAAGGTAGTTGTGGAAGCCAGCGATTGTAAAGATCGTCCCACTTCTTCTTCTTTCCATTCTTCCAGCTCCAGCCCGGAAGATCCACGGATCATTTGTGATGAAAAAGTAACGCAGGATGCCGATGATTTGCTCCGTTTCCTGGGAGAGCTGGCTAAAAGCGGGGATCTGACTGTTGCCGAAACCAAATTGTTCCCGGATAAATTCAATGTGAACGACCGTGTTTATTTTAACACCAAGTTGCATGGCAAACCGCAGGAACATGAAGTCATCAAGCTCAAAACGCGGGTAACAAATGATCATGCCCTGGAATTAAAAATTACCGACGAGCTGGAACTCGATTCAAATATTATACTGGCCCCGGAAAATCCGATCGCAGGTTACGAATATCACCTGATCAAAACGTTCAAGAACCTGCGCCCTGACCCGACTTTCGTTTTCGAAGGCGAAAACAGGAACTTCCTGGTGGATGCTGTTAAAGCCGATGGTACCGTAACTACTTTGACCGGAACATCCAGGTATACCGTTGTTCGCTGTCGTGCGGTGTGCTACACCAACGTGTATAAATTGTGTTACCTCACCCTGGATCAGCAAATTTACAATGCGAATATTCCTTCTCAATCCACGATTGATGAGGGTACGGAAGCGATGCTGGCCGGAATTCAGAAATCAATCACACCGATCTGGAGACCAAACACCCATTACGTGATCAAAGTGGATGTGATTGACAAAATTTACGAGGAAAGCAGCCTGATCCAGGATTACCCGAGCACCTACTCTTTCATTTTCAAAACAGCCGGACCGGTAGGACATTTCCATGAATATGAGACCAATACCGGTGGAATCATTGGCAGCGCTATCCGAAGCGACTACCAGTCCCTGATAGACAAGGATCAGCAGGATCAGTACAAATTGGATAAATTGCTGCACTACATTGATTTGAGCAAGTCTTATCCGAACGCGGATGGAAATCTCCTCAGTGCCAAACCGCTTTTCTATTCGGACCCGAAGCTCCTGTTGTTTTTCAAACAGGCCTATGTTTACGAGTTTTTCCAAAACTGGGAAGACGAGAATGGCAATGTGATTTTTGAAGGATCAATGGAAGCGCTCATTAAAGACCCGCTGGAAACAAACGCCACGCAAGCACAGGCCGCTGTAACCAACTGGACTCCGAATGACATCCCAATTGTACCTCAGGACATTGCAGCACTGAACAACCTGATCCAGAACAGTATCGGAAACACGGATTTATGTGTCCCGCCGACACCGCCTTTGACGCCGATCGGAATCAACAGTGTCCTTGAACCGGGAGCCTTGCTGCCGCTGAAATTGTATACCGCGATCATCAATTCCAAATTCAAGACCGGGAATAATCCTGAAGTCATCCGTGAAATCCACCGTTATGGTTTCCAAACATCCCGTTATGCAACCTTTAAAGAGCAGATCGACAGCTATATCCTGGAAGCAGATGACATCAGCAAAAAAGCGATCTTCACGATGGAGCGTACGCTGACGCCTGCAGATCTCCTGAAAGCGCAGCAAGTGACAGAAAATACACTGCCAAAAACAGATCCTTTGTATACCGAAGCTGCTATTCCTTATGATCGCCTGGTAGACCGGATCCTGAAACTGACACCAATTGAAGCGCCGATCAGTATGGAATTCAACCTGGTAAGGGATGCTGCAACCGATGATCTCTTAGGAATTTGGGTGCGCAACCCGGAACCGTTCAACGATCCGAAAATGCCGCTGAGTGTTTTGAACAATAAGATTCAATTGCTGCATTTCCCTCCCGGGCCGGACCATCTACCGGCAAATGAGATTGATTTTACCTTTCTCTTTTCCAAGGATCGCTCCAGCGTGTTCATCTCCACTTCGGACTTCAGCCCGATCCCGTCACCGTCAGTACTCAGGTTCCGCTTCGAGTACCTGACTTATGACGGCAGGAACTATGCGCTCGCGAACCCGATTACGGACCGTGTAATCATACAGTTTCCCGTAGCCTGATTTAACCACTATTTATTAAAAAATTAAAAACGAAAACACCATGGCAAATTTTGTAAGTTTGTTTGACAATACAGAAAGTATTTCCTTTATCAATCTGCTCGACGAATCCAACGGCACCATTTTTATGGTTGCCGGCCCGGGCCCTGCAGGCCCTCCTGCACCGAATCCGGCAAGCGAGAATATTTTTTGCGGCAAAGCCGGCGTTAAAGCAGGGCTTTTCACCAAGATCAATTCATCGGGAACTGTTTTACTGGCAAAAAAGTATGCCCTCCAAGCGGGGAATGACACCATTTATTTCACACACGTAGTCAGATGTCCGAACGGAGATTATATACTCTACGGGCCGAGGGTGATCAGTCAAAGCCGGAGTATCAATATGGTGGTGCGTGTCAATTCATCGGGAACCGTACTGTGGTCACATACTATTGGCACAGACAATACCAGCAGTACTGTTCAGTTGATGCGATCAGGCAATAAGGATTATTATTTCATCTTATCCCGGAGCACTAATAACCTCAACAAGCGGGACATAGAGCTGATCATGATTGACGGGAAAGGAGAAGTCCAGAATTACATGGTTGTGGGCTCCTCCGGAAATGATGATATTGCTACCGGGATGATCCCTTACGGAGCAAACGGCTGCCTGGTCTATGGAAACAGTTCCGAACAGCAGGGTATGGGTGGTTTTGTCATTGCTTTTGATGAAACCATGCATATTCTTTGGGCCAAATTAGTTGGCACCGAAAAACTGGAAGAAATCCGGAATATGGTCGCCGTAGATGAGAAAACTTTTTACATTACCGGAGAAAATAATGAGCGCAGAGACAGCTTCCTGTTTAAATTTGACATGATGCAGGACACACATGATGTGTACTTCTTCAATGCCCTGGACGGAGATGATGTCGGCGGTAAGCGGCTCGCTTATGATGGCCAGAATTGTTACCTCACCGGCTATAACGCATCGAAGAGCTTTGTCCTGAAATTTGACCCGCTTTTCAATTTGAGCTGGGCTAAAAAAATAGGTTTTAGCGATCAGCATTTTCTTTCCGGAATGCTTAAAAACAATTCAAACCCGGAAGAGCTTGTTATTTGTGGTTACACCAATAACGGAAAGGCCATTTTGATTCGCTCAGACAAAGAGTTTAACACCTGCCTTTCGGAGCTTTATAGTCCTCCTGTAACTAAAACGGTCTTTAAGTCCCAGGCCTGGAATCCCCCGTTTGTTCAAATCAACCAGAAAGAAACGGTAGTCCAGGTAGCGACCTACAATCCTGTTCTCAATGAAACACGTCTTTGTCCTTCCGCTTCAAAAATTGTGATCGAAGGAAACCCCATGTTTCAATCCCCTTACGTTTACCTCCAAGCTGCGGGATCTGACAAGGCAGACGGAACAGCAAAAGGCATTCACCTGCGCTGGGATTTGCTCAAAACACTGGGCGACAATCATATTCCAAAAGGAGATTATACCCTTCAACCGGATTATGCCACGACTTTGCCTTTCAACCGCAGCAACGACTACGTCAGGGTTTACCGGACTAAATATCCTCCGGCCTACGTCCTGAAGGTCAAGCTCAAAAATAACAACCTGCCTACCTATGAAATGCAAACCGGAGTTACCCGGGAATGGTGGTATAACGGACTTTTGGGCGATCCTACCCTGCCGGATAACCTGAGCAATGTTGTTGTTAAATTTACGGATACCGCCCAGTATGACACGATCCGGAGCCAGTCGGCAACACTCAACGTAGAAGCCATTTTAAAGGCCTACACCGGTTTGATTGAAGTAAGCGTTCTCGGCAGGCCCATGTTTGCTATGGAAATGGACTTTGACCTGGTGCAGTCGCAACCCAGTCAACTCGCAAATGCCTTTGTCCGCCTGGAATCCATCTCTTTGGATACAACGGATCTGCCCGGAAGCCCATACATTTCCTGCCGCAAAAAATTAACCTGGACACAAAAAAACAATGGTTCCCGTATTGTAGCGGAAAATATGAGCTATGTGCGTTTTGACCGCAATAATGCTTATCCTTCAGAAATCCGGATCGAAACCTACCAGGACTTTTTCCTGGGTACCAACGCCCGGAACAACAATCTTGGAAAATGGGATTTTGTCGGTGATTTCGCCTTGACCCTTGATAACAATATCGCTTATACCCGCCTCGAAAAACCGAGCGAATATGTCATTGACAAGGAATGGCCGAAATTCAACGAATATGATACCATGAGCGGTGCCTATACGCTTAAGGTGGACAATTACAAAGACCGCTGGATCCCGGATGTAAATCCCGATTATGGTTTAAAAAGTGCCGTTCAGAACTACCTGACCCTCAGCACGCAGGATGCAAAAGCTACTGCCTCGCTGCCGAGTACTGCTATAGAAGATCCGGAATTTGAGGACCTGGCCATGATGGATATCAGCTACCTGGATATGCTGCGGATGGTTTCCCTGGATTACCATGCAGCCCGGATGCTGGGATTGGGTCATATTGACAGCGTAAATCAAAGCCCGAATGATTTGTTCATTTATTGTATGCAGTACGTGACGGAAGACCAGCTGAGCAACGATCAACAGGCCCCGTACCTGACTTCGCACTTTTACATGTCTCTGCCCACCGGAAGAAAAGATTACAGGCTTCCACCGCCTCCAAAACTGAACCCGGTCGAATACGGCTTTTCAGTAGATAACGGTACGCCAACCCCTACGCCTTTGACCGATGAAGCCGGCTACACTCCTTTTGACGACATCCGCTTCATCAACCTGAACCGGGAGGTACTGCAGTATGAAAAACCTTTCGGGCCCTTTTTCTTTGAAACGGTTGAATTTTGCTTCTGCAATGAAACACAACCTGTGATGTACGGTGTCGAATACCGCAAACAGGGAGAAAGCAATTTCCGTAAACCGGAAATCAGCAGTGACCCGAATTACATAGATTATGCGGGATACCCGGAAGTAATGCCTATCCCCGAGCTGGATAAAAACCCGGTTTTCACGCACCAGGAACGGGAAGAAGGCATTCATGAATACGCCATGTACAGCATCAACTGGTTTTCACGAATTTCGCCTTTGAGTAACCTGGTGCCAACGGATTACACACAATTCAATAAACGGAATACAATTCTGCCGCCGTTTAACCTGGCTGTCCAGTTGATTCAACAAGAAAACCCGAGGATTTTCACCACCCAGTTCGAACAAACTATGCTCGGAAACCTGACGACTGAGGATAAAACCCTGGCAAGAGTCAATTTTGACTGGAACCATAACCACAATATAGCTTACCAATTTGCCGATCGCGTTGAATTGTTTTTCCGGGAAAATGAGCCTAACGATGTCATCGGAAAAATTACCGGTGTAACCAATATTGCCGGCAATAAGGTGCAGGTACAAGTCGGTTCGTTTGATATTTTAAGTACCAACCCGGTACAAACCATTAGCCCGGTGATCTTAACCGCCGAAATTGACAAATACATCGGAAGCTTCTTTACAACCGGGCAACGTTCGTATGTGATCGATAATATCATTCAACCGAATGCCGACGGCCAGAACCCGGTTTTTGTGCTGAACCGGATCCGGGAAACCAGTTCCATGGACCCATTGAACAATAATCAGTTCATCACTACGGAAAATTACATCAGCCCGGACAACGGTGAACGTTTCCTGGTGGTAGAGAACATGAGCAAGGCCCAAAACTGGGATACCTCGCTCAGCAAGCGGGTATACATTGAAAAATTCCACACCAACAACCAGTTGACGATTGACTCTTCTTCCGGTAATGACGGAACGTACACCCTGGATAAAGTGAATTTTAACGGAAGCAATACTGAATTGTTTGTCCGTGAAGGTTTGATGCAGGCCCTTACTCCGGGTAACCTGATTTACCAGAAAGAATTGCGTTTATCCGGCATTAACAGCGGCGGAAATGCCTTTCTTGTAAGCGGGAATTTCGTTTCGGAAATTTCGCTGTCGGAAACCATCCGGATTTATGGCTCTAACGGAAATGACAACATTTACAATGTCAATTCGGTTAGTTTATCGGGAAGCAATACCCAGATTACAGTGAATGAAACCATTCCTGTCACAACAGCCCTTACAGGTTATCTTTCCTTTGAGAAAGAAATTGCCATTGCTTCGGTTTCTGTCGCCAATTCAAGCATTTTGGTTTCAGGAAATTTAACTTCTGAAATCATAGCTCCTTATACAGAATACAAAACCGAAAATGATCTCACACTTAAACCGGTAACTATCGGCGGAATAATCAAACAGGCTACGGTGAGCCAGTTTATGGAAATCAATTCCAACAACGATCCGGAACATTTTGGTGTCTATGACCTGACATTCAACGGATACAACCTGCCGCCGCATATTGACCCGGAAATTGACTGGTACAATGGTTTTGTGCGAATTGCCGACACCAATCCGGACATTAACAAACGGAGTATGAAAACACTCCAGGTACTGGAGATCAAGCGTGATGATGTTACACGTGTGATTTTAACCCCATTGCAGCTCGTTGTTTTTGACCCGGAATATATCGGCGATCCGGTGAATAACATCTTCCCGATACAAACCGGAAATATTGCTGTGAATTACCACCCATCCTATAAATTTTACATTACGGCAGATGTGGGTACCATTCCTGACTCAACAAGCCCTTCAACAGTTCCGTTTAAGGAAGGTAAGCTTTTGCCGGCTGTGGGAGATGGCTCGAAAACAACCTTCTTTGGTGCGCGGGCTTATGATTCTGTCAACGACGTTTATTCTTACGTCGTTCCTCCGGTACTGATCCTTGCACAGGAAATCCAATTACCAGCTGCACCGGCCGCACCGGCCGGCCCTTTGTTTGCCACCCGTCCTGATTTTTACAGGAAGTCATCCTATACCTTTGATCTTGGTTTGGATACTACGGGTGGCAGAAGACCTTTTGCGATGGCTTTTTACCGGGCCGATGAACGGAAAATCCTGGATACACTTTATAACAAGGATACTGTTCCCCTGATTTTAGAAGAATTGGAGGCTTTAAAAAACAGTCCGTATGGTGACCTTTCTTTTTCTGCACGCTGGAATTCGTTGCTGAATGTAGAAACAGAGAATACCGGTTTAGGTTTGGAATTTAAGCAATTTGAAACATATACGGATGATGAGGGTACAACACACTATTATAGATTCCGTTTACCGGACAACCCTGATTATGTCATTCCAAACCGGGATTCAAGTATCATTGTTAAACCATTTGATCCATCGACCAATAATGGGAATGTGCGCTATTTAAATGAAAGTGTTGCCGGGCGGGTTTTATCCATCATTGTAGATGAAGCAATTCGCGGGGCATTTTTGCCTTTGACGGAACAACCTTTGGTTTATAAATTCATCCGCGGCGGTGTCCAGACTTCTTCCAATAAGCCGGTACTACGCAATCAGAACGGGGATATGATTTTGCCGGTGCTTCCAGGTAGTCCAAACCCGGAGGGTTACGATCCTGCACCTATGGCTACCCGCTTGTCAAAAAACGGAACAAGCATTTATGTTCCCGGAGATTCGGCTTATGAAAATGCCTCCAATGATTTTTACATCCGCTTTACGGACTATACGCTCGACGGTGCATCGAAAAGTATCTACTTCTATTATGCGGCCGAATTCTCGAACCGTATGGAAATGGCTTATGGTCCAATTGCCGGTCCGATTAATCTCATCAATGCCATCCCGGCCGAAACCCCAGGAATCCGGAAAGTGCTTACCCAACTGCAAAGCCCATCCGAAGGCAAAAACACAGCGGTGCTTTTTGATGTCAACCCTTACATTGCCAGTGAAGGGATAAAAAGCTTCAAATTGTACCGGGCTACCGAGCATGTCAATGCTTTAAGCTTGAGAACCATGACCCCACTTGGTTCAATTTCTGCAGAAGACCTGATTCAGGATAATTTCCAGGGATTAGACTTTCCACTGTATGGTGAGCCCCTCTATTATCGAGTGGTCGCCGAACGCGAAATCAAAAACGAACTGAACCTGGACGAATTAATTCCTTCACTGCCATCAAATCTCGTGTTGGCCAGTGTTGTAGATGTCCTTAATCCACCTCCCCCAAAACTCCGTTCCCGGAATGGGTCTGCAACTACGTCTCAGCTGAACCAGGTCATTTTATCCTGGGAACCTACCTGTTACAATGGTACGTACTCACTCCAAAAAATGAATGAAAATGGCAACTGGGTCGAGTTTTATAAAACCAAGGTGAAAGATGCAGCCATGCAATATCCTCCATTGGATGAAATAACGCAATTGCCTGACTTCACGAATTACAATCAGACAAATGTTTTACAACGGCAAGATGCTAATGGGAATGCTATTTATCATCGCTATCGTGTACAGGTGGAGAATTCATCCGGTTTATTTAATCTTTCCGAATTCGAAATCACATTGGCTAAAGGTGCAATGGACCTGCAGGAAATCGCCTCCGTTTTAAGCTATATGGACGGAGAGGGCCACGAAATGGACATCTTATCGTCAGCTGATCTAATTACAGGGGAAAGTCAGCCAACAACGATGACTTTTACACACCTGGACGAGCCTTTACCTGCGGGACATAATAGTTTTGCATCCCTGGATATTACGGTTACTGATGATTTGGGTAACAGCAAAACCTTATCCATTACGACAGCTGGTGGAAATGTGACGTTCAATGCTACAACCGCACCTGGTCTTGACCTCACTACTCCGAACAGGATATATACTGTCAGGACTAAATTGTATACTGATTTTGCTTCAACCGGGGCGACTAAAGTTTTCACAATTAACTACCTCGCAGGTCCGGAATATGATCTGAAACAAATCACAAATCTGGTGAAATTAAGCGATGCAACGCATGATGTTGACCCACTTATTTCAGGCAATATCAATAATGGGGTTGCTTTCCCAACTGAATTGAAATTCACCAAACTTGATACATTGGCAGATCAGCTCCTTGCTATTAACCAGACATTTGATCAAATCGATATCCAGGTGACGGATAACTTAGGAAACACTGCAACAAAAACAATCCCTACCGAAGGGACGGATGCTACTTTCCTTAGCGCAGATGGTCTGGCCTTAGGTGCAGTCAATCCAAATGGAAGGTACGAGATCAAAATAAGCCTGTTTACAAACGAATACCCAGCAGGAAATGAAATTAATTATTCGATTTCCTATACTTATTCACCATGTGATGATCTTATTCCGGTTGCTACTCTGTCCAGTTTAACAGACGGGAATTCACACACGATTAATCCACTCTCCAATCAAACAGTTCCTTTCCCGCATCCTGACGGGACCATCACAATTACGGAATTGATTTCGGCGAACTTACCGGCAGGTCATAGTTTTGACCATTTGGATGTGATTCTCGAAGACGATTTAGGAGGCGCTATTCTCAAAACAATTGAAGAAGCAGAAGGTTCAGTCGTATTTTCACACGGAGACGGAGATTTAATTCTCGATGATTCTAATCCAAATCGAACTTATTTCATTACCTTAGTGCTTTATACAGACCTTTGCTCTAATGGAAAATCGGAATCATTTACAATCACTTACGGGGAATAAAGTTTATGCTTTACTCTTTATTGCCCTGATTTTTATATGCAGGCAAGTGACTGCCCAGGAATTTAACTGGGCAGTCAGCGCCGGCGGGACCGTCAACCAGGACAAGGTCTTTGATATTGCAAGCGATTCGGACAGTAATGTTTACATCGCCGGAACAGTTCGGGGATCCAATGTGATTTTTGCCAGCGAAACGTTTACTACCGGTGGGAATACCTGGGGATATATCGCCAAATATGACCGTTTTCACAATTTCATCTGGCTCCGCATCATTACAAATGATGGAAATACTGCGGTCAAAAATATTACGATTGACTCTTTTGATCAGCTGTATGCCACAGGAACGGCTGAAGGCGATGCCAGTTTCGGAAACGGGGTTTCATTTTCGAGCTCCGGTGATACCCCGGATATTTTTGTCGCGAAATATGACCTTGACGGAAACGCCCAGTGGGCTAAACGGATCGGAAGTGATGAATACGCAGAAGTGGCGGGTAAAATCACGTCAGACAAATATGGTTTTGTTTACGTTTGTGGAACAATTGACTCTTATGGAAATGAACATGCTTTCATTGACACGAATGAATTTAACCTCACGGGTCAGCATATTTTCATGGCAAAGTATGATTCCCTTGGAAATGTAGTCTGGATCAGAACCACCACCAACCCCGGTACTTCGCCATCAGGAACTAGGGAAACACAAGGAATTTCCGTTGTCAATGATGATTTGTATCTCACCGGGTTTATTACTGTTCCGACAACTTTCGGAACGACAACAATTGAAACCCAGGCATACGGACATATTTTCCTGGCAAAATATGATTTGGATGGCGACCAGAAATGGATTAAATCCTATAAAGGACATACCTATCCCTATGACCTTGCAGCAGACAGTTTAAACAGCATTTACATCACTGCCAGGCATCTTGGAGGGCTCTACCTGGAGAACGATACGCTTAATTCGGATGGCTTGGAATTCAACGATGCCTTGATTATGTGCTTTGATTCCCTCGGAAATAGAAAATGGCAGGTTCTGGCGGGAGATTATGAAAATGACCTGGCAACTTCGGTTTCTGCAGACGGATTGGGCAATGCTTACATTACCGGCCAATTCATGGACAGCATCCATTTTATGGGGATCGATCTTTACATGGATGAGCTGGAATCCAGTTTGTTTGTTGCAAAAATCTCCGGTTCAGGAGAATTGAAATGGTTCAAGATGGGTCAAAATGTATACGGTAATTCGGCCTGGGCAATTCACAAAGAGCCCCATTCCAACCGGCTGTATGTCGGAGGGCATTTTTGGCTGACCGCAACTTATGGAGTAAGCACCATAACCGATAACGGCAACGCAGATATCATGCTCATTCAAATGGCGGATACGACCTTCGATGTTACGCCAACCATCGGAAATGTATCCTGCTCATCTAATTGCGACGGCAGCATTTTGGTTTTAAGCAATGGACATCCTCCGTTTCAATACCAATGGGCACATACGACCGCAGATACCAATTACCTGGAAAATCTGTGTGCCGGTTTTTATGACCTAAGGGTTACCGATGCTTTTGGCAGGATCCGGGACCTCAGCATTGAAGTCGGAAGCAACATGCAGCCGCACATCAATTTCCTAGCTCCGGTGAGCGAACTTTGTGTGGATGCGGACTCTGTTGAATTAAGCGGGGCAAGTCCCGTGGGTGGAACATACCAGGTAAACGGCAGCGATGAAACAATTTTCAGACCGGGAGAACTTGGCCCGGGAAGCCATACGGTAAGTTATACCTTTACGGACGATTTGTCCTGTACAGGTAGCGTAACCCATACGATTACGGTAAACGATCTTCCTGTAATCACCTATTCGGAAAGCAATGATACGCTCTGTGTCAATTCGCTCCCTGTAAACTTAACGGACGCCCTGCCTGCAGGCGGAACTTATAGCGGAAACGGAATCAGCTCCAATACTTTTTCAGCAGCATTGGCCGGAAGCGGTACCCACGAGGTAAGCTATACTTATACCGATGCCAACGGCTGTACCAATTCCGCTACCCAAAATATCGGGGTATACGCCGTTCCTTTCGCCACTTACATCGAAACAAACAATGAAGTTTGCCTCAATGAAAGTCCTTTTAACCTTAGCCCGGGAAACCCGGCCGGAGGATATTATACCGGTACCGGTGTCAGCGGGCAAAATTTTGACCCCGCTTCAGCAGGTGTCGGAACACATATTGTAAAATACATCTACGTGGATCAGCATGCTTGCCGGGATACGGTTAATCAGCCGCTTGTCGTTTATTCGCTTCCGACCGTTTCTTTCAGTTTACAGACAGATACGCTCTGTAATTACCTGAACCCTTTTTCAATTACCGGCGGAAGTCCTTCCGGAGGTGCTTACTCCGGCAATGGGGTTTCGAATGGGCAATTCTCCCCGGGAACAGCGGGTGCAGGCCTGCACTACCTCACCTACTCTTTTACCAATTCGAATGGCTGCAGCGCTTCGGCCCAGGACAGTATTCTTGTCTTAAACTGTGCAGGGCTTGATGCGGTCCAGGCAGAAAATGCAATCCGGATCAGTCCGAACCCGGCTGAAAATTCCGTATTCATTTCAACAGGAAAACAAATCGCGCAACGGATCATTATTTTTGATTTTATGGGAAAAAGCGTGCTGGAATTCTATCCATTGAGCAACGAAATATTACTCGATATTTCGCCCTTAGCTGCCGGAATTTATACTATTTTATTTGAAATCGATCATACGACACAAAACTTCAGCTTAATCAAGAAGCCCTGAAAAAGACTTAATTCACTATGCGTAAGCTCATCCTGACCAATTTCCAGGCTCCGGGAGATGTATTGATGTTAAGCGCCGCCATTCGCGACTTACATCTTTCCTATCCCGGTGAATTCCTGACGGACGTCAGAAGTCCCTTTCCTGAACTCTGGGAAAATAATCCCGATATTACTCCCCTCGATGAACAGAGCCCGTCGGTGGAAGTCATTCCCTGCCACTATCCCTTAATTCACCGGAGTAATGTGCTTCCTTTTCACTTCCTGCATGGTTTTATCGATTTCCTGAATAAACGCCTCAAAATCTCTATCCGTATTTCTTCCTTCAAAGCAGCTCTTTATCTTACGGAAAGCGAAAAAGAAATCCCGGAGTTCATCCCCGGTTTTGATCCCGGAAAAAAATCTTACTGGCTGATCACAAATGGCGGAAAATATGACTTTACCTGCAAATGGTGGTCCAACGAGCGCTTCCAGGAAGTAATCGATTATTTCAAAGGTAAAATCAAATTTATCCACATCGGTGAATTGCAAAATCATCACCCGGATTTGAGTGATGTCATTGATTTACGGGGAAAAACCAGCCTCCGGCAATTGATCCGGCTGATGTACCATGCAGATGGTGCCCTGAGCCCGGTGAGTTTCCCAATGCATCTTGCAGCAGCCGTTGAAACAAAAAATGAGCGCTATCCCAACAGGGCCTGTGTGGTTGTGGCCGGAGGCAGGGAACCCGTTCAGTGGGAAGCTT
>CBINGV010000058.1:0-15402 GCA_966250255.1 uncultured Flavobacteriales bacterium | reverse complement strand
ACCAATCTTACCCGGTTTTGCTGACCAACTTGCAAAACGACACCATCGAAATCGGCTATGGAAATGTACTTCCGCTGATCATGGAAGCACGCGATTCCAGCGGGAAATGGAGGCCCATCGAGGAACGTTTTATTTACAGCTGCGGGAATGGGATCGGGACGATCATTCTTCCCCCAGGAGAAGTGGTACTGAGCACAGCTCCCATTTTGCAAGGGAATTATCAAACAGAATTCAGGCTGACCATCGGTAAAAACCGGTCCCGTCCGTTTAGGGGCAGGATAGATTACGGGAAGTTTCGCTAGACCGATTTGCCGGAAGGTGTATTTTCAGAATTCATTTCAAGATCGAAATTATAAAGTAAACACAATGTTCATTTCATTTTGTATCTTTAATCCTGGATGAATCCTTTTGAACAGTATACCAGTCCGGGAAAACCGGATGAGCATGTCGCCCGCTTGCTGGAAAAGCTCGGCCTGCCGGAAAGCTTGCCTGTCCGGGTGGATCTAAGAGTAGAAAACTATGCGTGGTTTTTGAATTGCTACGGCAATGTAAGGGAGAAGGTGAGGAGGGATGGCGGTGAGATCGTTTATGGCTGGGCAATCTTAAACTACCGGATCACTTACGAAGCTGAGCACCACGCTGTCTGGAAATCTCCCGAAGGTGAGTTGATAGACATTACTCCCCGGGAGGATTACGCCCTTTCATACATGATGTTCGTGGAAGATGTCGATCAGCCAACGGGGACCAAAATAGTGGACAATGTGCGCATCAACGTGACAGCAAATCGCCTGGTAGATTTGTACATGGAGATTTGCTCCCAAATCACTCAGCTAAGTAACCTGGGGAAGCTGATAAACGGGGAGCTGATGATCGATCGCAATGCAGGAATAGCTTACCAGACAGCACATGAGATGAAAAGGGAATTGGCCCGGTTTATCTGGAATGGAGGCACTTATAAAGCTCCTTGCTGCTGTGGACAAGACAAGCGCTTTAAAAATTGCCACGGTCAGATGATCCGGGAAGACCTGGCTTACTTTTCCAGGATATTTGGATTGGAATGATGATGAGCTCAAAACAAGCCCTTCTCCAATCCATAAATCAAACATCAGCTAAAACGGGAAAGTAGACTAAACCGATTTGAAAAGAAGAATGCCCGGTGAAGAAGAATAAATTATCATGAAAAAATAAATTTTATCTAAGTGTCTGATTTTGTTTGACTTAAATCGATTTTGTTTCGTGCAAAAATGACAGGCAAATGAGTTGCAAAAAAATATATCGCGTTGAGTATTAATTTTTTGCTTTATGTTTGCAGGGAAATCATGACATTGAAATGCTTAAAATCAAGCACCTTATTTTAATTCTACTACTTGCAAATTGTTGCTTTGCCCAAAAGTATTCCTGTTCGTGTGAAGAAATAAAACTGGGAACATTTGATGAGCTCCTGGAGAAAGACCAGCCAGAGAAAGCCTACCGCTACCTGAAAAAAGTAAACAGCAAATCTTCTTACATCTGCCAGGCCCTTTCCCTGCAGCTCCTGAGCGAATATTTTACGATAGGGGAGCAGTACAACATGGATTCGTCTAAGTTTTACCTTGATCGGGAAGAGCAGCTCTTGGAAAAGGTGAATTGTGATCCCCGGATCAAAATGGAGTACTATTCCAATTTGTCGACTTATTACCTTCTGAAGAATGATTTGAAGAAGGGGAATGAATCCCTGTTGCAGAGCTTAACTATTGCTGAAAAAATCAAAGACTATGACCAGTTGTACCTGCTGTACTCCAACCTGGCCATCGTTTTTTCCCACCTGAACCAGGTCGATAAAATGCTCTATTATACCCGTAAAGTCAGGGGGATAGCCTATTTGTCGAAAGACAAGACCCAGGTAGTGAAGCGGCTGAGTTTTGTGGCGGATAGCTACAACAATTATTACAATCAAAAGCAAACAGCGGCTTACAAGGATTCGGTCTTTATCATTTCCCGGGAGATCCTGGAATTGTCCAAACGCATCAGCTACGATTTCGGCTTGTACAGGTCCTACGAATTGATGCACAATAAACCCTATTACGAAGGCGATTTCAAAAAAAGCTTACTCTACCTGGACAGTGCGGCCAACTACATCAATCATTCGCAGAGCTTCAACAGCCTCCAGTCCAAAGCGACTATTTACCGCAAGAAGCACGAAATTTACATGGAGTTGAAGGACTTCAAAAGCGCCCTGCTGTGTACGGATTCCATTTTGAAATTCGCCCGTGCTTCTGAACAGGGGTATACCCTGCTTTCAGCTTTTAAACGTAAATACGAAACCTATAAGGCGATGAACGACAGCAAAAACGCCTTATTTTATTTCGAAGCATTTTCCTCCCTGCAAGACAGCTTGTACGGAAAAGAAAAACTGGAGATCGTCAGTGAGCTCGAAGCCCGTTATGACAAGGTTAAAAATGAAAAGCAGATCCAAAAGCTGAGCCAGGAAAAGAAAATCCTGGACCAGGAAAAAACCATTGATTCCCTTAAAATCAATTTATTATGGGTGGGAATCATCATCACGATCCTGGCCATCTGCTTGATTTTTATTTTGTTTAGGCAAAAAAACCTGAAACAGATCCAGTTGAGGCACCAGCTGGAACTCAAACTGAACCGCTCGCGGATCAATCCCCATTTCTTTTTTAATTCCCTGTCAGCCTTCCAGGCTGTCCTGATCAAGGAAGAAGACAAAAAGAAGCTCTTGCTCAATTTCGGGACTTTTTCCAAATTTATGCGGCAAATCCTGGAAAGCTCTTACCAGGACTTTATCCCCCTGGAAAAGGAAATACAAATACTTGAGAATTACATCCGGCTGCAATTATTGCGCGACGAAAATAAGTTTAGCTATCATTTCAACATCGCTGACGATATCCGGCCGGATGAAGTCCTACTGCCGGCTATGGTCCTGCAGCCGATCGTTGAAAATGCGATTGAGCATGGCTTTAAGACATACAGGGAAAACGGAAAGCTGGAGCTTGTGTTCCGGAAAGCGGGGGATTTTCTGCACATTGAAATCCGGGACAACGGTGTGTTTCATACCGGGGGAAAGAACAATCCGGAACACCGGTCCAGGTCGGGCCAGATTACCAAAGATCGCTTTGAATTGCTTTCCAGGCTCTACAAAAAAGACTATACCGTTGATTTGACCGTTGATAAAGAAGGAACCCGCGTTTCGTTGAAAATACCGTTAATTTATGAAAGTACTGATCGTTGATAATGAAAAAAATGTGCGCGAGTCGCTGGTAAACCTGATTCAGCTGTTTTGCGAGGAAGTGACTGAGATCCGGGAAGCTAATTCCATCATTTCCACCCTGAAAATTTTAAAGGAATACAAGCCCGATATGCTGTTTTTAGATGTCGAGCTGGACCAGGGTACCGGCATGGACTTGTTGAATTCCCTGCCCGAAATTGAATTCCCGGTGATCTTCGTGACCGCCCATGAAAAATATGCCCGTGATGCTTTCCGCTACAGCGCACTGGATTTCCTGGTCAAACCCGTTGATCCCGTTGAATTAATGACCGTGATCGAAAAGGCCAAAAAATTCCTCGACAACAAAGAGCTCAGCATGCAGGTCAAGGTGTTAAAGGAATACATGAAATATGACCAGCATTCGGATGCACACAAAATCGTGCTGCGTGACAACAATAACATTTATTTTGTGAAGCTCAAAGACATCATTTTTTGTGAAGCACAAAGCTCATACACCATCTTTTACCTGACCAACAACGAACAGACCGTCATCTCCAAGATCATCAAGGAATTCGATGAGCTGCTCGAATCCAAAGGTTTCCTGAGGGTACACAAATCCTACATGGTCAACAAAATGCACGTGACCAAATTCGAAAAAAATGACGGGGGCAATTTAATTCTTACGAATGGGCATTCCGTTGCTGTTTCCCACCGGAAGAAAGATTTTGTTTTAAAAACCCTGAGCCTTCCTGCGTTTATTGGAGTTTTAATGACAGTTATCGGTTTCAGTTGAACGTTTATGTAAAACGACCATAAAGCCGCATAAAAACAGTTAATCTTGGAGCAGATTTAATTTGCTTCACATGTATACATTCGTTAAAATCGCGCTCCCTGTCGGGATTCTTTTCCTCTTCTCCTGCAAGAAAAATTACAATTGCTACTGTGTCCAGACAGTAGTCATTCCCGGCTATGAATACATGGGGGAAACTCATCCGCAGGAAACGAGCGTTAATTCATTTAGTAACACCTTCAAATCGAAACGCAAAAATGCAGAATCGACTTGTAAAAGCTCAGAAAGGGTGAGGACATATTCATCGTCATACGAAGCTTACGGACAGGGGCCCACGGTTGAAACCATCAGCTGTGAATTGCACTAGGATTATATCCAAAATTTATTAACTGATCAATTTTTAATACCATGAAAAAAATCTACACGATTTGTTTGAGCAGATTTTGCCGGACAACATTTAAGCTTTCATTATTGCTTCTGTTTACACCTTTTGCTTTTGGACAGCTAAGCTGGCTGAAACTCGAAACAGGGCTGGAATTTTCAATAGGCTTAAGGTCGGACCACACCCTTTGGGCCTGGGGGGCAAATGTCAACGGACAGCTGGGAATAGGTAGTACGGCAACCCAACTGTCCCCGGTGCAGGTGGGAGCAGATACAACGTGGAGGGAGATTGCAGCAGGCGGTTTTCATATGCTGGCCATCAAAAGTGATGGGACCTTGTGGACCTGGGGATCAAACGGTGTCGGGCAATTGGGGATAGGAAATAATGTCCAGAAAACGATGCCGGTGCAGGTGGGGACTGAGACCAACTGGAAAAAAGTCTATGCCGGTCAGGGACATTCCTTTGCCATCCGGGAAGATAACTCTGTTTGGTGCTGGGGATACAATACCACTGGGCAATTGGGCCTGGGGAATACGGCCAACCAAAACACCCCGGTCCAGCTGACAGGTGAAACAGCTTGGCTGGATGTTTCCTGTGGCGGAGCCCACACTTTAGTCGTGAAGTCCGATGGTACCTTATGGGCATTTGGTGAAAATTCCTCGGGTCAATTGGGAGACGCTACAAATACACAAAGAACTACAGCGGTACAAATCGGTACTGACAATACCTGGGTCGAGGTATCCGCCGGTTACGAATTTTCATTAGCCCGGAAAGCTGACGGAACGATCTGGGCCTGGGGTGCGAACGGCAATGGCCAGCTTGGCTTAGGAAACAGCAGCTCAAGCAATGTGCCGCAACAAACGGGAAATAATCTCACTGATTGGTTACGCGTTGAAGCCGGTTCGGCTCATGCTTTTGCCATCAATACAAGCCATGAATTATTCACCTGGGGATACAACGCCTCAGGGCAGCTTGGTTCAGGCACTACGACTCAGTATAACACCATGCTTCAGCTTGGTTTTGAAAATGACTGGAACGAGATTTCTGCCGCATCCGGGGCCATTTTTGGAGGTGCTCTTTTGGGAATGCATAGCCTGGGCTTACGGGGGAACAATCAAACGATCTGCGCCACAGGCGCCAATTATGCCGGGCAATTGGGCGCCGGTTTAACCCAAGATATTCACTTTTTTACCTGTGAAACAGGTGATTTAAGTGCAGCAGTGAATGAACTGGTGAAGGACTTCGGTTTTTCCGTTTATCCCAACCCTTCCACAGGCTTGTTGTCCATTCAGGTGACAAACACAGTGGGGCCACTTCGCTGTACCGTATTGAACTCCGTTGGGCAGCTGATCCTCGAAAAAGGGCTGAGCGGAACCGAAAGCGAAATTGACCTGCAGGGCATGGAAAGCGGTATTTATTTCATCCGGGTTCAAAGCGAAGGCCATTCAAAAACAGAGCGGGTGATCATCGAATAACTTCAAACATGGAATCCCATTGTTTGCCTGTCTCCTTACCCGGGGCCGGGCCCTTTTGAAAGATCGGGAAAAAAGACTCCGACGTTAATTGGATCAGCGGGTACTTTAATTGAAACAGGCAATCCGTTAAAAAAAGAGGGCCGGGCTTGAAAAATATTTATCCTCAATTTTGCTGTTAAAGGAAATTAAACCCATGAAAAATAAAATGAATTTTATAATTGTATGCATCGTCATCCTGTCGGGGATTATCGCTGCCATCATCAATATTTTAGCCTAAAAATGTCAAAAACAATGAAAAAAGCAATTTTATTCGGTAGCTTAATGATGCTCGCAAATCTTGCGCTGGCACAACCAACTTTAAAAAAGCTCAAAAATGCGGCAGGCAGTTCGGACAAAGAGACGGTTGACCAGGATGGTGAAAAATTGGTCTATGCCTATTATAAAATACTGACACAGTCCCGCGATAATTACAAAAAAAGAAACGAATTGCTCGACTTGTCCCTCAAGGTCAAAGATTCGGCCTTATATTATTACGAGCTTTGCAAAAAGAATCCCAAAAAATATCCTTCCGCCGACCTGTATATCCGGACAGTGGAAGAATACGCCGCCGCTTACGAACAAAATTTCTTCAACCCGCACCTGGGTGAAGTTACAAAAAGTATGGGCACCGGTGCGAATGTTGCCGGCCCGCTTGAAAACTATTGGAGCTTCGAATTTTTGAAAGAGCACCTGGCGAATGTAGAAGGCCTGTTTTTGAAAAAAGAAGATGTTACCCGCCTAAACAATAAGATTGTCAGCTCCAGGAAAGACTATGTCCAGTTTTTGG
Organism: uncultured Flavobacteriales bacterium; assembly: GCA_966250255.1. GTDB lineage: Bacteria > Bacteroidota > Bacteroidia > Flavobacteriales_D > Crocinitomicaceae > M2408. The sequence goes on along the minus strand of CBINGV010000058.1, from coordinate 8,718 downwards.
TGGCGAACAAAAAAATAGCCTGCCCGGAGCAGTTTGAAGCCCAGGGCACCTTCATTTTTGCGCCTGCTTCAATTAACTCCTGTTCGAAATCGCAAACGGAGATGAGCCTGGTGCCGGGAGAAGAAGGGATTAAGCTCTACCTGTTTTCAACGAAAGATAAATACACCTTCAATAGTGTCGATTTTTACCTGAATGGGAAGCGTTTGTCCATTGCGGGGGAGATGCTGAAAAATGATTCCGATTTCGGGTGGTATTCCAAAACCTTCCTGCCTACGGTGCAACACGTAGAGGCAGACTCTTATTTTACTCTGGATCAATTGGTAAAAGCGGGTGTCAGAGCAGGGGACACGATCAGCCTGGAAGACAAATACAATGGGATCAAAGGACAGTTTATATTTAAGCTGCCGGCAGCCTACAAGGATGTCAATGCCTACCTGGCTGCAGTTAAAGAGGTTTATCTAAAAAGCAAAAAGCCGTTTTTCCCGGCATACAAAAACGCTGCCCTGGAAAAAGAAGTGCTGGCGGCTTATGAAAGCTACCAGTCCAAAAATCCCCAGCACAAAATAGGGAAGGTTGTTAAAGTATTTGTATCGGGTGACGATTGGGAAAGCAAAAAACTGTATAACGGGAACCCCGATTACCAGCGAACAAATGTATATTTTTTAGTGAAAGGCGACGACGGTTTGGCTTACTATGTAAAACACGGTATCCGCAAAAATTATGATATCGCGACTAAAAAATACGGGGGCGTTTTCATTTACGATTTGCCGGTCAAAGAAGAAGTTCATCCGGATCTGTTGAAATAAAAAGACCAAATCATGTTTCGATCACTTTTGTTTATTCTGGCAGCAGGCTCCGCGCTTTCAAGCTTCGCCCAGGCCTTCAAAGACCAGGGGATCTGGAATGAGTTCCACAAGCAGAACCTGGGTAAAATTGTGTTTTCATCGGAGAAAATCGTGCACAACAGTCCTAATCCCAAATTGGTGAAAACACAATTTAATTTGAGTGATGAGATCAAAGGAAGGCTTTACCTGGACAAAAGCCTCGCCAATAGGTGCGCAGCGCTGGAGTCCTCCGGCAAATATGCCGCGGACGAGTTCAACTACGATAAATTCAAGGTAATCAAGCTTGAAGCGAATATTTATGTGGACGGCGTGCTGCAATCCACATTCTACGACGCACCGGGAGAGGAGGCCCAACGAACGGAATGGACGACCTGGTGGTATGGCTTCACACCTTACTCGGAAAACCACTGGTACGATTTCAATGAAAATACGCCGGAATACGAGTTTGGAAAAGTACTGAGGGACCTGGGGCCGGGAAAACACACCATCCGGATCAGCTATAGTTTATGCTCCTTAAACCCGCGTTTCAACTCCCGGGTCGAAATCGCCAAGGGACAATTCCAATTGAATTTTGACGAAAAAGCGAAAGCGGCCTGGCTCGAAAAGCACCGGGAAATGGACGAAGTACGAGAAGTGGAGGAACCGGATGAATACGAACAGAGCCCGGGTAGAGTGGAAGAAGCGGTTAACCGCTATGTCGAGATCAAAATCACAAACAACCTCAGTACCGAATTTAAGTATTACTACAACGGCGGACAGAACTACATCAATAGCGGGGGCGTAAAAAGCTATACCTGTAATCCCGGTGATAAATTTTATTTCAATACCAACGGAAGCTCGGGGAAGCTCTTCCTGGAAGTGACGCCGAACATGAATGGCAGGACATTTAAGACGAGTGAATTTAAATAAGAATTCTCCGGGAAATGACGATGAACAGCTTGAAATTATGTCTTGTGTTGCTCTTAGCTGCCTGCACGGATCAATGGCCCCGTCGTTTTCAAGCTCCCTCCAAGCATATCCATTACCGCGACAGTCATCGCCGCAAACCGAAACATGGCCGGGGCAGGACTGTTTGGTACTCAAACAACGAAAGGGTGAAAATAGATGCATACCGGATGTTTACCGGTCAGGAGTTGCATTTTTCTGCCGCAAACGCCCATCCCGGCTGGTGGCATAACAACCCGGATTTTGAAGCGGTCAAACAAGCGGGTCCCGAGTATAAATGACCCTGAAAATCCGGGTGCTGAAAAGAAGCAAGCAATTGAAAGAAAAAAGCAAAGCAATCAGGCATGCTGAAATCCGGGGATGAAGCAGGAGGCCGGCAAAGCTTTACTCCAGGAACCAAACCACCGTCACCGACTCCTGCAATTCCGTTTCCTGGGGTGCAAAATGAAGATCTGCACCTCCGCTCATTCCGGAATCTTTAAAGGCCATCATTTCAGCCCGGTAGTAAACCGGTCCGGCTGGATCTCCTCCGTAAACGATCGACTTTAAGGCACCGGTCTTTACACCGGCAGCTGCCGAGAGGTTACCGGCTTTTTTGCGTGCATCGCCTACCGCTTTGGCCTGGAGCTCGGCCTCTGTTTTCTCGCGCAGCGCATCGGAAAGATAAAAGCTGAGGTAGAAATCCACCGGGTCTTTTGCTTCCGAGAAGCGCGCCGCAATTTTCTGCAGGGTCTCCTGCTTGTAGGCAAATTTAAGCGTCAGGTTTTGCGAAACCACGTAGCCGCTGTCGATCGGGCCGTTCTCGCGGTAAATCCTGTTTTTGGAAGCGGAATAGTTCGTCGTCTTCACATCGGCCTCCTGGAAGCCCAGCTGCTTGAGTACTTTTAAAAACTGCTGGGTTTGGTCCCCGATGGCCTTCGTGGCATCCGCCATGTTCAGTTTCACAGCCGAGAGGCGGATGTTCAGTTCCGTCATGTCCGGCACAACCTGGGCTTTGGCAAATCCGTTGACCGTTACACTGGCTTTGGTCGTATTTTCTGTCTGCGCGAACACCGTCCCGCAAATCAAGGCGAAGCCTAAAAGGAGCTTTTTCATAATTCAATTTGTTTCAAATATACAGATAGCTAAGCAAGAGCTGTGCCAGATCGTTTGGTTTTTGTTTTGGGGAGGAAATTCCCCTTAAAAACGAGGGGGAGGTATAAAATTATGGATAGTGTGTGCTTTCCTTTTAAACACCAAAGAGAGAAAAACAACTTAGCACAGCGTTCTCATCAGCTTTATGCTGATAAAAAACATCAACCTGCGATTAATATTTCTATAATGGGAGAGCCGCAAAGTGAAAAAGCCACTCCGCAAGGAATAGCTTTTTACTTTAGTGGCGATCCCGCTGGATGATTGATTTCGCTGGTATCGCCTTATTTTTTGTTCTCCCTGTCATAGTTGCTCAATGCATGCCTGATGCTGCTTGCGAAAAATAATAACCAAAGCATAAAAGGGATCAATGCAAGCCGTTGAAAAAGCCCGTTCATGCCCGGAAGAAAGCTTTGAGAAGCAGGCGTTTTGGTGACATAGGTAAAGGCGGTCAGGGCAAGTGTCAGTATGATCGCGAAAAAGAGAGTGAGTCGTTGAAGTGTACGAAACGCCGCGTTTTTTCTGAATAATTTCAGAAATGTCCAGGCACTGATCGTCATCAATAAAAATACGGCAGCCCCCAAAACACCGTGGATGATCCCGTGTACACTTTTTTGTTGGGTAAATATCGTCCCCGGGTCCGTTACAAAAAGTCCGGAAAAGAAATAACAGGAGGCCAGGATTAAAAATAAAATTGGCCCGCCTGGAGGGAATTTGCGTTTCCGGAATTCCCGCAGTAACCAGAAGCTAAAAATAAAGAATAAAAAACCGAACAGCAGGAAATTGGCGATTTGAACCCAGGCCCGGTCGCCGATGGATAATTCGCTGATAAAATTTGTTAAAGGCGAATAATGTTCACGAAACAATCCTTCGATCGTAAAAACAGACACAAATAGTATCGGGGCAAGAATGCCGCTGCAGACAGGCATAGGAGCTGTTTTTGACCTCATATTTTTCTGTTTTAATTGCCCTTCCATGATGCCGGGCTTATTGATGGACGAATATAAGCAGTTTGCTTGATTTATAAAATTGCTTTTCGAAGGAGGGCGGGGCATCAACTTAGCTGCGTAGCTTTGATCGGCTTTTGTCGTACCATTGAATAGAACGTCAGTTAAGTCGTGATTCGTTTTCAGGTGAACAAAAATGAGGGAGAAGATAGTTCTTTGAAAGGCTAAGAAACAAGGTTGAAAAAAGCCTCTATGAAGTTTATTCCCTAAAAAAGCCTTTTTTTTGTACTGATGAGATAAGCCCTTAACTGGTCAGGTTCAAGTAAAGATAAACTATCAAGCTGTTTCATAACCACAGTGTCCTCGATTACTTGGTAAAGGGAATTGTCTTTGTATTTTTTCAACAGGCCAAAATAAATATGGTGGTTTGATTCGTTGCCATAAACGATGGCATAACCTGCTGAAATTTTAGTGCCTTTATAATCCGAAATTTCCAACCAGCACGGTTTACAGGACTGAATCTTCATAGAATATTGATCATATTCAGCCTGAACGGTTTCGTATGGCAGGGGAACGCTGTCTATCCCACAATTTCTGGGGCTATAGGTGAAATTGATCTTTTTAAATTTTTCCTGCGTTTTTTTACTTATCGCACAAGTGAATCGTGTTCCTTTTAATTTCAGAGTGTCCATGAAAAATTCTTTGGTGGGCGGAGATTTGATTTCCGTCGTTTTATTCAGGTTCATACATGAATTTAAAATAAGAATCGCAATCAATAAGCGGATGAACATCTGGAGATTTTATTAATTAGAATAAACGTAAATTCAGAATCAAACCTTTAGGAGCACCTCAAGGGGCTTAAATAAGCCATCGCAATAATAACATTAATTTTTAGAAAAATCAACCGGTTACGCGGGTTAAAATCGAATCAGCTTTGAATAAATTGAAACAGCTTAAAATGAAACGCCCACCCAAAAGGGTGAGCGTTTCATCAGCGTGATCCCTTCGCATTTACTCATTCCAAACATAACACCCGCTATGGCCTGGATCTTTTGTTTTTCCGCTTGGATTTAATATCCCGCAGTAATCGACGTGCAGTCGATGAAAACACGTCATTCGCTACGCTCATGTTGCGCTTTTTCATTTCAAGCTCATTTGAAACTGTGTTTCCATTCGCCTGAAATGAAAAAAGCACCTGTCCGGTGGACAAGTGCTTTTCATCAGCGTGATCCCGCTGGGATTCGAACCCAGGACCCATACATTAAAAGTGTATTGCTCTACCAGCTGAGCTACGGAATCCTATGTTATCCGAAGTCTTGACGAAGGATATTTCCTTTTTAAAAGACCAAAGATACTTTTATTTCAAATGCAACCATTAACCTGATTGCGGGTGCAAATATATGTACTTTTTTCAATTCGGCAAGGCTTTTTTGACTTTTTCTTAAATTATTTTTTAACCTGGTCTTAACCTGTTGATTATAAGCTTCCGTTGTCCTTGTTTTTTTGTATCACTCCTTTAGGCAATCTGCGTGATCCGCAAAAATTCCTTCACATCCAATTAACCTGCGTATTCTGCGGGAACATTCATCCAGGCAATCCACGAATAAAAAAAGCACACAGCGTAACCATGTGCTTCAACATATTTTTGCGCCCTCTGAATAACTCTTGGCGTCCTCTGCGCCAACATTGCGCCCTTCGCGTCCCTATCTGCGGGCATCTGCGTGATAAGCGGGAGCTTACCGGTCAGAATTTATAGCTCAAGCCCAGACTCGGCAGTAGCGGGAACTGGTAAATCTCCTTGTTCGTCACCCGGTTTTTGTAAAAAATATTGCGGCGGTTGTACACATTCGTGACACTCGCAATAATCTCCAGGTTCGTCTTATTCTTAAACTCGATGTTCTTCTTCATCGTAATGTCAAGGCGGTGGTAGTAAGGCAAACGCTGCGAGTTGAAATCGCCGTAAACCAGGCTCACCGAGTTGCTGTTCGTCGTCGTGTAGTCCGTACCGATTCCCTGGTTGAAAGTTTCGTTCTGGTAGCCGCCGGCAGTTGGGGTATAAGGAAGCCCTGAACCGAGGTTCCAGCGCGTGCTCAGCTCCAGGTTTTTCTTTTTGCCAAAGAGGTAAGTCGCAACCACGTTCACGTTGTGGCGGCGGTCAAACACCGGGAAATAACGCTCAAAACCATCCCAGCGGTAAGAGTAACCGTAGGAGTAAACTCCCCACAGGAACCAGCGCTCATTCGAGTACTTCAGTAAAACGTCCACCCCGTAGGATTTGCCCGATTCAATGATAAAGTCCTTTTTGTAGACATCGTCAACGTTCGCAAACGTCGAAACATCCTCGTAGATCTTATTCTGGTTGAGGTTGCTCAGTTGGTCGAAATACTTCAGGTAACCTTCCACGTTCAGGCTCCAGCGCTTGCTCAGGTCATATTCCACCCCGAAGATCGCGTGCCAGGCAAACTGGATCGCATTGCGCACATCGCGCACATTGCCGTTCTCCTGCGTAAATTTCGACTGGAAGTTCGTAGGGGCGGAGAGGAGCCCGTTAAAGAGGTTCACGATATCCTTGTCCGAAGAAGCCGAGGTGAAGTTTTGCGAATAACGTCCGCCTGAGGCCTTAAAGCGCAGGTTTTCCGTTGCATTGTACTTGATTCCCAGGCGCGGCTCCGGGGAGAATACCGATTGCGAAAGGTAAGATTGCAGGCGGATGCCGGGCTGAATCACAAAGCGCCCTTTGATCACCTTGTAATTCAGGTAGGTATTAAACTCGAAGTTAAAATTTTCGTCCTCGATCTTGCGGGAAGCTTCGTTATAGGTCAGGTATTTTGTGTTAAAGCCGTTCACCGCGATCCCGATGTCAAACTGGCCCTCATTTTTCTGGAAATACGTAAAGTCAAAGCCCAGCTCGGCGCCGCCAATGGAGCTGCTGCGCTCCGGGAGTCCTTCTTCCAGGAAGCTCAGGGCATAGCGCGAAGCATTGAGGTGTCCGCGGATAAACACCGGTGAGCCTGTAGGGATCAGGACGAAATTCATCCCGCCGCCCGATTGGTCCCAGCCCAGTTCGGCCAGGTCCGTATAATCCACGCGGTCGTTGTTGTGGAAACCGAAGAAGCTGAACTTCGAACCGCCGTCCGCGCTCAGCGTAATTTTACTGTAAAGGTCCGTAAACTTGAACGGAAGCCCGTTGCCCTCGTTCACACGCGGGTAAAGGTCCTTCGAGGTATAATCCAGCAGGGAATGCTTCGCCGAAAAAATAAAAGAGTTGTTCGCCTGCTTCCCGTTTTTCCCCGGTACCAAAGGCCCCTCAAGGACAAGTTTCGCCAGGAAGGGGCTTACAGAAACTTTTCCGCCGAGCTCCTTTTTGTTCCCGTCGCGGTACGTAATATCCATCACCGAAGAAATCCGGCCACCATAGCGCGAATCGAAACCTCCCGTATAAATATCCACATTTTTGATCAGCTCCGTTTCGAAAATCGAAAAGAAACCAATCGAGTGAAAAGGCGTATAGATCGTCATCCCGTCCAGCAGGATCTTATTCTGGATCGGTGTACCCCCGCGCACATAAAGCTGACCGCCCTGGTCACCCGTGGTTACAACGCCCGGCGTCACACTGAAAGCGCCCACCACGTCATTCTCGGCGCCCACGCTCGGGATCCGTTCGATTCCTTTTTTATCCAGCTTGATCTGGGAGATGGCAATTTCTGTTTTCTTACGTTTTGTTTCAGCGGTAACATTCACCTCATCCAGGTCGGTCACCGCGCTTTTTACCAGCTCATAGCGCAGGTCAATAATCTGGTTCGGTTTGCTGATAGTCACCTGTTCAACGATGCTGTCGTAACCGCTGCTCTCGATGCGGACCGTGTAAAGGCCGGTATTCAGCTTCGGGATCGAGAAAAACCCGTTCACATCCGTAATTGCACCGTAAATTGTTCCTGCGGGGCTCGTCAGTTTCACCTTCTGGTAAAGAACCGGCTCCCCGTTCGATTGATCGTAAATAAATCCCCTTACCGTAGCGGATTGTCCGTAGATAGTCGTAGCAGAAATTAAGATGAAAGAAACAAGAAACGTAAGGTAAATTCTCATAATTAAAGTTTAACGCGTCGAAAATACGAATAATTTTAGGATTAAAAGGCATGAATCCGCGTGATATACTAAAAGCGGCCTTTTATTGATTAAAGTGCGTTGAATAAATGAAGAGTTATAAAGTTAAGAGTTAAAAATTGAAAAAGTGAGTTCTTACAAAAACTTCGCCTTCCGGCTTTCCCTTTGTAAACTCAGCGTCCTTTGTCTCCTCATTGAATCTCCGAATGTGCGCAGCGCTTGAATCTGCAAATAAAAAAAGCACACGGACCGAACCGTGTGCTTTATATTTTTCTGCCTTATCTGCGCAATTAATCTGCGTATTCAGCGGGAAATCACCAAATTCGCGCCACCTTTACCGCAGCATTCCGCATCTTGTCACCTTCTTTCACATCAAAGGCTTCGAAGAACTCCGGGCAGTTTTTCAGCGGGCCGTTCACGCGGAACATACCCGGGGAGTGCTCGTCGCTCGCGATGCGTTTTTTCAGCTCGGCATCCGTATAATTGATCTTCCAGAGCTGCGCCAGCGAGATAAAGAAACGCTGCTGAGGCGTGTAGCCGTTTTTCACAATTCCGGATTTAAACTCTTCCGTTTTCGTATAGGCATAATAAGCCAGCGTAATTCCGCCGAGGTCGGCAATGTTTTCGCCCATCGTCAGTTCCGGGTTCACGCAATGGCCTTCAATCGGGCAGAAGGTCGAAAAAGTTTCGCCCAGGATTTTGGTGCGTTCCTCAAAGGAGCTGCGGTCTTGCTCCGACCACCAGTT
>CBINGV010000057.1:0-15489 GCA_966250255.1 uncultured Flavobacteriales bacterium | reverse complement strand
TTCCGGGTCGGGAAGCGTAGAGGTGCTTCTTGTGTCAGCAGCCTGGTCATTGCGCCGGAATTCCGGTTTCTGGTCCTGGCTGTGATTGCTATTAAAAGGCTTGCGTTCCGCCGGGCGGCTATCCCGGTTGTTTCCCCTGTCGTCGGCTTTTTTTACGGAAACCGAACGCCCGTTGAAGGAATAACCCTCGAGGTTTTCGATGGCTTGCATCGCTTCAGCTTCATCAAACATTTCAACGAAGGCAAAACCACGAGGCTTACCGGTTTCGCGATCCATGGCAATCGTAACTTTGTTTACTTTTCCAAATCGTTCGAAGACAGATTTCAGTTCTTCCTGGGAAACGCCATAATCTAATTTGGCAACAAATATACTAGTCATAAGGGGGATAAAAGCAGATCTAAAAGATCAGGGGGTTAGCATTTTACGAGTTATTTTACATCAATTTACCCACCGAAAATACAATTTTTTTTTAATATCAAAAAAAAAGTGCAAAATTTTCCATTTTTCTCCCTGGCAAGGGCTTAGCTTTTTTATGGATCCGGGCATAAAACGAACCAAAAAGCGCCTCCGTCAACTGACAAAGGCGCTTCCTGTTTTTTCACCCGAGCAGGTAAAACAAACTGATCTTACCGGGTATAACTTCCTTGCGAACTTCGCATGGTTCAGGTCCCCCGTCCTAAGTATTACTTATTTTTAAGCAAATCGCGGATTTCCGTCAGCAGGACCTCCTGGCCGGACGGGGCAGGCGCCGCGGCTTCTTCTTTTTTACGTTTGAAACGATTCATAGTCTTTACCAGCATAAACACGATGAACGCGGTTACCAGGAAATTGATTACCGAAGCGATAAATTTGCCGTAAAGCACACCGTTCCAGGCTACCTTTTCCAGTTCGGCCACGTCCAGTGATTTCATGACCGGGTTCAGGATCAGCGGCGTAATCACATCCGTAATCAGGGAGCTCACGATCGCATTGAAGGCCGCCCCGATGATAACGGCAATTGCGAGATCAACCACATTGCCCCGCATGATAAATTCTCTGAATTCTTTCAACATCATTTTATGATTAAAGGTTTGAGCAAATATAAATAAAAAATCGGGCGATCAATGGGCATGGCAATGTACCTCATAGGTCACGCTGTCCACCGCATACCCGTTTGTTTCCAGGTCGTGGATCTGGTCCTCGTCACAATATTCGCCGATTTCGATTTCCTGGCCGTCCTTGTCATAATGGCAATCGTGGCATTTTTTACAAGAAGTAAAAGCAGTTGCAAGCACCAGGAGGCTTGCTGCAAAAATGAATTTTGATTTTTTCATGATTTTTTGTTTTAAGTTATTGAATTAAATATTTCTAAAGGGGATTTTTAACCGGTAAGATCGGGTTTAGCTGTATTTTCGGGGAAGTTCCGATCTGTTTTTAGCTGGGTCAAGCTATTTTAAATGAGATTCGATCCTGAATTTCAGCGAGCAGTAGACATTGAGTCCGGGACCGGGCAACTGGATGCTCTTCAGGCGCGACAGGTGGTTGATGTAAGCCGTGTTACTCAGGTTTTTCACACCGAAATCGAGCCAAAACGGGATTTTCCCTTCCCATTTCAGGTTCAGCGCCGCATGAAAGAGCTGGTAAGCCTTTGAAACGCTTTCATAACTGGCCACGCGATCCTGGCGAAAATAATAGCTGTGCTGGAGCACGATTTGTTCCACGCGGAATTTGCGCTTCATTTTCAGGGCTATTTTTACAAAGGAATTGATCCGGTTTTGCGGGCTGAATGGCAGGGCTTCTCCATTCGCACCTTCCCTAGATAGGGGCGAGAATGAGCTGTCCAGGTGGAGGAAATGCGCAAAGTGCGGGTGATAGTGAACCCCGAAATCCACACCCGCCAGCCGGGCTTCTTTCATTTGTTCATAGCGGTAAACGGGCAGCCCCTCGGCGATGGAATCCAGCGGGTTGATGTAAATGTAATGACCCAGCAACGAATAAAAGGGATTGAGCGTCAATGAAAGGTGCTCGTTGTGGTATTCAAAAGCGAGGTCGGCCTGCGTGGCATTTTCCGTTCGCAGGTTTCGCATGCCGATTTCATAGCGCAGCGTACCGTGATGTTCCCCGTTGGAGAGCAGCTCCGTAAAGTGCGGCGCCCGGAAACCGTTGGATACATTCAGGCGGATGGTCGTGCTTTTTCCATTGCGGACGGCTCCGGCCGAGAAATTCAGGTTGTCGAAGTTGCGCTTGAGCGGCGCATTGCCGTTAAACTCCTCCAGGCTTTCGAGCACGCGGGTATCGTAGCGGAGGCCGGATTGGAAATTCCATTTTTTGTGGCTGAGGTAAAAAATAGCATAAAGCCCGTTGTCCAGGGTGTTTCCGTTTGGAATCAGGAATTCGGTGGCCTTTGCTGCATTCCGCGTTTGCTGTAACATGCCCTGGAAACCTGACACCAGGCTCAGCTTCTCGGTAAAATTGTAGTTGAAGCGCAGCTGGTACAGGGTATTCTGCAATTTCATGCTGATGGCCGGAACAGTAAGCTTATCTTCCAGCTCAGTGAGTTGGTTGACGGTTTCCCCCAATAAAACAGCCAGTTCCCCGCGCCGGAAAAAGCGTTTGCTTTCGACTGACAAATAATGGTTGCGGATCAATTGGGCGGGAATGGTTTGCTGCCGGCTTTGCTCCGCGTATTGGAACGCGGCATAATCAATAATGGAATCGTGCGTATGTCCCGGGATGCCGACACGGTTGTTCACCAGGGTATAGCGCACGTGGGTCACCCAATTCTTCAGGTTGAAACTGAATGCGCTTTTGATGTTTTGTTCCGAGAAGCGCGAATTCCCGGCAAAACGCCCGTTGGGCAGCCTGTAATCAGCCTGGTTGCTGTACAGGCCCGCAAGGTTAAAGCGGATCCGGCTTTGGGAAATCTTGTACTCAAAGCGGTTGTTTGTGCCCAGTGTATTGCTTTCAAACTGAGACTGGACTTCCGCTTCCTGGCTGTGCTGGCGGGCGTAGGGCTCATCCTGGAAATAAAGCACGCCTCCGAGGGCGTCACTCCCGAATTGCAGCGAAGCGGGCCCCTTGATCACTTCTACGGAACTGATGCCGAGATCGTTCACCCCCATGCCGTGATCGCCGCCCCATTGCTGGTTTTCGATGCGCAGGCCATTGAGGTAGGTAACAACACGCATGCCCTGCATTCCGCGGATTACGGGTTTGCTGATCCCGTTACCGGTTCCGGAAAGGTATACGCCCGGAATAGTGGTGAGTAATTCGCCGAGATTGGTTGACGGGATGGCCTTCAATTCATCCAGTTTGCGTACTTCGATGGGATTGACGTTGTTTTTATGAAGGTCGCCCCGCGTATTGGAAACCACAATTTCATCCAGCTCAAGGTGATTTTCCTCGAGGTAGAAAAGCTGGTTGAGTCCAATGGGGACGGTCGCATGAAAACTTTCATACGATGGATAAGAAATCCGCAGCCTGACTTGCTGGGGCAGGGGGGCGGTAAAACGGAAATAGCCGTTGCTGTCGCTCTGTGTACCGATTTCGAAATCGAGCAGGTAAACTGTGGCATTTGGAATCGGGGAGCGGGTTGTTTTATCGTAAATCGTGCCTGAAAAACTTTGCGCAGAGACACATGCATGCGCGAAAGCCCAAAAGGCCAGAAAAGCATTTTTTAACATGGGGAAAACTGTTTAATAAAGTGGGGCAGTAGCTTGTTGATTAAGCGTTTACTGCGGGCGGACCTTTATTAAAACAGGATATTGGAGTGGAAGGACGAAGTTTAACAGCTTCGCCGGCGTAAAGCGGAAGTTGTGTTTTTTCGAAGCGAAGTTGCTTCCATTCAGGTGCGTCGAGCTGGAAGAGGTCAAAGTCACAGATCGAACAGGAGGCATGCTGCTGATCGATGCTACTTTGGTCTGAATGTTCCGTGTGGTCTTGTTCACAGGCATGCCAGTAGCTTGTCGGCACCAGGAGGAAACCGAAAGCAGCGAGGAGGAGCCGGAAAACAAAACGCTTAAACATGCTGCAAAGTTAATAAAAAGAAATTAACGGTTTTTGAGGCACTTGCGCACTTTTTTCTCGTGCAGGGCGCGCTCTTCGGGGGTGGTGTTCGGCTGGGTCAGGAATTCCTTGCATTTGACTTCGACATATTCCCAGCGCTTCATGAGCTTTTCGGCCTGCTTGTCCGAAGGGCTTTTTTCGAAGGCATTGTTGATGGAATCGTTGGCGATCACGCAGGTGCAAAAATCCCACTGCTCCCCGTATTTTTTTTCGATTTTCTTGAGGTTTTCGACTTGTTCCCGGCTTTTGTCTTCCACGTTTTCGGCCTTGATGGCATCATCCAGGGAGGCAACCGTATCCTTCACGATCGTGTCGTTCTCATTTTTCAGTTCGCATTCCTCGCATTTTTCATTGGATGAACAGGAGGCCAGTACGAGGAAAAAAGACAGGATAAACACAACATTTCTCATAGGAATTTCGTTATTTTGGCAACAAATTTGTACCTTCAGTTTTTACGAAGCCTAAATTAATAAAATTTTTAAATGAAGGGTTTAATTTCCGTTTTTTTTCTGTTTTTTTTCCTGCCGCTTTTTGCCCAGGAAGAGGATTCTGTACCTGAAAAATACCGGAACCTGGAAGAAGTTAAAATCTACAAGGATTATTACAAACGGTACAAAACGGCCTTGCGCAGGCTTCGCAAAGTTTACCCGCTGGCGCTTTTTGCGGCTGAAAAGCTGAAAGAGGTTGACGAAGAAATGGCGCAGGTGAACTCCAAACGCAAAAAGAAAAAAATTGCAAAAGTCGAGCACAAAGAGCTGAAGGAAGATTTTTACTACGTAATCCGTGATCTGTATATCGAAGACGGCAAGCTCCTGATGAAGCTCATTCACCGGGAAACAGGGCTTACCGTGAAGGAGATCCTGGAGAAATACCGCGGGAACCTGAATGCCGAAGTGAGTGAAACCCTGGGGAAAATCTGGGAACAGGACCTCGATGCCAAATACGACCCGCGCGGTGAGGATTGGGTGGTAGAGCAGGTCATCCGCGACATCAAATCCGGTGAGGTCAAAATCGATATGGAGCCTAAAATCCTGACCAAAGAGCAGTATAAGGTGAGCAAAAAAGACTACCGTACGCGGAAAAAAGAAGCGCACAGGGAGCAGCGGGAAAAACGCCGTTCCGAAAAAGAGAAAAAATAGCTATCTTTGTGAAAGATCATCTTTTTCACAACCCGTATATGCTTCAAATGTTCAATTTATTTTCTTTAGACAAAAACAAACTTCGTGACAAAACCCGGGTAGAGCGTGTCCGTATGATGCGCGAAATGCGGGATTACAACATCGAGCTGAAACGCCACATCAAAGATTTTTTCCTGATCGGGCTGGGCGTTTTCGGTGCTGCCTTCGGGCTTAAAGGCTTTTTGCTGACCAATGAGTTCATTGATGGCGGTGCAACCGGGATTTCCCTGCTGCTTTCTGCGATCACCGACTGGCCCCTGTATATTTTCCTGATCGCCGTCAACATCCCCTTTGTGTTTATGGCTTACCGGGTGATCGGTAAAATCTTTGCGATTAAAACGGCGATTGCCATTTCTGCACTCGTTATCGTAGTGGCTACGGTGAGCTTCCCGAACATTACCGACGATAACCTGCTGGTGGCCCTCTTTGGCGGGTTCTTTCTCGGTGCCGGGATCGGCCTTTCGATCCGGGGAGGTGCCGTAATTGACGGCACGGAAGTCCTGGCGATTTTCATCAGCCGGAAAATAAACGTCACGATCGGCGACGTGATCATTATCATCAATGTCATTATTTTCTCTGTAGCGGCTTATTTCCTGACAATTGAAAAGGCGCTTTACTCCATGATTACCTACCTTTCGGCTTCCAAGACCCTGGATTTCATCATTGAGGGCATCGAGGAATACCACGGAGTGACCATCATTTCACCCAAATTCCTGGAGATTAAACAAATGATCACCCAAAAGCTCGGCCGGGGTGTTACGGTGTACGCCGGGAAGGGTGGCTACGGTAAAAAAGGCCGCAACGATTCCAATGACATCCTGTTTACGGTGATTACCCGCCTGGAGTTAAGCCGCCTGTATACCGAGATTGAGAAAATCGATCCGGAGGCCTTTGTGGTAATGAACCGGGTGAAAGACACCAAAGGAGGTATGATCAAAAAACGCCCGATGGCCCATTAAAAAGAAGCGGTTTAAGCCTAATCAAGATCGGCTTCTGAAAACTGGCTTTCCAGCAGCTGCTGAATTTTGGGCAAAACTTCCATCACCTGGTCTTTTTTCTCGACCAGGTCGCCCAGGGTACAATAACAGAAAACATCCCCGGTTTTATGCCTCACTACCCATTTGAGGGCAACGTAAGTGATTTCTTCCCCGTGAAGCAGGATGGTATTGGTGTATTCCACCAGGTTCCCTTTTTGCAGGGCTTCATGATCGGTCTGACGGATAAAGTCGGCATTTTCCGGCGGAAAGAGGTCGTCGTCGGTTTTTTCCATCAATTCGGTATTGGTCATCCCGACGAGCTTTAGCCAGCTTTCGTTGGCGTAAAAGTATTTGCCCTGGGCGTTTTTTAACGCGAAACTTCCGTTAAATTCATTGGCAATATCCTGAACAGCAATGAGAATGTGCGCAAGTGATTTCATGGTCAATTTATCATTCCGGTCAGCCGGATACAGCGTTCATGTTTTATTAAATTCCAGTTAATTCAGGCGCTGGATAACCTTGCGGAGTAACAGCGCCGGATAGCTTTGGGTTCAATTGCAAAAAGGACAGCAGTTTGGTTTTTTATCCGGCTTTAACACAAACCGGATACCAAATAGAGTCAGACCAGTTACACAGCGGGTTTTGCTAAAGGTTATCCGAGTGCCGGTTCCGGCCCCTAAGTTAATTACTTCTTTAGTTCTCCTTTTCCGGGAAAGATAAAAAACAGGTATTTATACGTATTGAATTGCGGGTTAATACGCTTAATTTTTAACCTCATTTATGCTGCCAAAGCAGGCTTCGTTCCGGTAGCAGCAAGGCTGTCGTTTCAATTAGTGGAATTCGTGGCGAAAATAAGCTCCATTTTTAGCTTAACAGGATTGTAGGAAAATAAGCCTAAATAAAAAACGCCCCGGAATTTCCGGGGCGTTTCAATACGTTTAAGGAGCATCTCTTATTGCTGGGCCAACTGCTCGGCTACGCCCTGGGAGATCGCGGATTTTTCGAAAACCAGCTTGGTCCCTTCGGAGCTGATCACGATTGTACTGTCGCGCATTTCAAGGATTTTTCCGTGAATACCGCCGATGGTCACCACTTTATCGCCTACTTTCAGGTTAGCCCTGAAGTTTTTGAGCTCTTTTTGTTTTTTCATTTGCGGCCTGATCATAAAAAAGTAGAATACAACTACGATCAGTACCAATGGGATTAAATTTGCCATTTTTGCGTTATTTGTTTTTTGATTTGATTACTAGTTTCGGTACACCTGGCCTTCGATGCGGAGCACGGTCACGGAAGGCTCCGTATTTGCTACGATGCGCACTTCCTTGGCGATTTTCCCGGTGCTTGCATTGTCCGTACGGACCATAGCTTCCACCTTGTAGGTATCGCCCGGTGCGATCGGGTCTTCCGGTTGCTTGACAACCGTGCAGGAGCAGGAGCCTTTGATCTCGGCAATAACCAGCGGGTAATCGCCGGTATTGGTGACATTGAAAACCGCGTTGATTTCCTCGCCGTGGAGCACTTTGCCGGCATCAAACACTGGTTTTACATCCATGGTGGTTTTCTGCCCGATTTCAACGGTATTGCTATTCTTGCAGGAAAACAGGAGGAAAAGCGCTGCTAAAATTGGAATTGCTTTCATATCGTGATGTGTTTTATACTCAGGAAATAAGCCCGCGGCCTGCTTTTTTGATTTTGTTGTCCTTGGTGAGGCGCTCAATGGCCCGGTCGAGGATCCCGTTAATAAAGCCGTTGCTCTTCGGGGTAGAGTAAAATTTAGAAATTTCGATGTATTCGTTGAGCGTCACTTTGGTCGGGATGTTATTGAATTCCTGGAACTCGGTGATGGCCATTTTCATCAGGATAATGTCCATTTTGGCAATCCGGTCGATTTCCCAGTTTTGCGTCAGCTCTTCGATCAGCGCCAGGTTCTCGTTGTCGTTGGCGATGGTTTTGCGTAAGAGCGTTTTCACAAACGGAATTTCGTCTTCCGGGTCTTTGAACAAGGGTAGGATTTCCGGCGTTTCACCCTCCTGCATGCCCTTGATGGTTTTGAGTACCATGGAACAGGCCAGGTCGATATCGTCCAGCCAGTGGATGCTTTTTTCTTCAAAGAAATGGTAAATCAGCTCGGAGTTGGCGATGTCCGTTTTAAACAGGCTGATGGCAAAAAGACGATCTTCCTCATAAGAAGCGCTGTCAGCAGCCATGTAGGAAAAATAAGCCTCGCTTTCGCGGAGCTGGGCGAAGATCTTTTTGAACATTTCGCGGTTGGCGTCGCCGATCCAGGAAACCTTGTGTTCTTCGGAGAGCCTGCGCAGGCTCTTGCTTTCTTCGAGCTGTGCAAAAATGCGGTTCTCCACGAAGCGCAGGTTGGGGTTCAGGTCATCTGCATCCGGACGCAGCTTGTTTTTGCGGTCTTCGATCTGGGCTTCGGCCACTGTTTTCAGCTCCTCAAAGGAAAGAAGCAGGTACAGGTAGAGCTCGTAAATCCGGTCGAGCGCCCCAAAAAGCTCTTTCTCCGTTCGGCCGAAGTTTTCTTCTTCCGACTGGAAAAAAGCGTAAAGTGCCTGCAATACCTTGATCCTTAAATGACGGCGGTTTAACATGGTAAGTTCCGGTTTTTATAAAGGTAATTTTACTTTCCCGATGGCTTCGATGCGCTCTTCGGCCATTTTGTTGGCGATCCGGTAAGTCGGGATGCCTTCGGCTTTGGAGCGTTTTACGATATTGGAAATGGTGGTGTAAATTTCTTCGGCTTTGTTGAGCGCCCAGGAAGCAGGCAGGCTTTTCACTTCGGAATAGCAATTGATCACCCCTCCGGCGTTGAGCGCGAAATCCGGGGCGTAGATGATGCCTTTTTCCATGACTTTCACGCCGTGCACGCTTTCGTTGGCGAGCTGGTTGTTGGCCGCACCCGCAATGATGGAACACTTAAGGCGGGAAAGGGTATCGTCGTTTACCGTTGCACCGAGGGCGCAAGGGGCATAAATGTCCATGTCTACGTCGTACACTTCGTTGATGCCCACTACTGTTGCACCGTAAGTCGTAGCGACACGCTTCAGGGTATCTTCATGAATATCGGAAATGTACACCTGGGCGCCTTCCTTCGCCAGGGAAGCAACAAGGTACTCACCTACGTGGCCCACACCTTGCACGAGCACTTTTTTACCGCTCAGGGAATCCGTTCCGTACTGCTCTTTAGCGCAAGCCTTCATTCCTACGTAAACGCCGTGGGCAGTTACCGGGGAAGGGTCGCCGCTTTTGCCCGGGAGGCCTACTACGTGCTCCGTTTCCATATTCACCCAGGTCATGTCAATCGGGGAGATGCCCACATCTTCGGCAGTGATGTATTTGCCGCCGAGGCTGTTGACAAATTTTCCGAAACGACGGAAAAGGGCTTCGGATTTCATGCTGCGGGAGTCGCCGATGATCACGGCCTTGCCGCCGCCGAGGTTGAGCCCGGAGATGGCATTTTTATAGGTCATTCCGCGGGACAGGCGCAATACATCTGTCAGGGCGTCCATTTCATTGTTATACATCCACATGCGCGTTCCGCCCAGGGCAGGCCCGAGTACGGTGTTGTGCACGGCGATGATGGCCTTCAGGCCGGTTTCGTTATCGTTGCAGAATAAAAGCTGTTCGTGGTTGAATTTGCTCATCTGAGCAATTACCGGGTTTTCTGCCAGGTTGGTGTCCTGGATGTTTTTTACTTCAATCATTTCTTTCAAAAAAACGTTAAGATTGCTATTTTTGTCACATCGTACCAAAACAGCGCTGCAAAAATAGCAAAAATATCTGATGAAGTCTTTAAGCTACCTGAACAAATATTTAATAAAATACAAATGGCGTTTGATTTTCGGCGTGCTTTTCATTGCGATTTCGAATTTTTTCGGGGTGGAAATGCCGAAGCTCGTAAAACAGGCCGTGAACGACTTCCTGGAATCGGTAGGGCAGACCGACGAATTCAATGCCATTTTCTGGCTGAGCCTGCAGATTGCCGGGATTTACATGCTTTTCTCCCTGATCAAAGGTTTTTTTCTCTTTCTCACGCGACAGATGATCATCATTGTTTCGCGCCTGATCGAATATGACCTGAAAAACGAGATCTACCAGCAGTACCAGCGTCTGAACTTTGCGTTTTACAAAAAAAGCCGCACGGGCGACCTGATGAACCGCATTTCGGAGGATGTGTCGCAGGTGCGTATGTACCTCGGGCCGGGACTGATGTATACGATCAACCTCGTCGTGCTGTCCATCCTCGGGATTTATGCCATGATGCGCATTCACGTACCCCTGACCCTGGTGGTGCTGATCCCGCTGCCGCTCATGTCCATCCTGATTTACCGGGTGTCGACCAAAATGAACCAGCTCAGCACGAAAGTCCAGGAAGAACAGTCGCTGCTCTCAACAATCGTACAAGAAAGCTTTTCGGGCATCCGGGTGGTGAAAGCCTACCTGCGTGAGCGCGAGATCCAGGTCAAATTCGAAGCTTCCTCGGAAGAATTCAAGCAGCGAAACATGCGCCTGGTGATGACCAATGCCTTGTTTATGCCCACGATCGTCTTCCTGATCGGTTTGAGCGTGCTGCTGACCGTTTATTACGGTGGGATCCTCGTTTACCGCAAGGAAATCACGCCGGGCGACATCGTGGCGTTCGTATTTTATGTGAACATGATGACCTGGCCTTTTGCCAGTGTGGGCTGGGTGACTTCCATCAACCAGCGGGCATCGGCCTCGCAGACGCGGATCAACGAGTTCCTGAAAATTGAGCCGCAGATTGTGAACCCGACGCAGGAAAGCAACGGTCCGATCCGCGAGATCCGCTTTGAAAATGTGTCCTACACCCACGAAAATTCGGGCATCGAAGCCGTGAAAGAGCTTTTCTTTTCGATCAAGGAAGGCGAAACGCTCGGGATCGTGGGGCGTACCGGCAGCGGGAAATCCACAGTGCTGAACCTGCTGACGCGCCAGGTAGACCCGACGAAAGGAAAAGTAACGGTGAACGGAAGCGATCTGAAAACGATCAACCTGGATGAGTTCCGCAGCCAGACCGGCGTGGTGCCCCAGGAAGTCTTCCTCTTTTCGGATACGATTGCCAACAACATCAAATTCGGGGTGAAGCACGACGAAGTGAGCCAGGAAGAATTGGTGGAGGTAGCCAAAACGGCCCACGTTTATCATAACATTGAGCGTTTCAAAGACGGTTTTGATACCCTGCTCGGCGAGCGCGGCGTAAACCTGAGCGGCGGCCAGAAACAACGTGTCAGCATTGCCCGTGCGCTGGTTCGCAAGCCAAAACTGCTCCTGCTCGACGACTGCCTCAGCGCCGTCGACACGGAAACGGAAGACGTCATTCTGAAAGCCATTGATGCCAATTTCAGCGAAAACCTGACGGTGATCGTAAGCCACCGTGTATCCAGCCTGCGCTTTGCCGATAAAATACTCGTGATCGAAGACGGCCGGAAAGCCGAAGAAGGCACGCATGAAAGCCTGCTGGCGCTCAATGGGATCTATGCCGAAATTTACCAGAAACAGCTTGTGGAAGGCGAAAACGAGCTGCGCGAAAGCGATTCGTTGGATTCGTAGCGCTGACGCAAATTCGTAGATTTGTTCTTGTTACCTGAGTTTAGAGAAAAGAATGTTGCCGCGAATGGCACGAATTGACACGAATAAATATTAGTGTAATTTGTGAAATTCGTGGCAAAAAAACAATTCAGTTCTAAAATAAAAAAGCGCTCTTCAGAGGAAGAACGCTTTTATTTTTATGCTTGAATCGGGTAATCAGATATTCTCGATGATCATGGCAGAAGCGCCGCCGCCGCCGTTGCAGATTCCTGCGCCGCCGTATTTACCATTATTTTGCTTCAGGACGTGGATCAGGGTCACGATGATGCGGGAACCGGAGTTTCCGAGCGGGTGGCCGAGAGCCACAGCGCCGCCGTTTACATCAACTTTTGCCGGGTCGAGGCCCAGGATTTTGGTATTGGCAATTCCCACGACGGAGAAAGCCTGGTTCAATTCCCAGAAATCGATCTGGTCTGTGCTGAGACCTGCTTTTTTCAAAGCGACCGGCACTGCCTTGGATGGGGAAGTGGTAAACCACTCCGGGGCCTGCTCGGCGTCACCGTAACCCACGATTTTTGCCAAAGGCTTCAGCCCGTATTTTTCAACGGCTTCTTTGGAAGCCAGGACCAGCGCCGAAGCTCCGTCGTTGAGTGTGGAGGCATTCGCTGCCGTGATGGTTCCTGCGGCGTCAAAAGCCGGTTTAAGTCCCGGGATTTTGTCGAGAAATACATTTTTGTATTCTTCGTCCTCGGAAACCATCACCGGGTCGCCTTTGCGCTGCGGTACGGCTACCGGAACAATTTCGTCGTTGAATTTGCCGGCTTTCCATGCCTCGGCAGCACGCGTATAAGATGTGATCGCGAAAGTGTCCTGCTCCTCGCGGCTGATGTTGTATTCCTTCGCGCAAAGCTCGGCGCAGTTCCCCATCGGTACTTTGCTGTAAACGTCCAGGAGGCCGTCTTTGGTGATCCCGTCCAGCATGGTGATGTTGCCGAACTTGGTGCCGTTGCGTCCGCTCACGTAGTGCGGCGTCTGGCTCATGCTTTCCATACCACCCGCCACAACGATTTCGTTGTCGCCCGCGATGATGCTCTGTACGCCCAGGCTGATGGCTTTCATCCCGGAGGCGCATACTTTATTGATGGTCGTACAGGGAATATCCTGTCCGAGGCCTGCGCCCAGGGCAGCCTGGCGTGCCGGTGCCTGCCCGACACCTGCCTGGAGTACGTTCCCCATGAAAACTTCGTTGATGTGTTCTGCCTGGAGACCTGATCTTTCCAGTGCGCCTTTGATGGCAACTGCTCCCAGCTGCGGGGCGGTCAGGCTGCTCAACCCGCCCATAAAAGCACCCATCGGCGTTCTGACAGCGGATACGATATAAACTTCTTTGCTCATGTTTTGATTTTTGTAGTACAAAAGTAAATAAAAAATGATAATTAGAATGAGGAATGATGAGTTCGTCGTTGGCATCGTCAGCACTTAGGATTGATATCCTGTTTCGTGCTATTCGAAATCATCCTTCTACCCAAACAATTCATCACCCAACATGTATCATTTATCATTCATTCCTCCAGCTGAGTAAAAATTAGGATTTCAAGAGTCTGCTTGCTTTCGTGCGAAGATGCTACTGCCGAAACAGGCGTTTTTTCTAAATTTGCCGCTTTTTCAGACCACAATTAAACACGATGAAATTCAAGATTACCTTTATTTCACTGATCACCACCACACTGCTTCTTTCCCAGGACCCGGCCGACAGCGTCAAGCGTGAAGCTGACACCACTTACTGGCAAGTCAAATCCATTTTCGGGACCAACGGTACCCAAACCTCCTTTGTCAATTGGTCGGGTGGGGGACGCAACAATGTTTCCCTGCTGGCCTTTATTGATTTTAGCCTCAAGTATCAGAAAAAAGATTTCAAATGGAGCAATGATGTGAAGCTGGCGCTGGGCGGGCTTAAATTTGTCGACAGCACGGGGATGAAGCAGGGCATGCAAAAAACCGACGACCGCATCGACCTGGCGACTTCCTTTGGTTATGAGTTCAAAAAGACCTGTTTTTATACCATTGTCGGCGGTTTCAAAACACAATTCCTGAATGGCTTTAATTTCCCGAACGATTCCATCCGGATTTCAACCTTCCTGGCGCCGGCTTACCTGAATTTTGCCCTGGGAATCGAATATGCGCCAAAGGAAAGCTTTAACCTGTTTGTGTCGCCCGTTGCCGCGAAAATAACCTATGTAAAAGACGAAGTGCTGGCCAATCAAGGTGCTTTCGGGGTCGAAAAAGCGGTCTACGACGACCTGGGGAATGTGCTCAAAAAAGGAGAGCAGCGCCGCGATGAGCTTGGTTCCTACCTGAAATTGCGCTTCAACAAGGAAATTATGAAAAACATCGAAATGAAGTCCAGGCTGGAGCTTTTTTCCAATTACATGAAAGACCCGGAGAACATCGATGTCAACGCTGAAGTGATCTTCCTCTTCCGGATCAATAAATGGTTTACCTCCACTTTACAGGGGAATGTACTGTATGACGACGATATCATTATCCGGGACGGCAAGGGAAAAACCGGCCCGCGCACCCAATTTAAGTCTTTGCTGGGGATCGGGATTTCCTATACGCTGAAAAATTTTAAATAAAGCAGCCCCGGTTTCAGAATATTGTTATATTTACCACTAACTTTAAAAACAATTTCTATGAAAAAAATCACTTTCTTTTCTTCCATGGTGTTAGGTTTGTTTTTGCTGCTCGCTTGTAGCAATGCCGCTGAGACCAACGGTGGCCAAACTCCATTGGAGTACAATAACCAGATTATCTCCGAGCAAACCAAGATCATGAACCTGATCCTGGAATTCGGTCGTAATAACTCCCAGGACCCGAACGTTATTGACGGGATCCGTATGAAAATCGTTGAGCAAGCCGAAAAATCACTCAAAGTTGTTGAGGCGATGTCCGGTTACGAAGGTTCAACCCGTATGCGTGATGCAGCTGTAAAGCTTTTCAAGCTTTACCTCGATGCCAGTAAAACTTCCTACAAGGAAATGATCGACATCCTGAGAAAAGGTGCTGAAATCAGTGTGGAAGACGTGGAGCGTATCCAGCAAATCCAGATGGAACTCACTGAAAAAGAGAAGCCACTCGATGCGGAATTCCAGGCAGCGCAAAAAGAATTTGCAAGCAAGCACAAGCTGATGATCCAGGACAACCCGCTTCAGCAGGAAATTGACAACCTGGGCGAATAAGACCGGTTGTTATCCAGATGCGATCCAGGATAAAGGAATAATACAGCTGACTCAAATTATTCCTTTATTCTGGATTTTTGTTTTTATTTTTGAACAAACTATAGACGCATCTTATGAAAAGAATCCTGACAACGACCGTACTTACAACTTTACTGCTTAGCCCGGCTTTGGCGCAAAAGGAACAATTTTCCTGCGCGAACATCAAAGCACACAATTCGACCTTAAAAAGTAACACCCTGAACATCCAGCAGATTGCCGAAACCGAGCGTTACGATGTTCATTTTTATTTCCTGGACCTCAACATGACCAATACCTCCACTGACCTTTCCGGTACGGTGGAAATCCATGGCGAAGCGCGTGAAACGCTTGACTCCGTTTTTTTTGAGCTTTTCGATGATTTTACGATTTCCTAAATCAGCCTGAACGGCAGAGCAGTGAATTACGGGCGCCAGCTTTCGGCGATCAAAGTGCCGGTAAACCTGCATG
>CBINGV010000056.1:0-15656 GCA_966250255.1 uncultured Flavobacteriales bacterium | reverse complement strand
TACCCTGCGTTATTATTTCAGCTACAAGATGGCGGTATGCCTGGGGATTTTCTATTCCGGCCACGGGCAAAATTACAGGAAACATAGTGTCAGCACGTCTTCCGGTTTCTATTTTTCGGATTACAGCTGGGACCACGACACAAAGCTGGGTTATTTCAAAATCCCGCTGACTTTCCAATACGAAAGCCTGCCTTTCAAATCGGCTTCTTTTTTCGCAAACGGCGGGGTGTATTTCGCGTTCCTGAGTGGCTTTAAGGATAAAGACGACGCTTTTTTGTTCAACCCCGGGATTTACAGCAGCTATGATGCCACAAGTACGGAAGATGGCATCAAGGTAACGATCAATGCATTTGAGGATCATTACGGGTCTTTTATTTCGCCGGCGTATCGTTCCCGGGATTTCGGGCTCCACCTGGCCGCCGGTATCAATTTCAAAATTTCCGACAGATGGTGGTTTCCCGTCAGCATCCAGTACCAGTACGGAATCACGAATATCAAAAATGAAGCTTCGCTTTACCTGATGAATGATCCCGACAGCCAGCCTTCCCTGTATTGGGGATCAGGCACGGACCCGAACAGCAGCTCCGGATTCCATACACGCGCCATCGGTTTGAAAATGGCATTCAATTACCGCTTTTAAGCACAGGTTGATTTCCGTGGATATATCGTATATTTGTGCAAACATTTGAATAAAATGGCCGAAGACCTCTTCATTTCAGGAGAAACAAAACAGGAAAAGTACAGCGCGCTTTTGCCGCAGCTACAAGCGCTTGTTGGTGATGAACGCGACCTCGTTGCCAACCTCGCAAACATCAGTGCTGCCCTAAAAAGTACCTTTGGCTTTTTCTGGGTTGGCTTTTACCTCGTGAAGGACAACGAACTGGTGCTCGGGCCTTTCCAGGGAACAATCGCCTGCTCCCGGATTGCTTTCGGACGCGGGGTTTGCGGTTCCGCCTGGAAAGAAAAACAAACGCTGCTCGTGCCGGATGTGGATGCTTTTCCCGGGCACATTGCCTGCAGCTCGCTTTCCAAAAGTGAAATCGTTGTTCCGCTGATACGCAACGGTAAAGTGTGGGGTGTACTGGATGTGGACAGTGACCGCCTGAACGATTTTGATGCCGTTGACCGCGAACATTTAGAAAAACTTTGCCAATGGATTGCCTCCTTCGCCTGAGCTTATTCCTGATCCTGTTGCTGACCGCAGCCTGCGCTACCGTGGGGGAGATCAATGGCGGCGAGAAAGACAGCACAGCCCCGAAGATCCTGGAAAATGGTATCCAACCGCCTTCCGGCAGTGTGAATTTCAGCAGCAGGCGCATCGTGATGGAGTTTGACGAATACTTCAAGCTCAACAATCCTTTGGAAAACATCAGCATTCTCCCGCTTGGGCCCGTAGTGGAAGCCAAAAGCGAAAAAAAGAAGCTCATCCTGGATATCAGCGGTGAGCTGATGCCCAACACAACGTATCAGCTTACGTTTAACAATGCAATTAAAGATCTCAATGAAGGCAATGACTCTTTGTTTAGCTACGTTTTTTCTACCGGCCCTTTTGTGGACTCCCTGGTTTACAAAGGAAGCGTAGCTGATGCCTACAGTAGCGAAATTGCCGGCTCTTACCTGGTCGGGCTTTATGCTGAAGGGGATCGTATCGATTCGGTCAAGCCCCGTTATTTTACCAAAACCAACCGCCGCGGCGAATTTGAATTGAATTACCTGGCCGCCGGCAAATACCGGGTGTACGCCTTTAACGACCTCAACAAGGACCTGAAATTCCAGGCAGCCGAAAAAGTAGGCTTCCGGCCGGAGCTGCTTTCCCTTGATAGCTCGCTCACAGACAGCACGGCCATCTTGGTGTTCCAAAATCCACAGACACAAAAAATCACCGCCAAAGCTTTTGTTTATCCGTCCCAAATCAGGCTGGGAGCGAATTTTGACCTCTCAAACGCCCGCTTCTATTTTGAAGGGGAAGAAATTGACAAAGAGCGGATTTATCACTACAGAACAGATTCCATTACGTTCTCCCTGCCCAAGCAGCCGCAAACAGACTTTTATCTGACAACGGATTTCCAGTCCGACACCCTGTTTTTCAGGCTGAACAACAAAATTAAAAAAGTACAATACGACCTTGTCCCGAAAGACAAGGACCTCACGCAAACCCAGGAATTCAGCTTTTTGTTCAGCGAAGACATCCGGGCCTTTGATGCAGACAGCATCGGTTTGCTTTCGGGTGATTCCCTGCCGGTGCTGCCCGAATTTTCTTTCCGTCACAACCGCCTGACAGTGAAGCTGGGAAAAAAACCCTACAAATCCCTGCAAATTAAATTCCTGGCCGGGGCGATCCGCTTTGCCGACGATACCTTTTCGGACAGCATCCACGAAACGTTTAGCGTAAGGGAAGAGCGGGAATTCGGAACACTGGTACTAATCAACTTCAGGCCTTCGGGCAATTGCATCCTGGAAATTCTCAAAGAAGGAAAGGTAATTCGCCAGCTTAGCCGTGCCGTTTTACAGCAAAATCCTGCTATTTCTTTCCTGGAGGGAGGAGAATACAGTTTCCGGGTCGTGCTCGATGAAAACGGGAACGGCAAATGGGATGGCGGCGAAGTTTTTGAGCTGAAAAGGGCCGAAAAAGTGCTTCATTTTCCTGAAAAAGTCAAAATCAGGGCCAACTGGGAAACAGAAGCGGAATTGCAGTTTAGTCCCGAAAATTAATTACCTTTAAGGAAAACAAACGGAAATGCTTGAGTTGAAAGCCCATTGTGAATCCTGTGGAAAAAGCCTGCCCCCCGATAGCCGGGAAGCGATGATTTGTTCGTACGAATGTACTTTTTGCTGCAGCTGCGTGGAAGATCAGCTCAATGGCAGCTGCCCGAACTGCGGCGGAGAGCTTGAAAAACGCCCGGTCAGAAAAACTCAACCTCATTAAAGCATGTCCGGCCCCAATATCCCTTCTGCATTTAAAGCCTGGAAAATATGGCTGGCACTCCTTCTGGGGCTCGGTTTCGCGGCTTTTATGCTATTCAACAGCCTCAATGAAGTCCATTTCATCAAGGTAAGCGACGGAAGCGGGACGCACCGCTGGCGGGATTTCAATCACAACCACACCGTCGACCTGGCTTTTGAAAAAGAATTTCTCCCCGAGCCCGGCGGAGCCTACCGGCCTAAAACCGCTTCCGAATTTATCGGTGATATTCCCTGGAGCTTGCATGCGCTCTGGTGGATCATCCTGGCGGTTTTTTTCATGGTTGGCCGCGACCTCGCCTATATGTGGCGCATTAAAATCCTCACAAAAAACCACCTCAGCTGGAAAGCTTCCTTTTACGTCATTATGCTTTGGGAATTCGCTTCGGCGCTGGCCCCCGGGGTAGCAAGCGGCGCCACGGTAGCGATGTTCATCCTCAACCGTGAAAAAATTCCCTTGGGTAAATCGACCGCCATTGTGATCGTTACGGCGATGATGGACAACTTGTTTTACATTGTTACCATTCCGCTGATTTTCCTGTTTGTGGCGCCTGCCGTACTCTTCCCCACCGAAACAACGCTGGATAAAAGCGTGGCCTTTGTTTTCTGGACGGCTTACGTGGTTTTCTTTTGTCTTTGCCTCCTGCTTTTCCTGAGCATTTTCTTTTACCCGCAGTTGATCCGGCGTTTTCTTTCACTGTTGTTCCGCCTGCCGGGCTTGCGCAAATGGCGTGAAGGAGCCATCCGGACCGGTGAAGAAGTGGAGCTGACTTCCAAAGAGTTTCGCCACGAGCCCCTGTCTTTCTGGCTCAAAGCTTTTTTTGCAACGGTTTGTTCGTGGACCTCACGCTACCTGGTGATCAACTGTATCCTGGCGGGTTTTATTTCGCTGCGCCTCTACGATCATTTCTTCATTCTCGGCAAACAGTTTGTATTGTGGCTTTTCATGCGGATCAGCCCGACTCCCGGCGGAAGCGGCGTAGCCGAATATGCTTTCGGAGAATTAATGAGCGATTTTTCGGCTTCGGTTTTCCTGCTCACAGCCCTGGCCATCCTCTGGCGTCTGATTTCTTATTTCCCTTACCTCGTCATCGGAACTTTGGTTTTACCGCGCTGGCTGCGCCGCAACTGATGTAACCGAAACGAAAAGTTCCGTTATAGTAAGTACATGAAATATCCTTTACTTTTCCTGCTCTTCCTGCTTCCTCCCCTGTTTGCTTTTAACCAAGGCAAAAAAGACAGTGTTTATGTATTTTATTTCAAATCCGCGGAAGCCAAGCTCAAAGCCGATTCGCTGGTGCGCTTCACTCGTTTTTACCGGAAATTCGAAACATGCAGCAGCTGTATTTTTGAGCTGAAAGGCTTTGCAGATTCTGTCGGGAACGAAGCAGCCAATGTGAAACTTTCGCAGAAACGCATTGATTTCGTGAAAACCCTGCTCACCAAAACCAAGGCTGAACAGATCAAAGAATTTCCTTACGGGGAAAAACTTTCGCAAAAAAGCACCCAGCTACAGGAATTCAGGAAGGTTATCCTCTTCGTGAAAGTCAAAACGGATGTTCCGGAGCTAAACAAAACCACCATTTCCATCAAGCCCGATTCGCTGGGTATCCGGGAAAAAAGGTTGCGTGAATTTGATACCCGGAACAAGCCCATTCGGCTCAACATCCTCTTCCGGGTGAATACCACCGTTTTGCTTTATGAATCCTGGGAAGACCTGGACCTGCTTGCCCAATACCTGAGCGATAACCCGGAGCTGAAAATCCGGCTCGACGGGCATGTTTGCTGTGACAACAACGACTATGTCCTTTCGCGCAACCGGGCCGTAGAAGTGATGCGCTACCTCGCCCAGAAAAAAATCGACCCCAAACGCATTATGGTGGACGGCCACGGAAATACCCAGCCTCTGGTAAAAGAGGTCGATGCGGCAACAGAGCAGATCAATCGCCGGGTGGAAGTCACTTTCCTGACGCAATAAGCCCGGCTGTTTTTTTACTGCCCGTTAAAAAAACGGATGCATATTGAAGTTTTGGCACATTAATAGTATATTTATCCCAACCAAACCCGAAACAACGAGGCCCGGCGGATTCCGAAAAGCCCACGAGTAGGCCACATCAAACAATAAACACTATGAAACTAAAGCTACCCATTATCCTAGTTGCTTTAATCTGTGCCGTATTGCCGGCAAACGCCCAATCCGAACGCTGCGCCACCATGCGCCACTTCAACGAGCGTGTCAGTAGTGATCCGGGCACCCTGACCCGCAAACAGCTGCTGGAAAACAATATTCAAACGCTAATCGCCGCAGAAGGTGCGGAGAAAAAAACACGCAGTATCATCACCATTCCGGTAGTGGTCCACGTCATTTACAACACGAACGCTGAAAATATTTCCACAGCACAAATCAACTCGCAGATCGCTACCCTGAACGAAGATTTCCGCCTGCTGAATGCAGACTCCCTGATGGACGATCACCCGTTCTGGCAATATACTTCCGATGCGCAGATCGAATTTTGCCTCGCAAGCCTGGACCCGGATGGCAACCCGACTACCGGGATCACCCGTACTTTTACTTCGGTAACGAGCTTTGACGGTTCCGGCAGTGAAAAATTCACTTCGCAGGATGGCCACGACAACTGGGACCCGACGCGTTACCTGAACATGTGGGTGTGTGACCTCACGACGGCAGGCTTGCTCGGCTATGCCACTTTCCCTTCCGATCTGAACGACTGGCCGGAATACGACGGCGTGGTGATCACCTATACCGCTTTCGGAAATACCGGATCAGCAGCTTCGCCGAATGACCTCGGGCGCACAGCCACGCATGAAGTCGGTCACTGGCTGAACCTTTACCACATCTGGGGAGATGATACCTGCGGCGATGACCTGGTTTCCGATACGGAAGTCGCTTACGAAGCCAATTACGGCTGCCCGGATTTCCCGTATAATGATAACAGCAGCTGCGGTGCCGGCGATGACGGCGAAATGTATATGAACTACATGGATTATGTGGACGACGGCTGCATGATGATGTTTACTTTCGGACAAACCCAGCGCATGCGCGCCACCCTGAATTCAGCCCGTTCCGGTTTGCTGACATCAAGCGCCTGTCAACTGGCCGGTATCGACAAGCTGGCCGCGGTCAATTTTGAAGTGTACCCGAACCCGGCCAATGAGATCCTGCTCGTGGATTCACCTTTGAAAGAAAAGGTAAGTGTTGAGCTGCACAATCTGCTCGGCGAAAAAGTGGTCGGTGACCTGGAAATCAAAAGTTTCCCCTACGAGATCAATGTACGTGACCTGCCTGTGGGCAGCTACCTGCTAAATTTCAGCGATGGGTCGAATACGGTAACGAAAAAAGTATTTGTTACACACTAAAAGCTGTATTATGAAAAAAATGATCTGCATCCTGGCCCTGCTCCCGCTGATGGCTTGCCATCACAGCAAAAAAGCCCAGGACAATTCAGCAACAACAGCTGTTACCAATGCGGATGGGAAGATGCGTTTTATCGTTTCTTTTACCAGCATCGGCTCAGGGATCAACCGCGAAGCCCTTAAGCAGTTCGATGCCTTCATCCCACAATTTGAAAGCAAAAACAACGTCACGCTCTCGCCCCAGAAAACCCGTTGGGGGAAGGAAGGTGAAATCGACTATTGTTTTAAGCTAGACGGGCTGAAACCCAAACTGCAGGATGCTTTTATGGCCGAAACGAAAGAATTGCTGAAGAACTCCGACCGGGTGGTCTATAAGGAAAATACGCCTTGCCGCGACGCCGGACAGGTAATCCCTAAAAATCCCCTGCCGAAGGAATAAATTTACACTGTAAATCCCCGGCAAAAAACCGGGGATTTTTAGTTCAAGCGGTATAAAGATTTGTTCCTTCCGGAAATTTGAATATTTTTGTTCACTGAAAGTTCAATATGGATATTGCTCAATCCAATATTAAAAACCCCACTTCGCTGACTTGCACCGGCTGCAAACACGAAATTCCCGTTTATCAACCCGATCATTACCAAACAATTGCCTGCCCGGAATGTTACGAGCTGATTTCCAAGGCAGATCCTTTGGGTTACAAACGCGTTAAAAACCGCTGGAAGGATAGTTTTTATGTGCAAAAACTTTACCGCACGGCCATCATTGACGGGCAGGAACTCAAAGTCATCGGGATTGCGATGAAACACGATCTGCACAGCCGCTGGATCGAATACCATTTGATTGACAAGAACGGGGAGAGTCATTTTTTGTCGCAATGGGAAGGCCATTTTCATTATTTCAGGGAGCTTAAAGCAGAAACCGGAAGCGATCACCGGGAGCTTGTTGCTCAATTCAACCCGAACGGCCTTGAGCTGAAACATCAGGGGATTGAATATACCCGCCTGAGCAAATACAAAGCTTCGATCGATTGCATTCTCGGGGAACTTCCTTACGATCTCAAAGAAGCAAGGGATGCCTATACCATGGACTTTGCTGCGCCGCCTCACATCATTTCCGTAGAGTTCACCAAAGATTCCGAAAGCTTTTTCGTTGGGCGGTATGTGAGCGAGCGCGAAATGAAAAACGTCTTTGCAACGGTGCTTGTAAGGCCGTCCAGCGGTACAGTCGGCATGGCCCAGGCTTTCTTCGGCGGGATCAACGTGCGGGCAATTAACCTGTTCCTTTTCTTTTTTTTCTGCGCCTTCACTTTTTTGCACATTACGCTCATTTCTTATCGAACTTCACAAACCCTGATCCGCGGACAATACGATGTGACGACGAATTCGGAATATGTGACCCGTTCTTTCTTCCTGGCCGAAAAAACAGGCTCTTATTACCTGAATTTCCAGGGTCAGACCAACCTGAACAACCAATGGGTCGAAAACCAGATCAGCCTCATTAACGAAGGTACGGGCGAAGAGCGCGAACTCAGCCTGGGCATCGAATACTATTCGGGTGTGGACGGCGGCTACAGCTGGAGCGAAGGCTCTGATTTTTCGGAAGTGCATTTATCAGGTGTGAAACCGGGCCGATACCACCTCCGGCAAAAGTTCATTACTTCCGATGCGTCAAGCCTGCCGTTTTCGCTGACGGTTTCAACCGACAGCCCTGCTACCTGGAACTACTGGTCAGTTGTGCTTGTTATTTTCCTGTTCTTTGTCGTTTTCAACTGGGCGCATTCCCGTTTTGAACAAAGACGGACCGGGAATGCAGCGAGCTGGGCGGAGCTTGCTTTTAAAAAGAATACCTATGAAAAAAGAAATTAAAGTCTGTTTTATTATTGCCTCCTTGCTGCTGGGCTTTTACCTTTGGGGTGAATACAGCGCTTTCAAACTGATGAAAAACGAAAGCGGCCAGAGCTGGAGCGCAAGCGGCAGCCAATACGGCGGCGTCCACCATAAATAATATCCATTTAAACTACATCGTTATGAATGAACTGATCCAATTCAAACACATTATCGCATCCCTGATCTATTCCTTTCTCGGAATTTTTATCCTGGTGCTTTCTTTTGTCATTATTGAAAAAATAACAGTCCTGAACCTCTGGAAAGAAATTTCCGAAAACAAGAACAACGCCCTGGCGATCATGGCTGCCGGCTTTATGCTTGCCATAGCGATCATCATTGCTTCGGCGATTCATTAAAGATGCAGTATTTATTACTTTTTACGATTTTTGTCGTTTCCACCTGCGGCTTGATTTATGAGCTCGTAGCGGGAACCCTGGCCAGTTACCTGCTGGGTGACTCGGTGACGCAATTTTCAACGGTCATCGGTACCTATTTGTTTGCGATGGGTATCGGCTCCTACCTGTCTAAATTCGTTCACGACAAACTGATCGAAAAGTTCATCCAGATTGAGATCATCACCGGGCTGGTGGGCGGCTTGAGTAGTGCCGCACTTTTCTATTGCTTCAGCTACGGGGCTTATTTCCAGCTGGTGCTTTATTTCCTGATTTCCGTTACAGGGATCATGGTCGGCATGGAAATACCGCTGATCATGCGGATCCTGAAGACTAAGGTCGAATTCAAAGACCTGGTATCGAAGGTCTTTACCTATGATTACATCGGCGCGCTGCTGGCTTCGATCCTATTCCCGATTTTGCTGATCCCGAAGCTGAACATCATCCGGACTTCGGTGCTTTTCGGTTTGTTTAACGTGGGGCTGGCGCTCTACCTGATCCATTATTTCCGGGTGGAAATCAAAAACCACACACGCTACACGAGCCAGGGGGTTGTGGCCGGTTTCATTCTCCTGCTCGCCTATGTCTTTTCAAACGAAATTACGCGCATGAGTGAAACGGAAATGTATGGCGAATCGATCATCTATGCCAAAAACTCAAGCTACCAGCGCATTGTGCTGACGCGCAACAACCACGATTACTGCCTCTACCTCAACAATCACCTGCAATTCAACTCGAAAGACGAGTACCGCTACCACGAAGCCCTGGTGCACCCGGTCGTTTCCATTGCCCCGCAGTGCAAAAATGTGCTGATCCTCGGCGGCGGCGACGGCTATGCAGCCCGGGAATTGCTCAAGTATCCGCAGATCAAAAAAATCACGCTGGTGGACCTTGACCCGAAACTGACGCAGCTTTTTTCGAGCCACGCCATCATGAGCAAGCTCAACGGACACTCCCTCACCAACCCTCGGGTACATGTGAAAAATGCCGATGCCTTCAAATGGCTGGGCCAGGTGAACCAGGAAAAATTCGACGTCATTATCATTGATTTCCCGGACCCTTCGAATTTTTCGGTGGGTAAATTGTATACGCTGACCTTCTTCAATACGCTCCGCAAGGCCATGCACTTCAATACGCGGGTCGTGATGCAGAGTACTTCGCCCCTGGTTGCCAAACAATCCTTCTGGTGCGTTGAAAATACCATCCGGCATACGCAGATGAGCACGATTCCATATCACACCTATGTTCCCTCCTTTGGGGAATGTGTTTTTATCCTTTTTGGACAGGACCGCATCGACACCAAACAACACCGCTTACCCGAAGGACTGAAGTATTACAACCCGGAGGAGTTTAAAAATATGCGCAATTTCCCCAAAGATATGTTTCACCGATCAACCGAGATCAACCGGCTCGAAAACCAGGTACTGATTTCGCTGTTTGAAAAAGAATGGGGCAGCCTCTTTTAAGTGATGGAACGGCGCAAATTCATACGTTTGATCGGTACCACGGGAACGGCTTTTGTCGTTTTCCCCGAGCTGCTGGGCTGCTCGCCCAAGCAAAAAGCAATCCCCCTGGAATTGATCGGCGCCGATAAAAAACGGGGACATGCCATCCGTGACCACCTGCTCCAGGGTAAAAATACCGTAGAGAAAGAAATCGACACCCTGATTATCGGTGGTGGAATCACCGGATTAGCCTGTGCTTACCAGCTAAAAAAAGGAGGTTTCAGCGATTTTGAATTGCTGGAGATGGGCGAAAAGGTCGGTGGAAATTCGGCCTCGGGTGAAAATAAGTTTTCGGCTTACCCGCTCGGCGCGCATTACCTGACGCTGCCCAACCCGGAAAATCGTCCCCTGATTGCATTCCTGAAAGAACTGGGCCTGATTACCAGGGAAAACCCGGACGGATCACAGGAATACCACGAAGCGCATTTGTGCCACGCCCCCGACGAGCGCCTGCTCTACCGCGGGGTTTTCCAGGAAGGTTTTGTACCGGCTTACGGCCTCGGGGAAAAACAGCAGGCGGAAATTGCCCGCTTTTTTGAGCTGATGGAAGAATTTAAGCAAAAAAGGGGAAACGATGGCAAATACCTGTTCGATATCCCGCTGACCAACGCTTCCAAAGATCCCGTCCTGGAGGAATATGACAAGATCAGTTTCGATGCTTTCCTCGAAGGCCAGGGCTTTAAAATTGAAGAACTGACCTGGTTTCTCGATTACTGCTGCCGCGACGATTTCGGGGCCGGATCCGATAAGGTTTCTGCCTGGTCGGGCATCAATTATTTTGCGGGACGAAAATCCAATCCTTCCAACACGATTCCTTCAAACGTGCTCACCTGGCCGGAAGGTAACGGCTACCTCGTAAACGTCCTGAAAAAAGCTTCCGGAGAACAGACCCGTACCGGGATGGCCGTTTACAGCATCCAAGAAAACGAAGATCATGTGGAAGTGAGCGCCTACGACTTTGAACGTGACCAAACTGTTCGCTACCGCGCCGGGAAAGTCGTCCTGTGTTCGCCAACGTATGTCACCAAGCATATTTTGCAGTCACCCTATTGGACAGCTGCCGATTTTGAACCTTATCAGCATCATCCCTGGCTGGTATCCGTGGTTGTCCTGGATAAAATTCCCGAAGCCACCGGCCTGGAACTTGCCTGGGACAATGTGCGTTACGGCACGCAGGGCTTGGGCTACATTTACAACCAGCACCAGGAATTTACGCAGCTGAAAGATAAGTATGTGATTAACGTTTACCTCGCCTTTGACCAGGCGGGTGACCGGGCCGAACGGCAAAAAATGTTTTCCCTCAGCCTGGACGAAATGAAACAGCTGGTACTCGGCGAGCTGAAAGCCATGCATCCGAAAATCGAAGAACACATCCTGTCGATGCAGTTTCAGCAATGGGGCCACGGCATGGTAACACCTTACCCGGGAAGCCTCCAAAAGCATTATGATTTCAGCCAGAAAAACAGCCAATCGCCGCGACTTCGGCTCGCACATACCGATTATTCGGGTTATTCGATTTTTGAAGAAGGTTTTTCACAGGGGCTCGAAGCGGCCCGCTTTATTTTGGGAAATGAGTAAAAACGGAGTTAACATCTGGATTCATTCAGCCAAGTTTGATACAACCTGGTTCATTTTGCCGCAGCTGCTGCCGGCCCTGGTGATTTTTTTCCTGCCGCACAGCTTTATGAACCAGCAGCGAACGGAGATTTTCCCGGCTTCCTGGATCCTGATTGTCCTGGCAATTGATGTCGCCCACGTTTACAGCACGGTTTACAAAACCTATTTCAAAGACCAGGCCCGGAAAAAATATTCTTTTTTACTGAAATACCTGCCCTTTTTCGTGTGGATGGGCGGGATTCTCATTTATTCACTCAGCTCTTATTTATTCTGGAGCTGTCTCGCCTATTTCGCCGTGTTTCATTTCGTGCGGCAGCAATACGGTTTTTTCAGGCTCTACACGCGTGATTTTATCACAAATAAGTTTCGCTATTACTACATGCATTTCAGCATCTATGCAGCCACTATTTTGCCCGTCCTGATCTGGCATTGCCAGGGCCAGCAAAATTTCAACTGGATGCTGAAAGGCGATTTCAAATACATCAACCTGCCGGCACTGGTACCTTATCTCAAATGGGGTTTCCTGGTAATCCTTGCAGGTTATTTGTTGTGTGAATATTTGGAAAAACGCGAAAAAAAGCACTGGAACCCCGGGCGGATCATGCTGACCCTGAGCACCGCTTTTGCCTGGTATGCCTGTATCGTGATGATCAACAACGATTTTACCTTTTCGCTGGTGAATGTTATCGGGCACGGGATTCCTTACCTGGCGCTCGTTTGGATCACGGAGAAACGGACAATCGGCAGCGATTCGCCGGCTTTCAGCAAGTACATTTTTTCGCGCTGGGGCTGGATCGTTTTTTACCTGATTGTTTTCGTGTTCGCTTATACCGAAGAAGGCATCTGGGACACGCTCATCTGGCGGGAACATTCGGAAATTTTCGGCTGGATGTATTTCAGCTCCACAATCGACAGCGACCAAATCCTGGCCTTTGTCGTGCCTTTGCTGATCATGCCACAGGTCGTTCATTACATCCTGGACGCTTATATCTGGAAGCGGAAAAAATTGGGATAAAGCCCATAAAAAAACCGCGTACCCAAAAGATACACGGTTTCTTGTCAATTGCGATTTATTTATAAGCCCAGCAAAACCTGGATCGGGTCTTTGCCCCCGAAGATCATTCTTTCCGGGTTTTCGAGCATTTCTTTTACTTTTACAAGGAAACCAACCGATTCCTTACCGTCAATGATTCTATGGTCGTAGGAAAGCGCCACATACATAATCGGGCGGATTTCCACTTTTCCGTTTATGGCAACCGGGCGCTCCACGATGTTGTGCATTCCCAGGATCGCAGACTGCGGCGGGTTGATGATCGGCGTGGAAAGCATAGAGCCGAAAACACCCCCGTTGGTAATGGTAAACGTTCCCCCGGTCATATCGTCCGGCGTGATTTTCCCGTCGCGGGCTTTAACGGCCAGGCGCTTGATTTCTTTTTCGATTTCAGCCAGGGTCATTTGTTCTGCATTGCGAACCACGGGCACCATCAAGCCTTTCGGCGAAGAAACGGCAATCCCGATGTCGGCATAATTGTGGAAAACGGTTTCATTGCCGTCAATTTGCGCGTTTACCGCCGGGAACAAGTTCAGGGCTTCGGTTACCGCTTTGGTAAAGAAAGACATGAATCCCAGGTTGATTTCGTGGAATTTCGCAAAATTATCTTTGTACTTGGCACGCAGGTCCATGATCGGTTTCATATCCACTTCGTTGAAGGTCGTGAGCATGGCGGTTTCGTTTTTTACGGAAACCAATCGCTCGGCGATCTTACGGCGCAGCATGCTCATTTTTTCGCGGTTCTGGTCACGCGTACCGCCCCATCCCTGAACGGAGTCGGCAGAAATCCCTGCGGACATGGCTGCAAGCACATCCTGTTTGGTAATGCGCCCATCTTTCCCGCTGGCTTTTACCTTAGCCGGGTTGATGTCATTTTCAGCAATGATTTTGGCCGCAGCAACTGACGGTGTCCCGTTTGCGTAAGACGTTTTTTCATTTACCGGAGCCGGGTTTGGTGCAGCCGCTTTTTCAGCTACCGGGGCAGCTTTGGCTTCCTCTACCTTTTCCTTTACCGGCTCAGCTGCTTTGACAGCAGGAGCACCTGCAGGTTTTGCCGCAGAAGTATCGATCAGGCAAACCACCTGGCCTACTTTTACAACATCGCCTTCGGCTGCTTTGAGGGTAATAATTCCGCTTTCTTCAGCCGGAAGCTCCAGTGTTGCTTTATCGGAATCCACCTCGGCGATAGCCTGGTCTTTTTCTACGTAATCTCCATCGGATACCAGCCAGCTTGCGATTTCAACTTCTGAAATCGATTCCCCCGGACTTGGCACTTTCATTTCTAATAATGACATGGTGTTTTGGTTTTTAATTCGTTTTTTATTTCAAAAGGAAAGTACGAATCCTCCCCCTTTGTCCCCCTCTAAAGGGGGAAATGGTTATTGCACTTTTACTTTGGCGTATTGGAACAGGTCTTCGAAGAGATGTTTCAGACGCTTTTCGTGTAATTTTTTCGATCCTTCGGCAGCAGCGGCAGAAGCACGGCGCATCACTCCTTTAAACGGAATGTGTCGAAGGCTCATAGCGATGTAAGTCCAGGCACCCATATTGGCCGGTTCTTCCTGTGCCCAAACGATGTTTTTCGCATTTTTATACGAAGCGATCAGCTCGTCGATTTGTTTCTGCGGAAGCGGGTAAAGCTGCTCCACACGGACAAAGGCCATGTTATCAACTCCCATTTCGGCTGCTTTTTCCTTCATCTCGTAATAGAATTTACCGGAGCAGAATACCAGCGTATCAATCGCGTCGCGTTTTGCAACCGCATCATCGATTACCTCTTTAAAGCTGCCTTTGGCCATTTCATCCAGGGAAGAAACTGCCGCCGGGTAACGGAGCAGCATTTTCGGTGAAAACACCACCAATGGCTTCCGGAATTCGCGCTTCAGCTGACGGCGCAGCAAATGGAAATGGTTCGCCGGGGTGGAGGTATTGACCACCTGGATGTTATAATCTGCACATTGCTGCAGGAAACGCTCCATACGTCCGCTGGAGTGCTCCGCACCCTGACCTTCGTAACCATGCGGTAAAAGCATCGTCAGACCGCTTTGGGTTGACCACTTGTCTTCACCGGCAGTAATGAACTGGTCGATCATAATCTGGGCACCGTTGAAGAAGTCCCCGAACTGCGCTTCCCAGATCGTCAATGCGTTCGGCATTGCCAGGGAATATCCGTATTCGTATCCTAAAACACCATACTCGGAGAGCAGGGAGTTGTAGATGTAAAATTTCGCCTGCTTATCGGAGAGCATGTTCAGCGTTTCGATTTCCTCTTCCGTATCTTCCGTTTTTACAACGGCATGGCGGTGGGAAAACGTTCCACGCTCCACATCCTGGCCGGAAATGCGCACCGGGTGACCTTCCTCTAGTAAAGTGGCATAGGCGAGCATTTCTGCGGAACCCCAGTCGAGCTTGTCCTCCTTGATCGCATTGAGGCGATCTTCAAAAATCTTAGAGATTTTACGGAAGTATTTTTTGCCTTCCGGCAGCGTAGCGAGTTTTACGCCCAATTCGAGCAATTTCTTTTTATCAACGCCCGTATCAATGGATTTTTCGAAATCTTCCGGCTTGCTGTGGCGGTAACCTTCCCAGGTTTTGCTCAGGAAGTCGTAGGTAATTGCTTTTTCGTTCTGGCGCGAAATTTCAAATTCGCTTTCGAGGTAAGTATTGAACTCATCCTCAAGCTTTTTCGCATCCTCTTTGGTCATTGCCCCTTCCGCTTCGAGCTGTTTGAGGTAAATATCTTTCGGATTCGGATGCTTGGCGATGAGGTTGTACAAGTTCGGTTGCGTAAATTTCGGCTCATCCCCTTCGTTGTGACCGTATTTGCGGTAACACAAGAGGTCGATGAAAATATCCTTGTTGAAGTGC